>CASFPZ010000029.1 GCA_949296365.1 uncultured Akkermansia sp. | reverse complement strand
GGGCTTACTTTTTCACAAGGCTATCCGTAAGGTCCGTTTTATGGGCATTGCGGCCACCTCAATCTTGTCTTATTCGTTTTTACCGGACACTAATGATAATCAATGTGATATTATCTGTGTCAGGAAACTGTCGAACCACGTGATCCATTCTCCCCGCGCACCGAAGCCGTGCGGCCAACCGTCCAGTACGTGTTCCTCCACCTGTACGCCGACTTCACGGGCAGCATTGGCATTGGCGATGAACTGTCGGTAGAAAGGATCTTCCGTACCATAGGTGTAGAATGTCGGAGGAATGCCTCCGGCACGTAGGGCGTCCACGTTGTTGTTCGATACGCTCAGCCGTCCGTAGAACGAGTAAATCATACCGATGGCGCATACGTCTGCCGATACCTCGTCGAGTGCATCAGGAATGTAACTGTCATCCAACGCTGTGCCGTTCACCTGTCCGTCAAAATGCAATGCCTCGTCGCCACAAAGAATGCCGCCTGCGGAGAAACCAACCGATGCGATACGGTCGGGGGAGATACCATAATCAGCGGCGTGGCTGCGGACATAGCGGATGGCACGTGCTAAGTCCAGGCTACCTTCCTCCATTGTATAAGGACGGACACGGTAGTTTACCACAAAGCTCTGCCAGCCCAGTTCCGCCAACCGCTCGGCAACAGGTGCGCCCTCGTTCCTACTGCGGAACATAAACGCTCCACCGGGACATACCATCACGGCACCTTTCACTTCCACGCCGTTCGGCACGGGGTACCAGACCATATTGGGGCGAAAATCCGGGTCGTCCTGATAGTTGCCGTTGTTTACGGTGTAGTTGGTCTCGGTCGGCATATTGCCTTCCGGCCACAGATAGATGTGTTCCGCATTCGGGTCATCCTCAGTAGGTGCTTCGTCAATCGGACCGAGGGGTACGTTGCTCGCCGTATTGTCGCAAGCCGTTGCTATTGTCGCAACAAGCAACAGACAAAGTGTCTGGAATATCTTTTTCATACGCTGTTATCTGATAAAGTTGGTTTGTACCCGTCCTTCTGTTTCGGGCAGGGTATTGCTGTTCCGCAGGTTGCGCAGCATCCACGCCATATTGTGAGTCAAGGTACGCATCGTTTGGAGTCTTTCGGCATCCTGCAAGGTTTCGCCCGGATTGCGTCCGTATACACTGTCCCAGTATTGCGACGGCTCGACGGGGCATATTGAGGATGGTGAAGCTATTTATTCAGACTGTCGAATGTGGCGGTAGCTCCTCCACTCCGACAAACCACTACAAAAGCCGCCGGTTTGTACTCAGCCAACTGTCCACTGAAGTAAAACAGACGGCCGAACAAGACGCAAAGACTTCCGGCAGGTCCTGCGGAATAGACCGGCGAGCCGATGATGATGTCGTCTGCTTCCGCCAGCTTCTCGCGCAAAGTTAGATAGATTTCATCGTGAAAAACGCAAATACCTTTCTCCACGCACTTATAGCAACCTATACAACCCTGCACGGGACGGTTGCCAATAGGAACGGAACTATTTCAGACACGATTCCTTCTTCATCCAACGTCTTCGCCACTTCCGAAAGTGCGGTAAACGTATTCCC
This sequence comes from uncultured Akkermansia sp., assembly GCA_949296365.1. GTDB lineage: Bacteria > Verrucomicrobiota > Verrucomicrobiia > Verrucomicrobiales > Akkermansiaceae > Akkermansia. Next base: position 29,082 of record CASFPZ010000029.1, on the reverse strand, counting down.
GCTGCGGCGCGGGTTTCCGTTTACCATCAACACTTTCAGTTGCCTGTCTTTATTTGCTCTTTCCATAATCGCAAAGCCATTTCACCGTCTGCGGATCATAGTGCGAGAAGAACAGGCTGTGACCCAAGTCCAACTGGCGAATGCGTTGCATATCTTCATCGTTCAACGTGAAGTCGAACACATCGAAGTTCTGCTCCATACGCTCCTTTCGGACGGACTTCGGAATGACAATCACGCCGCGCTGGATGAGGTAACGCAAGGCAACCTGTGCGGCACTCTTGCCATATATCTTGCCCACGGCGTTTAGTGTCTCGTTGCTGAAGAAATTGTTACGTCCCTCGGCAAAGGGTCCCCACGCCATAATGTGTGTGCCGTACCGCTGCATAATCTGCTGCGCCTCTATCTGTTGGTTGAATACGTGTGTCTCCACCTGATTGACCATTGGCGGTATCTCGCTGAACTCAGCCAAGTCGATAAAGCGGTCGGGGTAGAAGTTCGATACGCCGATGGCGCGGAGCTTGCCAGCCTTGTACGCTTCCTCCATTGCCCTCCATGTGCCATAGTAGTCGTTGAAAGGCTGGTGGATAAGCAACTGGTCAATGTAGTCGGTCTGCAATTTGCGGAGCGATTCGTCGATGCTGGCCTTTGCCCGCTCGTATCCGGCATTGGAAATCCATACCTTCGTTACGATAAACAGTTCCTCGCGGGGCACACCGCAATTCTGGATGGCATTGCCCACGTTCTGCTCGTTGCCGTATGCCTGTGCCGTGTCAATCAGACGGTAACCCACGCTGATGGCATCCCTCACGCACCGTTCGCACTCCGACGGCGACACCTGATAAACTCCATAACCCAACATCGGCATTTCCACGCCGTTTCTCAATTTTACTGTATTCATATTCTTAAATTATTTAGTTTGATTTCTAATACAAAATTACGTCGATAATGAATCTCTGTCCATACACAGATTACAGATAGAAGCACCCATTTTACAGATTTGGTTTCTCGTGTGATAAAAAGACCATGGAAAAGACTAATTTTGTGGCATCACACTGACTTTGTTGCAACGTAGTGAAAAAAGAACAGAGACATTTTCCTCCGAAATCAATACCCCTTCAACCTACTCTCTAGACCATCGGCATACCCAGTTGGGCATACCTGTTAATAACAGGCACTTCATTTTAGCTTCTGCCAACTGGTTGCTAACTTTAGTGCGAACATTGTTCCCCCCAAAGATTGTTTGTAACGGAACATGGATACTTCGTTCAGACTTCGCTGATGGTAACCCGTCTTCTTCTTCCAGGCCCCCAACCCTTCTTGTCCGATATCCTGGATGGCCTGGTCACATTGGCCTAAATGTGACCATTCTCCACCTTGCGGTGGATAGGAAGGACGGCATTCTTTGGCGGTTGGATAACCTGTATAACCTCATTTCCCAATGTCTTCCGAAATCCGAACTTGTCGTATCCTCCGTCTCCTTTGAATGTCTTGAGCCTTTTAGATTCGCCGCTGAGCATGTCTGAACCTACCTCCGTCTCACCTTTCTCATTACCTGTCAGCTGCATTGCCAGGATTTCCTGGGAGACTAGATTAGAGGTCAAGGCTGCCCCGTCTGCAAAGATTTTTATTGTACGCTTGCCAGTTACGGATTTTATGTTTACTTTTGTTAGGGTTCATTGAGTTGTCTGTTATTGTATTTTATCTTTTGTGCGTTTGTAAAGATAAGCTCAATAAACCATCCCATTTCCTGTCGTTGCAACAAAGTCCATCATACTTAAAATAATGGAGGAAATAAGATATGGGCGACATCATAAATATCAGCAGTATCCACGATTATAACGAGTTCTTAGACATAGAGACACTGAACCCGCTAGTTACGTTCATCGACTTCCGCGAAGTCAAGGTGTTGAAGCATAAGAAGAAACTCTATGGTTTCTACGGCATTTACCTGAAAGAGAAAATACACGGCAAGCTGACTTACGGACGGAGCCAGTATGACTATCAGGAAGGTACGTTGGTATTCGTGGCACCCGGTCAGGTGGCCGGTATTGACGATGGCGGCGAGACTGCCAATCCCGAAGGCTACTGCCTGCTTTTCCATCCCGACCTGCTGCACGGCACAAGCCTTGCCCGCAAGATGAAGGAATACACCTTCTTCTCCTACAAAGTGAACGAAGCCCTGCACATGTCCAAGCGTGAACGCCAGACCATCTTCAACTGCTTCACCGAGATACAGGAAGAACTGCACCACAGCATCGACAAGCACAGCCACCGCATCATCACCTCCAATATCGAAGTCCTGCTCAACCATTGCCTCCGTTTCTACGACCGCCAGTTTGCCACCCGCGAAACCATCAACCGCGATGTTCTCACCCGTTTTGAGGAACTGATGACCGGTTATTTTGATTCCGACAAACCCGAACAAATCGGTCTGCCCTCTGTGGCCTGGTGTGCCGACCAGCTCCACTTCTCCGCCAACTATTTCGGCGACCTTATCAAGAAAGAGACAGGAAAGTCCGCTATCGAATACATTCACCTCATCGTCATCAACCGTGTCAAGGAGCTACTGGCAAGCACAAACAAGACCGTGAGTGAGATAGCTTATCAAGTAGGATTCCAGTATCCGCATCATTTGAGCCGGATGTTCAAAAAAGTGGTGGGGTGTACGCCGAATGAGTATCGGATGCGAGAGAGGGTGGTGTGATAAAAATAGAAGCCGATGGCAGGCACTTAACTCCGTCGTCGGTTCTTTCTCAGATTTTCATGCCACGGGCTTCCTTGCTTTCGGGAATGCCCGGGTTACCTATTATAATGGTAACGGATGAACTTATGAGCGGCAACATCCGGTTTCGGTACGTTCTCCGTTTTTGCCACCGCCTGACCGCCTCCCTGTTCCTGCCCTTGTCCATTGTTTCCCCGTGGCGAGAGCCAGTTCCAGCTGTATCTTGCGATCGAGGGTGGCAAGTTCGGACTTCAACCACTTCAACCCGTCCTCCTTCTTCCACGTCTTGACCGCCTCTCTCGCAACCGCGGTATCTCACGCTCCAGTACCCCGTTCTTTTCCTTGTACTGCGTGATAATCGCCGGGATGCGTTCCATGCATTGAGGAAGTTCACGGCAGTGGCATGGATGTCCGCCATCGCCAAATGACATTTGTTGTAGGTGTACTTGTAGTTACCCTCGACATGGAAACGGTTGTCGATGAACTCCAACCCCTCGCTTAGTGTCCGCTCGCTCACCACTTTGAGGTGAAAGCCGTACAATTCGGGTCTGTTTCAAATCCGTTGGTAAAAGTATTGTCGAAATTTAGGAAGAGATAGGGTACGTTGAGAAGTCCACAGGTCTTGGACTGGATCCGAGATAGAGTAGCATTAGCTGACATGGCATAAAAGAATACATCATTGATCAACTCTAAGCTCGGCTAAATGACATGTTTCTTGTCTAGTGGATTTGTTAACGATCCAATCTTTGTATTGATACTAGTAGTTGAACATAATAAGTTTGTAAAAGGTATTACAAGCCAATACAAGGGTTGGGTCGCCTGCTGAGAGTCATACTAACTGACCTTGATGGGACCAGCGGATTTGAAACAGACCCCATCATATTGATTTGTGAATTAATTTGATTGAATACCATCAAAAAATCTCTATAATTTTGAACAAAACCTCATCAATAGAAATCCAATACCCTATGAAACTACTTCTCAGTATGAGCCTTGTTGCTATCGCAACTTTCATGTTGTCTTCCTGCAACACCGTCAGTGGCATGGGCAGAGATGTCAGCTCGTTCGGTGACGCTGTCGGCGAAGCCGCGCGTAATACCAGCCAAGCCCTTGATTAAAATTTAAATTTATCCTTGCTTATACAAGTAAATTATTTCGCTCTATTTCATTGAGATTTGCGGCCTATCCTTTCTGATCCCTTTTCTCCTGATAGGTAAATTACAACTCGAGGAAATCGTTCTAAAATTTTATTGATCCATTGCGGTGGGCAGGCAGAACATGCTGTAGCCAAGGCATCGGCTTCTGTAGCTGAAGTCGAACGGATTGTTATATATTGATGGCTCGTTGTTCCTATTCCTGTTGTAGGATCAATGATGTGCGAGTAACTCTTTCCTTCTATCTCGACATATTGGTACTTATTTCCAGAGGTCGAAACAGCTTCGTTTTTCAACATCACGTAAGCAGAAATCTGCCCTTTCCCTGAGTCGATAGCTACCTTCCATCCTGATGCATGTGGAGGTGCATCTCCTGCCAAAACATCACTCGTACTAGATAAACAAAATTGCCTCAGACCTTCTCGGCGAAGCACTTCACCCATGGCATCGATAACCATCCCCTTCCCTATACCACCCAAATCAATTCGCATATTAGGAACAGATTTCAGAACTCCATCCCCACACAACGAAATCTTTGAGTAACCGACCGCTTCACGGGCCCGTAATAACATGCCTGCTGTTGGAAATTGATGTGTTCTCTTCGCATGCCGCCACAATCGTACATAAGGTCCTATTGTCGGATCAAAATATCCATCTGTCAAACGAGCATAATCTAATGCAACCTTCAAAGCCTTTGCTAATTCCGGAGATACAGCCGAAAACGTTCCATGTGGAACACAATTCAATTGAACTAATTCACTGCATGCATCTCGTGGCGATAGTATATGTTCAAGTTTCTTCCCTTCTGTAATTGCTTTACGGCATGCTGATTCAGCCTGTTCTCGCGATTTTGCATAAACCTTGATCGTCACCACTGTCCCCATCATTCCACAATCCATCCTATAAAGTTTCAACTCATCTGTCTCTGGTTCCCTAAAAACAATTTTAGAATTTACCCATGTATTTTTTTTACTTTCCAGAATATTACTGTACCCTATAGAAAAAACTACAACAACAAATCCAAAAAATGTAATTAATTTAATATTACACATTGTTAAATCCACTTTCAGCAGATGTCACAACAGAACGAGTCATATCAACCCGAATTCTAAATAAACGATTCCCACGAATTAGATTGAGTATAACGGGACGTTTGAGTTTTTCGTTCAGTTCCTTTAACGAATAAATACGCTGATTATCAACGCCAACGATTAAATCCCCTGTTCGTATTCCCATATCTTCATATACGGTACCTGTCGAAATATTACTTGTATTGACTTTTTCAATGTAAACTCCGTTGATATTGAAGGAAAGCTCTTCAAGAGTAAGGTTTCGAGCTCTAATGCCGTGGCTTGCTAGGAGAGATGTCATATTGTGCTCTACCTCCTTAGCCATATCATCCAATGTAATGTTGATATTAACTTTCTTACCCTGTCGCCAAACCACAAATTTGATAACATCGCCCCCTTGCAATGTTTCTAATTTCCTTAACAATTCTGTACGGTTAGAAATTTCGCTTTTGTTGCATTCCAACACTACATCGCCCACTTTGAGTCCCGAACGTTCAGCTGGTGAATTGTAACGCACAAGATTGATGATAGCTCCTTTATCTTCTACGTAATGGATAAGTTCACGAATACGTGGCGTCGGCTCAATAAAATCAATCCCTAGGTATCCCCTCATTGGTCGACCATGTTCACAAATTTGCTTGAAAGCTTGAAGAACAAGATTAGATGGAATAGCAAATCCCAAGGTTCCAGATGCTGTACGCCCTGCTGCCAACACCGAAGAATTAATCCCAATCATTTCTCCGTAAATATTAATCAACGGACCCCCAGAATTTCCCTGGTGGATGGTAGCATCTGTCTGAATGTAATTGACCCCTAAGCTCCCCATCTGTCGATCTCGACCAGACACAATCCCTTGCGTAACCGTTTTGGTCCAACCATATGGCGTACCCAAAGCCATTACAAAATTTCCAGTCTGTACTTGATCGCTATCACCAAAAGGAATGGGTTTTAAAGGTTCTTTTACATCGATCTTTAACACAGCAATATCAAGCATATTGTCACTACCCACTAACCGAGCTGTTTCCACTGTTCCATCGTCAAGGACTACTTGAATGTACGACTGACCATCAATCACATGAAAATTAGTAATAATATGCCCCTCAGAAGAAACTATAACACCAGACCCCTGCTTCCGGCTAACAATTCGGCTCGCCCCGTGTCCATTGTAATTCATACGATTGCTTAACGTCGAACCTACCGCAGAAATGGTAACAAGAGATTGTGAAGCCCGTGCCGATATTATCGACATTTCATGATTAAGCGCACTCAATGTCGGAACATCGTCATCTGAAAATAAAGCTCCCTTTTGAATAGTGTACTGCTTAATAGGATGAATTTGCTGTTTGGATTCAGTATTGTAAAACCACCTCCAATACGCAAAGAACCCCAAGGCAAGTACCAAAAACATACTTGAAGCACCAAAAAAGCGTCTCCATGAGGAAAGGACCATACAACGTCAAATTTACAGAATGTATTAAAAATTCAAGACGTAATGATATGAAAAAGAAAATATCCCTTCACTTAATCTGTAGAACAAATAAATTTGAGTACCTAGGGTTGACCGTTTGAACCGCTTTTTCTATAACTTGAGCACTTCATGGTTCAGGATCTCTCACACTTAATCGTCATTTGTGGAAATGATGAAGGGTTTGTGTCCCAACGCGCCGCCGAATGTTTCGCAATCTTGTCGAACGGTACCAATTCCTTCTCTCACGAAATTATCGACGGCACTGCTGTACCAGGAGACGATAATCAATCTGTTCTAGCAATCTGCCGACAAACTCGGAATGCTATTGAAACTTTACCTTTCTTTCCTGGTCTTAAAATCGTCTGGTTAAAAAATGCCAATTTCCTAGGAGATTCCCCCATAGCTAAAAACGAAGCCTCTGAACAAGGATTACAACTCATTCAAAACGCTATTACTCCTTCCCTTCCTGACGATGTCGCTTTACTCATTTCTGCAACTGAGTTCGATAAAAGGCGTAAATTCAACAAATTCCTCATGAAAAATGCAATGTTCGAGGAATTTTTAAAGCCAGACCTTAGCCAAAGTGGCTGGGAAGAAGAAGTCGCTTCTAATGCTATTTCTATCGCCCAAAAATATAATCTTACCTTTGAGTCTAATGCCCTCGATCTTTTTATCCATCGCGTTAGCGAATCATCTCGCCAAATCATTTCTGAAATAGAAAAACTTGATATTTACTTAGGGGTAGAACGTCGACAAATTACAGAAAAAGATATTCAAATCATGGTGCCAAGAACACGAACTGGTATCATCTTTGAAATCTCACGTGCTATCGAATCCCAAAAAACTGATGAAGCAATACAACTTATTGATTATCAATTAGAAAACGGAGAAAAACCAATAGCTATCATTCGCGCTGCATTCATCCCCCTCCTTCGTAGTATGATCGTAGCGCGAGTCATCTGTGATGCCTTTTCCATAAATCTCGAACTCAAATCTGATCTTTACAAAAAACTCGATAATATTCCTGAATACGCCAAAAAAATCATCCCTATCAAAAAGGATGGAACTCCTAATTACTTTGCAATTTCGCTAGCTGCAAAAAAAATCCGAAACAAATCCATCGCTCGATTAAAAAAAGATTTAGCTGCTTGCCTCAAAGCTGATAAACTATTGACTACCTCATCTTTAAATCCTCAACTTATTCTTCACCAACTCGCCATCTCTCTTACCTCCTGATTTTCACCTCTATGGAAAATCATTCATTTCAATTTGACGTCCTCGTTGTAGGCGGCGGTCATGCTGGTATTGAAGCTGCATTAGCTGCTTCGCGCCTCCAATGCTCTGTCGCCCTCCTCACTCAAAACCTTGATACTATCGGACAAATGTCTTGCAATCCGTCTATTGGCGGACTTGCCAAAGGACACATCGTCAGAGAAATTGATGCTTTAGGCGGCGCCATGGCTCAAAATGCCGATGCAACAGGTATTCAATTTCGCATGCTCAATTCATCAAAAGGACCTAGCGTACGATCACCCCGAGCTCAATGCGATAAAGTCGCTTATCGAGTTCGCTCTAAATGGATTTTGGAAAATGACCCTAATATCCATATTTTCCAAGGAGCCGCTACTCAAATTCTCGTTGATTCTCAATCACGCGTCTATGGCGTACTAACTGATCTCCAATTTCCCATTCACGCTAAATCTGTCGTACTCTGTTCTGGTACATTTATGCAAGGCCTTCTCCATGTTGGTCAACTCCATTTTCCAGGTGGCCGCCTCGGTTGTGCAGCTAGCTCACTCTCTCAAAACCTCAAAGAAATTGGATTTGAAGTCGATCGCCTAAAAACAGGTACCTCTCCACGAGTCAATGCTCATTCGATCAATTTCAATGCATGTACTATCCAAAATGGTGATCCCAATCCTCCTCTCTTTAGCTTTTGTTCTCAACAAACCCTTCACCACTACAATCAACCATTTTCTACGCTAAATTATTGGGCTGATCCAAACTTTACTATTAAACAATCTCCTTGCTGGATCACATATACTAATCTTCAAACTCATGATGTTATCCACAATAACCTCCATAAAAGCCCTCTGTACAGCGGTATTATTGAAGGAATCGGACCACGTTATTGCCCTTCTATCGAAGATAAAATAGTACGTTTTGCTGATAAAGACAAACATCAAATATTCATTGAACCAGAAGGAAGACATTCATCCGAATTTTATCTAAATGGAGTCTCAACTTCTCTTCCCTACGAAATCCAATGCCAATTCATTCGCACAATCCCTGGATTGGAAAATGCACAATTGATTCGACCAGGATATGCAGTCGAATACGATTTTTGCCCCCCTACACAACTTCATCCAAGCCTCGAAACTCGCCTTATTGAAAACCTTTATTTTGCTGGTCAAATCAATGGTACCTCAGGATATGAAGAGGCAGCTTCTCAGGGGCTTGTCGCTGGTGCTAATGCTGCTCTTAAAATCAAAGGAAAATCCCCAATCGTTTTTAAACGAAATCAAGCTTATGTTGGCGTTATGATCGATGATCTCGTCACAAAAGGTACTCAAGAACCTTATCGCATGTTTACCAGTAGAGCAGAATTTCGCCTCTTGCTTCGCCAAGATAATGCTGATATGCGTCTCGTCCCACTTGCCTACGAAAAAGGATTGGTCGATCATGAACGTTATCAGCACGTCCAACAGAAAATCCAAGATATCAACACTGCAATCGCTCAAGTTCACCACATTAAGTACGACGGAGTCTCTCTCGATCTATGGCTTAAACGAGCTGGTAATTCTTGGCAAAATCTTCCTGAAAATCTATTGAAAATGTTCCACGTGGAACATTGGGATTATATTGCCACTGAAATTCAGTACGAAGGCCACATTGCTCGTCAACTTAAGCAAGCCGAAAAAATGTCTCGCATGGACGACAAAACTATTCCAGATAGCATTGATTACGAAACTATCCATGCTCTCAAAAGAGAAGCTATTCTTAAACTCTCATCTATTCGCCCAACTACCATTGGTCAAGCCTCCAGAATTCCAGGTATCACACCAGCTGATATAGCCATCCTCCTCGTCTGGCTTAAAAAGAAAAATATATAAACATCTGTGCTCAATATTTATGTCCCTAGATTCATGATTTTTTTCAAGGATGTATGGTCTCTTTAATTTTTTACTTTTAACGAATCCTCTCGGTACGAAAATAGTTTTCCCCCATATTGTCTACTAAAGCGAATAAAAAAATTGAGGCATACACAATTTTCTTAAATCAGCACTGATTCGATCGAAAATTAGTAAGAATAAGTATACCAATATTGGTTATTCAGAAGACTTTGTTGTAACACCGAGAAACGGATTGCTCTATTGAGTTTATCTTTGTCAAAGTAAAAATACAAAAGATAAAATCCAATACAGACAATTCAATAAATCACAACAACAATAAGTATAAAATTCGTAACTGGCAAGCGTACCATAAAAATCTTTGCTGACTAAGCAGCCTTGACCTCTAGATCAATCAGGATCTACTGGATGAATGGAAGTCCCTTTCGGATAAAAAGGAAGTGGCTAGCGAATGCGTTTATAGTGACAGCATCATCTGTGCTGCCTTTTGATCAAGACTGTCTATTTGTTGAAATTTCGTCAAGTCCAAGGCTTTCTGACAAGCCTCTTCAACCTACTTGTCCTTTCCAGACTGCCCATCCCGAACGATACGACCTTGAACCGCCGACAGGTATTGGTTCCGCTCTCTATCAAGGAACACCTGGATCAAAGGGAGAACTTGATACTCGGGATTGACTCCACAGGCTTGAAAGTGTTGGGTGAGGGTGAATGGAAATTCCGCAAGCACCGCTGGACTAAGCACCGCTGATTGAAGAAGTTACGCCTCTGCGTGGATCTTGTCTCCCAGGAAATCCTGGTAACGCGACTGACAGGTAATGAAAAAAAGCGATTCGGTGGGTAGGTTCAGACATGCTCAGTGGCGAATCTAAAAGGCTCAAGACATTCAAAGGAGACGGAGGATACGACAAGTTCGGATTCCGGAAGATATTGGGAAATGAGGTTATACAGGTTATCCCACCGCAAAGAATGCCGTCCTTCCTATCCACCGCAAGGTGGAGAAGGGCCACATGTAGCCCAACGTAACCAGTCTATCCAGGATATCGGACAAGAAGGGGTGGAGACCTGGAAGAAGACGGGTTACCATCAGCGAAGTCTGAACGAAGTACCCATGTTCCGTTACAAGACAATCTTTGGGGGCACAATGTCCGCACGTCAAGTCAGCAACCAGTTGGCAGAAGTTAAAATGAAGTGTCTGTTATAAAATAGGTATGCCCAATAGGGTATGCCGCGGTCTGCAGAGTAGGTCGAAAGGGTATTGATTTCAGAGGTAACTTATGTCTCCGTTCTTTTTTGCACTACGTTGCAACAGAGTCGTTGATTCCATGACTTGTAATCAATTAATTTGTAGAATCTCCCATAAAGAAAGTTCCAGGATTTTACTACTCTGGAAGTAGTTACTCTTCGTAGCAAACTAAACCTCGAACACAATAATCATCACCAAATGATGTCCATGAGACATCTTGGAGTCTAATCTCTTGATTAAAAAAACCGGAGTTGACCACACCTGGAATTCCTCCTCCTGTAATCAATGGAGCATAAAAGCCTATCCACTCATCAACTAAACGTCGTTGCAATAATTCTCCTACAAAATGACCTCCTGATTCAACAAGAATAGACGATATATTGTATTCTCGATATAAATTATTCATAACTTGTTGATAGTCAACAATATTCTCCAACAAAATAGTTCTATTGGCCCATTGATCTGTGAAACAAGACGCTTCTTTGGGCAAAGATTCCTTATGTTGAGTCACAACAATTCGCCAAGGTTGGGTTTTCTCGGCAGGAATTGGCCGGTCGGGTGTACGAATTGTCAAAGCAGGATTGTCTTTTCGAATAGTTTCTCCTGTTGTTAAAATTGCATCTACTTGAGCTCGCAAAGTATGAACGTAATTTCTGGAAGCCTGCGAAGTCAACCAAGAGGATTTACCGGGAGCTCGGGTAATATGTCCATCTAAGCTCATAGCTGTTTTTACAATAATCCACGGTCTCTCTGTTAGAATAGTTTTGGAAAATGCGCGGATTAGATGTTGGCACTCACGTTCTAGTACACCGGTTACGACTTCAACTCCGTGTTTGAGTAACAGAGTTTTTGCTGCACCTGCATGTTTGGGATTAGGATCTTGAGCACCATAGACAACTTTTTTGATGTGGTTTTCAAGAATAGCATCTGTGCAAGCAGGAGTACGACCTACTGTACTGCAAGGCTCTAATGTTACGTACAACGTTGCTTCTTCAAGCCAATGGCCATTGCCTCTAGCCAAAGCATTGGCAATAGCTTCTCGTTCTGCATGAGGCATTCCCGCTCGATGATGAAACCCTTCTCCTAAAATCCGCCCATGTGCCACCAATACAGCTCCAACTGGCGGATTAGGACTTGTCATGCCAATACCACATTGGGCTAAATCAATTGCACGTTGCATCCATACGACATGCTCTGTGTTGTATGACATGCCTCTATGTTACCTTAATTCAACTGGTCTTCAATTCTTTCTTATCCGCAAGCTCAACGAAAAATTTCTTTTATTCTATATATAAAATTTGTGTTTGTAGGGAGTGTGAATATGTCAATAAGTATCACAAGTAATTTATTCCAAATTGATTGTTATAGCACTGTTTCGGCAACAACGATGTGTAAAAATCTGTTGTGAATTACTTGTTGATAATTATCAACAAGTTATCCTGGTGCAATTTTCTAGGGCATCCACAGGTTGTGAAATCTTAGGTTGATGAGCTTTTGTTAAAACGTGTGATCATTTTGTCACACAAAAGATTTCGCACAATAGGCATGATGTATTATTGAAGTAGGCATGGAACGCATTCTTATCGTTGAAGACGACCTAGACATAGCGGAGCTGGTCGAGCTCAACCTGGTGCGCAAGGGATTCGAAGTTATCAAAGCTAGCAACGGAGTTGAAGGCCTAGAAACCGCTCTACGTACGATTCCCAACTTGATCATCCTCGATGTGATGATGCCAGGTAAGGATGGATTTTCAGTATTCAAGGAATTGAGACGTGATGCTCGGACTGCATCGATACCTGTTTTGTTTTTAACTGCAAGAGCTCAACTTGATGATAAAATATTTGGACTGGAGTTAGGAGCTGACGACTACGTTACGAAACCTTTCAGTCCCAAAGAACTGATTTTGCGGGTCCAAGCAATTTTGAAACGTAACCAGAATAAACCTGGAGAAGTCCGGATCACATGTGGCCCTCTGGTATTTGACAAAAATGCTCTAAAATTTTATATCGATAGTGAACCAGTTGATCTAACAAATACGGAATTCAAACTGTTGCTCTATCTTGTAGAGCGAGAGGGAAGGACGCAAGATAGAAATGAACTGCTTCGTTCCGTTTGGGGTTATAGCGATGAAGTTCATAGCCGAACACTTGATACCCATATGAAAAGACTTCGTCAAAAATTGGGCATTTACTCGGGCATGATTGAGACTGTCCGTGGTATTGGTTATCGGTTTATGTTGCCGCCTCAAAATTAGATTTCCAGTAATGTTTTAACTTCGATTTTCGGCTTTGCTGTACTTACGTGGACCCTTTTGACATTACCTTGTTGTCGCTTTTGATAGGAACGGTGGGTTTTTGGGCTTACCGCGAAGGATCGTTTTCTATGCAGATGAAACTGCAAAAAAAACAATATTTGGACCTACAAAAAAATACAGCCCAATCCCGAGAACATTTCGTTTCGGATCGCCAAGCCGTTCTAGAGGCCATGGGAGATGCCTTCCTCGTCGCCGACAGACATGGGAGGGTACTGATAGCGAACCAGGCTGCAAGTAACCTTTTAGGGGAATCTGGGCGCGTTGGCGGCAATGTGTTTTTGTCCCCAGAAAACGAAACGCTTCACCAATTTTATCGAGAGGTTTTCAGAAATTGTGATCCAGTCAGTCAGAAAATAACAGTGACGCTTGACATTAGCGGACAAGGTAGGAAGCATAAAGAATGTGTTGTTCAAGTTGTCTCAACACCTCTACAGGCTGATTTGAATCAAATAGGTATCCTTTTCCATGATATTACTGAAGAGCACCGTACGATGACGGTGAGGCGTGATTTCGTAGCTAATGCGTCTCATGAACTCCGGACTCCATTAACTATTATTCACGGTTATCTCGAAAACTTGCTGGAAGACGAAGACCTCGCAGGCGATTCTGTGATGCGCAAACGCATTCTCAACATGATGCAAAAACACTGTAAACGAATTATCCGAATTGTCGAAGACATGTTGATGATTTCAAAATTGGAAAATTCAGAGAATATGCTTAAGCGCACGTTATTCGATTTTGGCAGTTGTGTGGAAGACGTCATTGGACGTCTAGAATCGATTGCTAGCGACAAACAAGCTACAATTCGAGTTGAACTCTCTCAGTCTCCCTTTTTGATCTATGGCGATGTATTCTATTGGACCCAGATTTTGTTCAATATGATCGAGAATGCGCTGAAACAAAATAATCAGCCTGGCCTACTCATTACTGTCAAAGCAATGGTTCAGGGCGGTAAGACGATTATTAGTGTTTCTGATAATGGCATAGGCATTCCGCCAGAGCATCTACCATATATCTTTAATCGCTTTTACCGAGTTGAGACTGCTCATTCTCAACAAATCAAAGGCACTGGTCTCGGTTTGTCGATTGTTCGCCGCGCTGTTGAGGCTCATCAAGGAACAATCGATGTTAGTAGCATCCCTGGAGTTGAAACTCGTTTTACTGTTACTCTTCCACAGTTGCCTGCTGATCCCACGGCAGCCCAATCTGTTAAATCTTCTTCTGCTGCTTAAATAAGTTTTTCAATATTAGAAAAAAATTTTATATAAAGAGCTTTCCATTCATCTAGTACCGCCTGATTGATAGCAACGTCAAGGCTGCCTCGAAAACTCCAGAACTACCCTAATTGCTTTTGTATAGTTGACGAAAAAAAGGATGCATCGTGTATTACGATGCACCCTCGAAGAAAGGAGAAAGAGTGTTGATTAATGGATACTTCTCACCCTCATAGGCATGAGAACATAGAGGAATTGATCACCTGAACGAAGAACACCTGGACTCATTTTGTCCGTTAAATACAGATTGACCGTATCGCTAGTCATTGACTTGAGCGGCGCCATGAGGAAATCAGAATTGAAAGCAATATCTATAGGTGTTCCCGAATAATCAATTGACAAATATTCATGGGCTTCGCCAACATCTTCTGCAAGAGAGGCAACTTCGAGCTCATTGTTTATGAAACTGAGTCTGACATCTTTTTCGGCAGAGGAGAGCAGGGAAACGCGGCGAATAGTTTCAAGAAATTCGGTACGAGGTAATTCAATGCATTCCTTGTGGTCAGGAGGAATAACTTGACGGAAATTGGGATAATTGCCGTCAATCAGCTTGCTGGTCAAAAGCGTGTCGTTAATTTCAAACGCTACCTGATTACTCATAAAACGGATGGTGACTTGGCCAACATCGCCCAACAAACGACTGAGTTCATTCACTGCTTTCGTTGGCAAAATGGCTTCTGTCTGAGACCCTTCTGGTATATCAAGTCCATTTTCAACCATAGCCAAACGACGTCCGTCTGTAGCTACAAATGTCATTTTGTTGTCTTTAAATGACATGAAAATGCCATTTAATACATATCGAGTTGTATCGGTAGAGATGGCATATTCAGTCTTTTTAATGCCATCGCGTAGCATATTCTGGTCAATTGTAAAATCTGTAGAACCGTCAAAAACAGGAACGGCAGGAAATTCATCTGAAGGTAATCCGTTGAGCTTAAAACGAGAACGACCACACTCGACAGAAGCCTGGCTTTTCTCGTTGACGGAAATATGAATTTCTTCGGAAGGGAGCTCGCGGATGATATTTAAAAGAGTTTTGGCGGGCAAAGTTACCGAACCATCGCTGGTAATATTAGCAGGAATGGTCCCCGTAATACATACGTCTAAGTCTGTAGCAGTCAAACGCAGTTGATTATTTTCTGTTCTAATTAGAACATTTGAGAGTATAGGCATTGGTGTCCGCGCTGATACGGCGCTGACCACCTGATTCAACCCGTCAAGAAATACATCTTTGGCTATACTGAAATCCATGGCTGTTCCTTTCTTGTTTTTGTAGACAACACTTTATTCAATAGATCGGCTTAATCAAGCATAATTTGATTATCATCAAATATTTGGCATGATTTTTCAAAAACTATACTACATTTAGTATTACAAGCAAGGTGTGTCTATATTTTGAGTAAGGTTTCTGCATGGGCTCGGGCAGCAGTGCCACCGCCGCCGAGCATACGGACGAGTTCATCGATACGATTTTGTCCGACGACTTCACGAATAGACGAGGTTGTGCGATTGTTAAAGACGTTTTTTTCGACAAGGAAGTGGTGTTGAGCAAGACCAGCTACTTGAGGAAAGTGAGTAATAGAGAAGACCTGGTGGCGAGAGCCTAGGGTTCTCATTTTCATCCCGACAGCTTTGGCAATTTCACCGCCAACATTGGAGTCGATTTCATCGAATACGAGAAGAGGAACTGTGTCTTTGTCTGCTAAGGCGGCTTTGACAGCTAGCATGACTCGAGCTAATTCTCCGCTGGAGGCGATTTGTCGGAGAGGCATGAGTGGTTCGCCTGGGTTTGGGCAGAAGAGTAGTTCTACATCTTCATGACCGTGTGGCGATAATTCTTGTTTACGGGATAACTTGATTTGGACAAGCGCTTGTCGGAATCCTAGATCTCTAAGGTTGTGAGTAATGTTATCAGCCAGCTTAGGAGAAATATTTTGGCGTGCTTGGGTCAATTCAGCGGCAATTTGAAGAAGTTGTTCTTCCAACTGTTTAGCTGTGATTTTTAATTTGTCTAAATGCTCTGAGCGGTGTTCTATTTGGTTCAATCTTTCTTTAGCCAGTAAGAGAGATTCTGTAATACTTTCGAACGAGCCGCCGTATTTCCGTTTGAGTGATTCGAACAAGCTGATGCGGTTTTCGAGATGTTCTAGTTCAGCAGAATCGAAGGAAAGGCTGCTAATGTACCCATTTAATTGGCGGTCTAGTTCCTGAAATTCGCCATCAATAAAATCAAGGTTATGAAACCAGTTTTTTGTTGCTGAGTCGAGACGTTCCAGATCATGAGCTGATTTGACAAATTCGTGAAATTGAGCCAAGAGTGAGCATTCGTGGCCACTAAGGATATTTGCCATGCGGTACGAGGCTTCTGAGAGTCGAGTGAGGTTGCGCGATTTTTGCCATTGTTGCTCGAGATTGTCGATCTCTTCCTTAGTGAATCCAGCTTCGTCAATTTCCAAAATTTTGTGCTGCAACAACTCAATTTCGAGGTCAGAGGCTTTTTCGGCTAACAACAATTCACGATAGGCATGAACAGCTTTGTTCCATTGATTCCATGTGTAACTGTAGGCTTCCAACACTGATTGATAGTCGCCATAAGTATCTAGCAAAGCAAGTTGCTTTTCACGAGAGATGAGCGAGCGATTGTCGTTAGGACCATGAATGTCGATAAGCCATTCTCCCAATTCTTTAAGCATATTGGTTGTTGCCGGTGAATCGTTGATGAATTGCCGACCAGACGAGGCGGAAAACATTCGGCGTATAGACAGCTGGCCATGTTCACAGGGAGGAAAACCCTTGTGTTCCAACAATTCGTGAATCGGGGATTTCTGTGCCAAGGTAAACAAAGCTTCCACTTTGCAAGTTGACTCACCTGAGCGGATGAGTGATTTATCGGCTCGTTCGCCAAGCACGAGACGTAGCGCATTCATGATTACAGACTTTCCCGCGCCAGTTTCACCAGTAATACAGGTAAACCCTTGACTCGGCTCCCAAACCAATTGGTCAACTAAGGCCAAATGTTGAATTTTTAGAAATGTAAGCATTACTGGCTTTTGATCTCGTTGAGATTATGGCATATTTTGACGTAAAGGCAATTCATGACATCACACCTTCGGTTTCTCTTTCTTGGAACGGGCACGTCGACAGGAGTACCCCAAATTGGTTGTACGTGTGCTGTTTGCAGTTCGCTCAATCCTCGTAACAAACGCTTGCGTTCATCTGTTGTTTTGGAATATGGTTCGACTCGTTTACTTATTGATTCATCGCCTGATTTGCGACAACAAGCTCTCCGAGAACATCTCAATCACATTGATGCCGTCATTTACACGCACAGCCATTTAGATCATGTTGCTGGTTTTGATGACATGCGAGCTTTTGGCTGGAATAGTGAAAAACGCTTGCCGCTTTATGCGTCTCCCGAAACACTGAAAGTGCTTCGCCGCATGTATCCGTGGGCGTTTTCTTCTGAGAATACCTATAAGGGTTACATACGCCCAGAAGGTCACGAAATCGATGGTCCCTTTACAATTGGTGGTATCTGCATAACGCCGTTTCCGGTAGAGCATGCAGCTGTCGAGACTAATGGGTATGTATTTCAATGCGGAAATGTGCGCATTGGGTATTCCAGTGATGTCAAAACAGTTCCACCAAGCTCAATGGAGCTATTGCGCGATCTCGACATTCTAGTGCTTGACTGTTTACGAAAGGAAAAACACCCTACACATATGAGTGTAGATGAAACTCTAAGTGTTATGAAGCAAGTCCACCCGCGCCATGGGTACCTAACTCACATGTCGCATCGTTTAGATTACGATGAACTAGCTTCTAGTCTTCCCGATGACATTACTCCTGCTTACGATGGGTTGGAGCTGTTTCCTGGGTCGGATCTTGGCTGAAAATACTTCGGATTTTTCCCATGTCAAATTTGGGCGTTCTGTCATAGCAATAAATGCCATTTTGCTCTTGTTCAACATCTGTCAATTGTGTGTAACAATAGCCTTGGATGTGGGGGTAAAGCGATATGACGCCAGTCACTTGTTGAGTCAACCGTGTGTAAAATTCATCGAGTGAAGTTGGCGCCTGACCATATCCCCAAGAGTTTTTTGAAGGAGGATTGTTGCTATTCCAGCGAATGCCACCAAACTCGTCGAAGAAAAAGGGAAGGTCGCCCCGATATTCAGGGAAGGAAAATTGATAGGCGTACTGCCGATCGTTGAATCCAATGTTAGCCGTGGGGTAGCGAACCTCTCGTGGCTTGATGGAGTAAAACTTCTGCCCATTATAAAGTGCCTGTACGAGCTTTTTAGGATCCTGCTCGTAGTGATGAACACTCCAAATATCGGTGATAATGTGAGTACCGCCGCTAGCATCATGGAATGGTCGCGTTGGGTCTATGGTTTTTGTTAACTGGTAGAGATCCTGGACAAAACGAGGGTATTGAAGGCGGTCTGGATAAAATTCTTCGTTGAGCGGTGTCCACATAACAATTGATGGATGATTGCGATCGCGCGTGATTACTTCGCTCCACTCGATGAGAAAATTGCGGGCTGTTTCAACTAAATTACAGTCCATTCCCCAACTGGGAGCTTCACCCCAAGTTAGATATCCGAGTCGGTCAGCCCAATAGTGGAATCTTGGTTCGAAGACTTTTTGATGCAACCTAGCTCCATTAAATCCGGCTTGCTTTGCTAGCTCAATATCTTTTTTTAAGGCTTCATCAGATGGAGCCGTCCATATACCATCTGGATAAAAGCCCTGATCCAATACCAATCGCTGGAAGTAGGGCCGGTTGTTAAGGTAAACACGATTCCCTTGGATATGGATTTTGCGCATGCCAGCATAACTGGAGACTTCGTCTATAACCTTACCGGATACATCGAGTACCTGGTATGTCAACGAGTAGAGGTAGGGCGATTCTGGGCTCCATGTTTTCATATCGTTTACTGGCAAGACAACTGTTGTAAACGAACTGGCCGACGCCGTTGATTGGGCAATTACCTGTTGTTGAGCATCTCGCAAGATCGCTTTGAATGTTCCGCCGTTAAGACTATGGAAGCGTGGGTGCAGGATCAGTTGCTTTTGGTCAATGTCTGGGATGACTTGCACTGAGTGCAATCCAGCAGGATTTACAGCTTCCATCCATACCGTTTGCCAGATACCAGTTGTACGCGTGTAATTGCAGCCATGAGGAGCGTATTGCAAGCACTGCTTCCCAGCACTTTGCGTTCTTTTGCGTACGTCGCTAGAGGCATAGACTACTAGATGTTGCTGTTTCCCTACTTTGACGAGCGATGTGACATCTAATGTAAACGATGAAGATCCTCCAAAATGGCGTCCCGCTAATTGACCATCTAAATAAATTTCCGCTTGATAATAGACAGCGCCAAAATTGAGCATAATTCGCTTGCCTCTCCATCTAGTAGGTACTGTGAAAGTACGGTGATACCATATGTGGGGTATAAAATCTTTAAACTCCACGCCAGAAAGTGAACTTTCCGGACAAAATGGAACGGTGATTTTCTTGTTGAACCCCTGTGACTTGTACAATTGGCGTTCTAACCCCGAACTACTGAAATCAAATGTATATGTCCATTCTCCATTGAGGTTGATCCAGTCGGCCCGTTGAAAATCTGGACGAGGATATTCAGGGCGGGGTACTGCGAACGAAGCAACTGCCAAACAGATGGCTAACAAACATGTGATGAAGGCGTACATTGATTATTAGGTGCTAATGTTAATTTGATTGAGTGCTTGGCGTAACGCTAATAGCAAAGTTGCCACAGCCTACCAAGCGAGGTTTTAGACTTGTCTTATTGGTTGCTTTGATTGTTTTGATCTCATACTTTTCCGGATTTTTTCCCCAATCCGTATCAACAGCATCTGTATACCGTGTTCGAAACTCATGGCCAATTGACCATTAGGTGAATTCACAATTTTCGCTATACCTGGGATGGATCGACAGATTGTGAGGAGTGTAATACAAAGGAATTTACCTAAAACCATGTCGTTGAAAATACGTATTCTGAGAATAGATACTTTCAAGTTTTTTGAAGATGAAATTTTCAATGCCTCAAGGCGAAATAAAATGCAAAATTTGTCTGGAAGTTTTTACTATATCCGAATACATCTGTTTATCATGAAAGAACGTGGAGACAACCGCACCGCGCGTCGCAATAAACATGTAGCTTCTTCTGTTGTCACAGTCATTAAAGCGATGACCGAAGACATGCTCAACGATTTAATCGATAAGAAGAATAATCCATTGGTGTTGATATTGGATTGTATCCAGGATCCGCATAACCTCGGCGCCATCCTCAGAACAGCCGATGCTGCTGGAGTTGATGTCGTTATTGCTCCGAAAGATAAATCTGTTGGTATTACCGATACTGTCTTGCGCGTCTCAGTTGGTGCGGCTGAACACGTACCTTTCATTCAAGTCACTAACTTAGCGCGTACCATGCGTTTCCTAAAAGAGAAGGGGTTCTGGATCGTGGGAACTTCCGATCAAGGAGACCGTACTTTGTACGACATGGATCTGAAGGGACCTACTGTTCTCGTGATGGGCGCCGAGGGAGATGGTATGAGACGTCTAACAAGTGAAAATTGCGATTTCCTAGTACGTATTCCTATGAGGGGGATAGTACCATGCCTCAATGTTTCGGTAGCTACAGGTGTCTGCTTGTATGAAATTCTCCGGCAGCGATTGTAAGTGTATGAAAGGATTGTCTATGCCAGTTTCTACCCGGATTCGGTTTGTTTCTGATCTTCATTTGGGCCATAGTAAATCGTCAATACAAGATCCTCGACAGATCGAGTTTTTACTTGAGGATTGTGATAAACTTGTGGTTTGCGGAGATTTTGCGGAAGAGAAGCATCCGGAATTTTCTCAACGAGCTATGAGTATGATCAAACAGTTCCAGGATTTGTGCGACCTACATAACGTCGATTTGTTGCTGTTAGCTGGTAATCACGATCCAGAGCGTCTTCTTAATGCGTGGCAGGGACTTGATGGTCGTTTGATTGCCTTTCACGGGCATTGCTTGTTCAAGCAGGTATCTCCTTGGAGCCTGGAGTATTTGCTACATAAAGAACATATTCAGCAGCAGATTGCTAAGTTCGAACGTGAAACCCATGGAACTGATCCTCTCTGTAAGCGCTTGGAATTGGCTAGGTTTGTTTCTCAGTTGTTAAAACCGCAACCTTTTAGAAAGTCTCAGCGTTTTTGGTGGCAACGTTCTAAGTTGTATCAATTTATTCAATATGTCTGTTATCCTCCGGAACGGCCTTTCCGCATTTTACAAGCTTGGCTTTGTATGAAACAAAACATCTGTAATTTCTGCGAGGTCTATTGTCCATCAGTTCAGGTAGTTTGCTACGGACATTTTCACCGGCGACATGTGTTCGAGTCTCGTGGCCGTATCTACATCAATCTAGGGGCTTTTTTTGAACATGCAACCTCATATGCTGTCGACCTCCATGGTTACGATCTCCGTGTACGTGAAGTTTCCGTTGATGGCTGGGGTGGCAATGTGCGACAAATTAATCTCGAGCCACTTTAACAACAGATTTACTGAGACTCTTGCAAACCCCACTGCGGGGCTTGTTCGGGCAGAGGACATCGACTACATAAATAATCCCGACAAAAATCTATATTGATTTGTAACAGGGCTTGCTGTACCCAGGCATAGCGAAGCAATTGATCGACATCAGAGCGCTTTCCCAATAAGCGTTCAGCCGTATTGATCGTAACCGAACTTGGTTGCCCAATACGGATTTTAAGATAGGTATTCCATGCTTCTGGGGAGGGGTTCATGGGCAATACTGTGTTGACAATGAAATCGCCAATGCGTTCTTTACCAAAAAGAGCCCAATGGCGGTTCTGACGTTTAGAGGTTAATGTGGCGTGATAATTCCAATAAGGGTGCTGAAGTCCGATAAGGAACTGCTCAAGTTCCTTAAAACGAGCCATTGAACACAATTTGTAAAACGTATCGAAACGCAAAATTAACGCGGCCAATGCTGCCAACCTCCTCTGGGGGTGATTGACGGGACGTATTCCTGAAAAGATCCAGGAAATGGATCGCTCGGGAGCCAACTCAAATTGATCGCGGAACCTCCACCAAACTGACCATAGTTCTTTATGGTAAGCACGAGTCTCTTCTGAGCATGACTCTGGCAAGTTAGAACTTAAAAATCCAGCTGTTCCAAATAATAAAGCTTCCGGGTATTCCTGAGCTTTATTCAAGGGCACTCGTTTGGCCAATTGATGCATGGCCGCCTTATTAGCATGGAAACCCAAAGCTTCGGCTGTCTGTTCGTACAAAGCTTGTTGAGGACCAACTGCTGCAACCAGTGCCTGCCAGGTTTTCTTTTTGAGTTCATTCCTATAAGCTGCAGCTGCCAACAGGGTTTGTTCCAGCTGATTTCTGGACATTACTAAGAACATGGAGGCGCAATGGCCAGGCAATGGCATAAACTGCTTGACTTTCGGCAAAGCCAATACATTGATCAAGTGATCTTGAGAGACGAGCGCCCAAGGTACAGTTTTGTGTTGAGAGGTACGCGTATACCAAATTTGGCGAGGCGGCAGGCAAACTACATGAAGGATGACTTGGTCAAAATTGCCATTACTCCCATGGTGATGTTCTTCCCAATCTTCTGGCGAAATATCTAATTCAATGTCTCCTTGTATGATTTTGTCATTTACCTGAATCCGTGCATTCAGAAAATCAGGACCAGCTCCACGATTCCAATGCCCAAATTCGAGAATGTTGATTTTGTGACCTTCCGCATCGTATAACTCATTCCCAAGTAACCCCTCCAGCCACATGATTTGCAGCTGTTCTTCCGGAGGAAGCATGTTTCGTGTCAATTGTCTCTCCTGAATAGCCAATGCTTGGCGCCGTAAGACGTATGCTTTGGCTAAGGCCTCAGGGTGTGACTCGCTTGTCATGTTTAGCTCCCCTTATGTCTCTAGCGTTTATCAAGCGATTGTCTGACCAGGGCGATCTGACGTTGACTTATCTTGTCTCATCCCGTCTTAGCCCTTGGTCTCTTTTTCCAACTCTTGACGCAAACATTCTGTCACCAACTTGAATTTAGCAGCGTTTTTCTCATTGAGTTCGCTCAAACTTATATGCGAATCGAGGACGTGTTTAGTTTGTTTGGCTCCCTGTAGCGGGGTGTTGACCAACTCTGCTGGTTGTAATTGAGCTCGAATCTGATCGACATGGCCGCGCCATGATGCCAACGGCGGCTCAATTTCCAATATAGCATCTAACCCCAGGCTTTCAAGTGAGGCGCGAGCTCGCTCGGTAGGCGATGCAATTTGTACATTTCCACCCAAGGGGATCAATCGCCTGGCAATTCCAGCAATGGTCCCCATAAAGGTAGAATCAACTCCACTACAAACTTCTAAATCGATGATAACATATCGTCCTCCTTCGTTGATAAACGGATCAGCGATATCTTTGACGAGCGGACTATTAGCAAACGAGCCTTTACCTGAACAACGAATCCATAAGGCATCGTCAATATGTCCAAATTGTATGGATGAATCAGTATTCACGGTGAATAAACGAATTAAAGAAATTCAACTCATACCACATTTACCAGCTACGTCAATAAAAGACTTAGCAAATATTCTGTTTCATAACTTTCTACCAACGAATTCTTCCAATTTAACGTTTTCTCCTGACTTTGTGGCGGTCGTCCCACTCGTCATCGCCTTCGTCAAAACGGTCTTCGCCGTCATCGCCTTTGTACTTTTGTTTGTTTTTTTCCCAACGGTCGCGCCAATCGCGTTTCCAATTGTCTCCGCGCAGCCGTCCATCATTCCAACTATCGTCCGTATAACGGTGAACAATCATTCCATTTTCAGAGATAACATAAATACCGTCTCTCCTGTCCGTATCGACCTGAACAGCATAGAAACGCCCCATTGGAGTATCTACAATCATGTTGTCGTTATCATCCAGATTCCGGAATGAAAAACCGATGTCTGAGAGGGCTCGGACAATTTGTTTCGGTAATTGTTCGCGTCGTATTTCCCAAATAGTACGTTCCCATTGGTTAGTAGGGTTGAAAAGCAAGACTTTCTCTACTCCGCGATGGTTGATTTTAATTTCTAAACGTCCATCGTCACGATCACGATCGAGAATACGACAACCGGAATACCGATCGTGGATGAATCGATCAGTATTTTCCCTGTTGTGGTGTGAAAAATTGTCTGGGCGATCATCTGCCCAAATGGAACTTGCGGCAAAGAGGATCAAACTTATAGTAATGTTCGAAAACGATGCTGGTCTCATAAATGATTTAAGGACAATTACTATCTTGAATCATAAAGAATTCAGGAGGTAAGGCAAGGTTATTTGAACATCCCTATGTTCCGCAACTAGTTTTCTGGCCAAAATGGTGGAGTTGTTTTTTGAGAGAATAGATGTGACGTATACACCACAGAAGGACTATCCCAAAAATAATCAATCCAAGGATTGGATAAAACGACACAATCCGGGACCATGCAAAAGGTAAAAATTGTTCTGTAGATAAAGATAAACGGGTAATTTCGTTGTAGAATTTGTAAAAATTAAAGATGGATTGAATCAAAAAGTAAGAAAAAACACAAAATACAAAAAATCCTAGTACAGTGTGAAACATTAAGGAAACAAGCAATTTTTTTAATTGTTGCCTTTCGTTGAATAGTATTGATTCCTGGGATAGATTGAGCGTTTGTTTTAGGAATGGATAATGACGAATGATTGCTTTATAAACTTCTAGAGCTTCGCCCTTGTTGACAAATCGAAGAATTCCAATTCCGTGACCGGTTTCCTTGCGTTTCATATGAAGGCAGAAAACAAATGGATACATAGGCAAACTGGCTCTGGGATTTCCTCCTCGGCACATCACGCTTGCATCGCGTGGGTCGCGTTGGCATTCGAGCCCAACTTCTGTATACTTGTCGATTTCATAGGTTTGTTCCTTGTATATACGGCCAAACAGAGATTGCTGGATGGTTATGGAATTCTTGTCGAAAAAGAATTGAATTCGCCCCAACAAGTGGCGCAGAGTCAACTTGCCAAGCCAGATGATCACGATTAGCACGAATAAGGCAATAATGGACATTATCACAACAACCGGTATCTGATGACTGTTCTTGGCGATCACAAGGATCAAAGCCAGGAAAAAAGCAATTTGCCCTATTACCAACATTCCTGCCAAGACCCAATGGCGAATGCCGTCAATTTGTCTTTGCTTGTACAAATATTCTTGGTGCATATGTGTCATGGGAAATAGACATGACAAAAACTCTCCACAGAATTAATTGTGGAGAGTTGAAAAACTATATCTTAGCCATGACCCGCAAAGGGGGGAGGACACTCCTGTCAAGCTTGGCTGTCTTCTTCCTGATTTGGCTTGGGTAACGCGATTTTTCCACTACGCGTTAGTAATTGAATGTCAAAATCTTTCATCAATGTCAAGAAACGATCGATCTTGAATTCATCGCCAGTGACTTCAATGGTCAAGGTATCTCGGGTAACGTCCACAATTGGAGCACGGAATAATCGGCATAACTCAATTACTTCGTGTCGAGTTTGAGACGTAACGCCTACTCGCATCAACACAATTTCGCGGTACACGTTTTCTGTGTTCCTAAAATCAATGACTTCGACCGTGTTGACTAGTTTTTCCAAGTGCTTGATGATTTGGTTGAGGACGTCTTCCCGTTCGCGAACAACAATAGTCATGCGAGAAAAACGGGGATCCTGGCTTGGAGCGACATTCAACGAATGAATGTTGTAGCCGCGTCCACTGAAAAGTCCGGCAATTCGAGCAAGAACGCCGAACTTATTTTCAACAAGTACTGAAATTGTGTGACGAGTCATAATATATCCGCTTGTTAAGCGGCCCATACTGTGCATGAATCTCACAAAAACGTCAAGCCTGTGCGCAAGTTGCCCACTAAACCATACGAGGAATCAATTCAACTGTTTCCTAAGTCAGTCGTTTCAAAAAAATACCCCTTGGCACTGGCGGTGGACCATGAGCCAAGGGGGTAATACGTTGTGTTTAAACGATTGTTAGATTAATCCAAAATTTTGATCTTGATGTTGCGGAACCAGACATCGTCGCCATGATCTTGCAGGCCAATGTAGCCTTGACGATCCTTGCCGCCACAGTTGTTCAACAATTCAAAAGCTAACGGCCAGCGTGCTTGGCTGAACTTACTAACTTGCAGCATGTCGGTCCACTGTTGAGTCCAAAGATGGTATTCAACGACATCTTCATCGTTTTGCCCGTGGATGACTGTACCCTTGTAGACGAGGATTTTGGCCTTGTTCCATTCACCTGCTGGTTTGGCATTTTGCGGAATGGCTGGAATCATGTCGTAGAGTGACATGGATTTGCGATTCCCTTTTTTCCCAAGTCTGGCGTCAGGGTGGTTTTCATTATCCAAAACCTGAGCTTCTGGAGCCGAAATGTAGATGGGTTCGAGGCGCCACTTACCTGTAGCTGGATCTTTCCCTTCTACTTCTTGGGCAAGATAAAAAATGCCAGAATTACCGCCTTTGGAGACCTTCCACTCTAGTTCCAATTCAAAGTTTTTGAATTGGTGTGCAAAAATGAGGTCGCCGCCTTCCAGGGTTTGGGCTTCTCCGCTGCCAGAACCTTTGAAACGAATACACCCGTCTTCAACAACCCAGCGAGAGGGAACGTTGTCCTTGCCATACCCACGCCATCCTTTAAGCGTTTTACCGTCGAAAAGATGGATGTATCCATCGGCATCTTTCTTGAATTGACTCAAGTCGACGCTTGGTTTGTCTATCGTTCTGTATTCAGGTGCTTTCATGTCTTCCTTATCATTTTCAGCTGCTGGTGCAGTCAACATACCAAGTGCGCAAAGACTGCTGATCGCGCACAGTGTTAATGTAGTTTTCATGGTTTTGATTAATCAATGATGGGTGAAATGTTAATGAGAAAAATTAAGCGGGCATGGCTGGTAGTTTCCAGCCGCTACGATAAGTGTGTTTAATGAGCTCTTCTGCATAGGCATTCGCATTGACAGGGTCCGTCCAGGTCTTGTTAAAGGTTGGGTGTCCGTCTGTAATGTTGAAACCGTCTTTGATGACTGTTCTGATGACTGCATCGTTGGGGATATTGGTAAAACGCATGTTTTTACCGTCCCAATGGAGCTCTTGGTTGAGACTTTGCAGCCTGACTGCGAGTACGCCCATGACAACCATTTCATTGAGAGGGCCAGCTTCGCTAAATGGTGAAGCTGTTTGTACCCGGCTTTCGGGGCTTTCTTTACAAGCACGCACCCAGTCCATTTCGTGCGATTCTTTGACGACGCGCAAGACTTGTGGCACTTTAGGATTGCGTCCCGACAAGAGCCAAGGATTAGCGCCGTAACATCCGCAAATTAATGTATCTTTGGTACCATGGAAAATCACGCCGCCACCATTGTAGTTCAGATCCTTACCAGCAGGCATTCCGGCTGGTCGCATAGGTTTCAAACCACCGTCGTACCAAATAACTTCAACTTCTGGCATGGCAACTTTGGGCATGCTTGGCCGGGCAGGGAAGGTATAAGATACCATTTGAGCGCTGGGCGCACAATCCGTTAACAACAATGTCGAACTCCCTTGCACCTTGATAGGATACATGAGATTGAGTGCTTTGAAGACAGGGTGCAGGATGTGGCAGGCCATATCACCTAGGGCGCCTGTGCCAAAATCCCACCAACCGCGCCAGTTCCATGGAGTATAGATTGAATTGTATTCGCGGAATTTGGCTGGCCCTAAGAAGAGATCCCAATTCAACGTCGAGGGTACTGGGTCCACTCGCTCAGGACGATTGAGCCCCTGTGGCCAAATAGGACGGTCGGTGAAAGCTTCTACCTTGGTAATCTCGCCAATTTCTCCGTTCCAAATCCATTCACAGGTTGTACGTACCCCCTGGCCGGATGATCCCTGATTACCCATCTGAGTAGCTACTTTGTAATAGTCGGCTAGCTTCGTCAGGAGGCGAGATTCATAGACACTGTGAGTAAGCGGTTTTTCGCAGTACACATGTTTGCCCATGGTCATGGCATCGGCCGCGATGATAGCATGTGTGTGATCGGCTGTTGCAACGACGACTGCATCGGCATCTTTGCCTAGTTCTTCAAACATTTTCCGATAATCGTAATAACGCTTGGCTTTCGGATATTTTTTGAAGATGCGGTCGCTGTATTTCCAGTCGACGTCGCACAAACCAATGATGTTTTGGCTTTGTAGTCCATTCAATACTGCTGCGCCTCGACCACCAATGCCGACCCCCAAAATATTGAGCCGTTCACTGGGAGGAGTGGCTCCGTGTTTTTTCCCCAATACTGTGCTAGGGATAATTGTGAGGCCAATGGCTGCTTTAGCCCCTGCGTTGAGGAATTTCCGTCGCGACATGTTTGTGTCCATGATTTGAGTTGGTTTTTGAATTGATTAAATTCGATCGAAATACAGTCGAAACACTATACAATACATGGTGTCCAATTACCCATATTTCATTACCGATGTTATAAAAACTACGTATACTTTTTCAAAAAATTTCATCTTTTCAAGAAATTTTAATCCATTAGTGTCCGGTAAAAACGAATAAGACAAGATTGAGGTGGCCGCAATGCCCATAAAACGGACCTTACGGATAGCCTTGTGAAAAAGTAAGCCCCCC
>CASFPZ010000028.1 GCA_949296365.1 uncultured Akkermansia sp. | reverse complement strand
TCCACTGGCAGAAGACCACGCAGCTGTATCCCAAACCGAACTTCCGCTGCCTAACGTGCGGTATTGGTAGGTGCCATCGTAGGTGTCGACTATCTGAATCCCTGCAAGCCCGCCTCGGTTCCCTCCGCTATTGTACCCGCCCACAATACTCAAATTGCCAGACAAGTTATCGATTACAATGGTATTTGCCCCAACGACAAAATCGCTTGATTCACTTGTATTACCCCATCCGGCAGTTGACTGAATCAACTCTCCTTCCTCATTGTATGAATAATAGACGCCATTCACACAAGGAGCATAAAATCCACTTCCATTGTCAGTAGAATAGATGATGTAGACCTTATAGGTCAACATGCCATGGTTATCCACCTGAACCTGAGAAGGAATCGTACTGGATTCTCCCAACCACTTGTCAAAAAAATCATTAGTCCCGCCTGAGTACCAATCGCACAATCCAGTAACCTGGACAGACGCTCCATTAGACAAAATCGTTTGGAATCCTTCACCTGTGACACCTTCCATAGGCGCGACGGAACACATAATCCAATCGGCTCCGGCAACTGATTCCATTCCTATTTCAGTATTCCCAAAAAATTGGGTCGTCGATCCTCCCTCTCCAAAAACGAGACTCCCATCCCCGTTTGTTCCATCATCGCCAAATTTCAAACTAATGGATTCAGCTGATGCAATCGTCACTGCCATCGAACAGCAAGCCACCACAGCAGACGCTAACATTAAAGGCAATCGCAATTTCATATAATAATCTAAGATCGGTTGTATTCTCTCACGTATAATAAAAAAATCAACTCGTAAGATGTATACGATCTTACTTTAACGGATGATGAACATTTGGGTGTTCGCCCTGCCATTCCTCAAAAACAAATACCCCCTCCCGACAAAACAAAGGAGGGGGAAAATTATTTTGCACCTATTAGCTTACTTCAAGCCTTCAGCTCGACCAATTGGTACTTTTGAGAACCCAATCCGATCTGAGCCGCATAATCGACAGTGTGTTTGCCTTGGCGGCTTTCAATTCGGTCGATCAGGGGTTTGTTGTTATTGCCTTCGGTAGGTTCGACGGCATACACCAAATCCAGGCAAGCTTGATCCAGGGCCACTGGGTCAACAGAAGCCAAAATGCCTATGTCTTTCATCTCTGGATCATGCGGATGCGAATCGCAATCGCAGTCGATGGACATCTTGTTCATGACGTTGATGTACACAATTTTGTCGCCAAAATAATCAGCCACGCTCTGGGCCGAGGCTGCCATCGATTCCAGGAATCCGACCTGATCACCCACGTGTTTCCACATTTCAACAGTATCTTCCGTCTTACCGGCTGAATGGATATAGGCCTTACCGTGGGCAGAGGCCACTCCTATCGACTGATTCTTGAGAACCCCGCCGAATCCTCCCATCGCATGTCCCTTGAAATGGGCCAAGTTGATCATGAAGTCGTAATTCTTCAAATGCGTCCCCACCAGGTTGTAATGAATGTGTTTTTTATCTTTGACTGGAAGCCGGAATTCTCCTTCCTCATCCATAATATCTACCTTGGCTATATCGAGGAATCCATGTTCCTTAATCGCCTGCCAGTGGTCTTTACTCGTTGCCCGTCTGCCTTTGTACGCCGTGTTGCACTCGACGATCGTGCCTTGGACTTTTTGTACCAGGTCTTTGATCAGTCCGGGTTGCAAGAAATTGTGTCCCCCTGGTTCTCCTGTGCTGATTTTGACTGCTACTCGCCCGGTTGCCGGTCTGCCGAGTGCTTCGTAGATCTTCACTAGACTTGTCGGGGAAATCTCTCGCGTCATCAAAACCTTGGGCAATGAATTAGCCTTTTCAGCTGCTTCGCCCGGCAAGGCCTTGGCAATGGCCAAACCTGCAAGAGCTGTTACTGACGATTTGACCCACGTTCTTCTTGTCATTCCATCATTCATATGATTGTTCTCGGTTGATTGGTTGATCGTTTTTCTTCTGCATAGGGCTCAAAGAATGTTCCTAGACCACCTCCGCTATGCCGCAGGCCATCGAGAACATTCCCTTTCCCAAAAAATCTATGCTCCGTCTTTTGAATCTCTTATTATCTGTTATTCTGCCTATTCTAGTTGCTCTAAGGCAAGTTTTTTTCTTTGATTTTGTCATATTCTACATAAATTATTTACTATCAACAATTAATAAAATAAAAACATCACCTAAAAAACGTTTCGATGATATTCGTAAATGTTCCATTCATGTGAAATCAATAGTCAAAGACCCCCAAAAACAAATCACCTTCCCCCCTATTCTTCGCGTTTGTCGGGGGGTGTTCCCTTCCAAGGGGCCCTGCGTCGCCTCACTTGCAGGTCCTAGCGAGAGTCTTAATCATGTCCTGCCCCGGTTTTAGCGGACAGTCATCATTTTACACAGATTTTTCTTCACTTCCAGTAAGTGGAATATTCATAATGCGTCCATGAACAACATGGAGGATGAAATCGAACAGGACGACATGAAATTGTCGATTTCAGAGGTCTCAAAACTCACCGGTATTACTCCGTCGAACCTGCGTTTTTTTGAATCAGAAGGGCTCCTTGAGGTTCCCAGGGAGGGATCTGGTCGCCGCGTCTACACGCGCCGTGCGATGTCGGAATTGGCCGCCGTCATCTGCATGAAAAAAACTGGCATGGATCTCAAAGATCTCAAACATTTCTTTCAGCTCGTCCGAGAAGGAGAAGATTCTCTCCAAGAACGTTACCAAATGTTAAAAGACCACTATGAATCCATCTTGCAGCGTCTCGATGAATTAGAAAAAATCCGCAATTATTCCAAAATCAAGATGGACTACATCGGCCAATGCTGCGAAGCTTATGAAAAAGGGTTACCTGCGCCCAAGCTCGACCCCGCCTATTTGAATAGCTTCCTCCAACAAATTCAAAACATGCAACATTGATAGGCTCACTGACGACGCGTCTAGTGCCTTACGCGTCGTCTTTGGCTTCAGACAGGCGTTTTTCCGCCTTCTCCAGGATTTTATCGCCTTTGCGTTCGTCGCCGGATTCTTTGTAGAAGTTACCTATTTTCTTTTGGATGACGACTTCTTTGGATATCTTAAAATAATCGCCCGATCTCGTCTCGACCTTGAATTTATAGATTCGTTCCATCGCGCTAATGGCTTGTTTTTGGTATTTTGCGTGCTCGCGGGCAAATTCCCAATACATATCCATCACGCCGCCCAGAGTGTCTAAACGTTCGGAATAGTCCCGCAAGGCTTTCTTGAAGACATTGTTGGCATCG
The DNA here is from genome assembly GCA_949296365.1 of uncultured Akkermansia sp. Taxonomy (GTDB): domain Bacteria; phylum Verrucomicrobiota; class Verrucomicrobiia; order Verrucomicrobiales; family Akkermansiaceae; genus Akkermansia. The sequence continues at coordinate 28,708 of CASFPZ010000028.1, read as the reverse complement.
TCAAGTTTTTCATTTTCGACCAAATTGTCAATTTGTCGGCGCAAGGACTGGAGTGAAAGGTCAGCTCGACCTTCACCCGTGCTGCGTTCCAGAGACCGGCGTTCTTTAGCCAATTCCTTAGCGACTGTTTCTTCGTCTTGGTGCGGACGCACATAAGCTTCGTCGAGCTGGTCAGCCATCGCCAGGAAATCCGGACGTTTTTTGAATTTTTTCCGAATCGAATCCGACATAGCTTTCCACTGTTCGGGAGTGGGCTCCGGCTTGCGGTCGGCCATGAATGCGATCGAGGCTTCCCAGGGAAGCGGGTGGGACGGCGTCATGTCGCGGGCTTCAGCCAACAAACGTGACGCTGGTTCATACATGCCAAATTCCTTCAGCAACGAAGCCATTGTCAACATATTCCTCATTTGTGTCATTCGAGCGCCGCTCGTGCGCGGATCAGATCGCATGCCGAACAACGATTCGTGAATACGGCCACCAGTCTGGGGATTCGAAGTCATCCCTGACGTGTAACCATACCCGCCAGCGCTTTGCCACCCTTTGTCTGAAGCCATATAAACAAACCACGCATGCGGGCCGCGATTGCCATCGCCTGTCACATAGGCAGCCGGGATCCCGTTACACCGGGCCGTATTGACTGCAAAGTAACCCTGATCGCGGCAGACTCCCCCTTCTTTTAAGATCTCCTCTAGCGTATAGGTTTTATACGGATTAACCCCCTGAGTGGCACGTTCCATGAGGTACTTCACCATCGAATAGGCGCCACTCCATTTTTTACGCGATAAATTCACATGTTTTTGGGCCCATTCCATTTCCGAATAAGGGAGCCGGACATTGACCACATAGATCAGGTCGGCCGGATCCATGCGTGTGATATCCGTTTTGAGCCGTCCTGCCTCTGCACTGGCGCAAAAACGGTCATAAACTTCATCGAGGGACATTGGCTTTTGGCCAATGGTTTCGCACCCGCCCAATTTATCTGGGTTGACGATACTACAAGCAATGGCTAACGACTGGTACTTCGCCCGGAATTCTGGTGAACTCTTTTGCCAGAGCCTCTGCCATGTCTGCAAATACCTCTGCCAGTCGTCGTCGGTTTCCATGCCCGTCGAGGCATGCATCAGGTTGATCAACGATCTGTCTTTGTTGGTCAACAAATACTTCAAAAATGATTCGCTACCACCCTCGGGCTTCTCATTCAATTCCGCCAAAATGACTGGCGAAATGGCCTTCGTCAATTTGTACGCGGCCACCGCCTGAGGCAATAACTGGCTACTCTCATAAAGATCCATGTCAAAACTGTTAATCCGAACCGATTTGGCCGCCATCGCTTTCAAATTCTTTTCCAGGAATTTCGTAAACAATTCCCACTCGTTGGTATCGCAAGCTACATTCAACACTTCGGCCATCAAGTTCAAATTGGCCGTCTTGCCCGACGCGATGCCTGCCAACGTCACTGGCTTCTCAAAAATAGAGACACGAGGATCTTTCGGTTCTTCGGGTTTAGGGTCCTCTTTGGGTTCTTCTCGTTGGACAATCACAGGCTCGTCTTTCTTGCGATTCCGTTCTGCCTCTAACCGCCGCGCCTCGCGAGCCAGTCGAATATTTTCCACCAAGGCCTCGTTGAGCAATTGGTTCCATCCGCCAACCTGCCGAGTCCATTCGGCCAGCAAATTTCGGGCAGCTTCTTCGCGAGCTTTCCGTTTCGCCTCTAATTCAAGGCGTTCCTTTTCTTTGATGTCGGTGTAAACGTAGTACCCTACCCCCAAGACAGCTGCCAACAAAATGACCAAAAGCCACCCGGCAGCAGATCCTCGACGCACAGATCGAAATAACAATGCCCTCTTCATATCAAGGAATACGGAAAATCGTTATGATTTATATGCCTTCAAGAGGCTCCCCATGTCAATGGAATTTTCCCGGACGTCGGATCTAACTGCCAAGAAAAACCGGTCTACCCTCATGCAGAACGGGAAGACCGGTTCTATTCTTATTTTAATTTACCAGAATCAAGTGTGCAACTCTTATCCCTTCATTGTCGAGTTGGCAGTAATTTTTCCAAAGTTTCTGCTGGGATTTCCTGAGTTGGTTTGAACTGGGGAGACGCCATATAGCGGAGGAGACTGGCTTTGAATTGGCGGGCGCCCGGACGTTTGTCTAGGTCTTTGACTAAATCGGCCCCGCAGACCATCAGCTTTCCTGCCCCTACCTTCATTTCCATCAAAAGCCCCAGCTTCCGGTTAGTAAACCAGTCGTCAATGTAATGCACAATCGGTCGATAATCACGCGGCAGAGAATCCATCACGATGGCATGGCTATCGTGGACAATGTCCCACCACTGCCAGTCGGAATATCCGTCGTTGGGGAATAAGGCCAGAGCTGGGTGGTCCGGCTTACAGTACACGCCCAAGGTATGAGGCGGCTGCATATTCGTCCAAGCTGTATTCCAGAAAATAGACGAAAATCCGACTGCGATTGAGCCTCCGTTTTCAGGGGCTAAGGTTCCTTTTTTCAGGCTCAGCAATACCGTTTCTCCGTTTTCTAAGCGTTTCTGCGTATCCTGGTCAAAAAACTGCGTCTCGCACACTTTCGGGTTCTGAACTGTTTGCGATTCCTCGGGATATACCCAAATATTCCACGTATTGTGCCCGCAAACCTTGCCCTCAGAAGTTTTCACAACGACGTCGACCAGTAGTTTCTCCGGCGATTTCAAAACAGCCAACGGACATGAGATCTCGCCTGCTTGTACAGCATTGCCTAATGGGACATCTAGCAAACGGCTACCAAAGCCAATCGTTTGGCCGGTTGCCGTCTTCAGCGACCACTCAACCTTGGCATTCTTCAGAGGAGCTTTGCCGAAATGAGCCATTTCAAGGGGAACCTGAAAGTCTTCCTTGTTGCTCCACGTCATTTTCGGGAAGCGCACCAGCGGCACTGTGTCATTGCAAAATTCTCGGAACTCCGCGGCATTGACATACCCTTTCTCTTCCCAGAAAGGATTCAATACCCCTACCAATGCCGTCCCCTGCCCGGGAAAATCGGTCAACCCCAAAAGCTGAAACCCCGCCATGCCCGGCGTCCGTAATGCTGCTTCAATATCGGCTTTATAACACAAGGTCTGGAGCCGCCCAGAAGCAAACAAAAACGGCTCAGCCAAATCTGCCAGCCCTTTATTTTGAAGAATCTCCTGATAAAGTTCAAAATTTTTGGCTTTGTTCGAGCCGGTATAGCGAGCGATCTCTTTGAAATCTGGATACACGCACCATTGTCCGATCTCGTGACTGACCGTGGGCATATTCTTTTTGATGATATTGCGGAAATCGTAAGCGAACGAAGGCGGTTGCGCATTGATCGGGCTGTTCAACCCGGCCCCCCACACCTGGATGCGCGGATCCATCGGATTCCAATAATCGGCATTGTCTAAGTAGGGCCAGCCGCCAGAACTCGTGTACACGCGGCGAGAATCGTTTTTCTTCCACAAATCGATGAGCGAGGCAAGGTAAGAACTGACATTCTTTCCACCTGGTTCGTTGCCATGTGACATCATGCAGAAGGACGGGTGATTCCCGTATTCGCGAAGGATGCGGTTACTTTCATCAATGATCCACTGGTTTAATTGTGCGTTGTCGCCAACGACCGTGCTCCACACGCCGCACTCTACCTGCAAATACATGCCCAATTTGTCTGCTGCCGCAAAAGCTGCTTCAGGCGGACACCACGAGTGAAAACGAATGTGGTTCAATCCATACTCTTTCGCCTTGTTGAGAAGCTTCTCCCACCCGGCTTCATCCATTGCGGGATACCCCGTCAACGGGAAAACGCAACATTCCAACGTCCCGCGCAAGAAGGTCGGTTTGCCATTAATCGAAAATTGCGTGCCATTTGCCTTGAATTCGCGAAGGCCAAAGACTGATGTGGTTTCGGTGGTTTCATTCCCCGAAGTTACGGTCGCTTTGACGTAGTATAAATTGGGGTTGTGTTCGTCCCACAACTTGGCCGATTTTCCCAAGTGCAAGCAAGAGTCGATAACAATCTTGTCCTGGTCCGACGAAATGTCATGCTTCGCCGATACGCCAATGGGTTTTCCGTCGCCTGATAAAACTTCCAAGGTCAGGTTGGCGGCCGCGCTTGTCGGTTTGACAACTTCAACACATGCCCGCACGGATTGATCCTGGTAGTTGGGGGTCAATCGCAGGGTTTCGACGCGAGCCTTTGCTAGGGGCTCAATGGTCAATTGGCCAATCAAGCCATTCCAGTTCGTCTGAGTATGATCTGAAACACTGTGTGCATTGACACCGACCGGAATGAGGACTCGGTTGTCGACTCGTATCGTCAAGAGATGTCGGCCAGGTTTGATCCCTTTCAACACAAAACGATGAGGGGTACCTAATGATTCTCCCCTGCCAACCAATTGGCCATCAAGGTAAACTTGAGTAAACCAGTGAGTTCGTTCCAACTCTAGTTGCCATTCCTGAGAAGGCGATTCCGGCAAGGTAATATCTCGCTGATACCAGACTGGCCCAACGTAGTGTTTGTCTGGCTGAAGCCAAGAAGCCACTTTCATCTTCCCAGGAACATTGTATTTGCTATAAACAGGGTCTTTCAGAACCGTTTTTCTGTTCCGCGGCGTCCAGTCGTCTCCTGTCCAGGCCGTATTGGGAGCTATGTCGTCGCCAATTCCCTGGTCTTGAATCGAACCCGGCAACTGAAGTTTTTGATCTAATCGAGTCTCGAACCAACGTTCGGTAACACCTTGATCGCGAGGATCCAGGCGGAAATGCCACTCCCCTTGCAAGGAAAGAGGCGCGGCGCCCAATGGAGCGCACAAGCAACACGACAAGGCCAATGTAGCCCATTGCCGGAATCGATTCTTCATCATGGTTTGTGTTCTAATATATTTTTCAATTTCCTGCGGCACCGGGAATCATGTCGGCAACGATTGCTGACGCCGCAGGGATTTCTCCTATGAAACAAAGGTTGTTTTACGAAAGACGTTTACCTGCAATCGCCTCACGCAGAATGTTGAGATGAGTTTGTACCCCTTGGTGAGAAGGATCTAACTCCAGAGCCTGTTTCAGACAAGTTTCAGCTTCTTGATAATCGTTCAACCCCAAGAAACCTAAACCCATCACGTAATAACAATGAATCTTATTGCGGCGGTCTAAGTCGTCTTCCCAAATGGCCAAATCTGGCAAAGAAACCGCAAAGTAATCGATGCGGCATTTGTCGAACAAGTGTTTCTTGCCATGATCAATCAATTTGTTGAAGCGGCCTTTGGCCTTGGCTTCGTCGCCCAATGCACGCCAGGCAAGTCCCTGGTAGAAAATCTTGTCCGGTTGCTGGTCGTTGTAAAAGAAGGCCTGTTGAGGTTCTGCCGACCCCTTAGTAGCCCAAATGAGATAGCGTTCTGCTTCGTCGCCGCGTCCCATGGCCCGGTATGCCAATCCCATGTAGTAATGGATGTCATTTTCTTCGGCATTGGCCAACTTGCCTTCTCCAAGGTTGTGAGGATACTGCACGGTAGCATTGAGATGATCCAGGGCCTTTTCGGGATTGTCCGCTACTAGAGCCCGACGTGCCAATTCGATGTGGCACGACAAGAATTGTCCGGTGACTTTGCCTTCTCCGCCTTCCCATGGGTGGAATCTACGTTGGGCAATCAAATCCAAAGCCTGTTCCTGGTGTCCCGTCAAATTGAGCAGAGCGATGCGTTCTATCGACAAGTCGTCGCGCTGGGCAACCTGTTCCAAATGCTTGTCGAGGAATGTCAAGCGTTCTTGAGGGCTCACATTCATCTTGCGGTACAACTGATCTAGTTCCATCAAAATGCGAGCATCCGAAGGATCCAGAGCATAGGCCTTTTCCAGGAGCTGGCGTGCTTCTTGTTTGTTGTCGTACTTGTTGTACAGGGCCAAAGCCAGGTTGCGCAACACGCCCGGGAATTGATCATTGGTGGCAACCGATTGTTCCCAGCATTCGCGAGCCAGGTCGTACTGGCGAGCCGCATACCAGAAATTACCTAAATAGTACGGTGCCTTGCTATCTTGGGGATTCTTGGCCATTGCTCGCTGCAAGATGCCGACTTCCTCAATCCGGTTCGGGAAACATCCGTCCGGTTGCATCTCTGCCGCTTTCCGGCAATAGTCCATGCTGGCTGTTTCATCTCCAAGACGCTCGGCAAAATCAGACAACATGTAGTACACCATCGGATACGTTTCTCCGGAAGCTGGAACGGCAAGTTTTAACAACTCCAATGCTTCCGTATACAGGCCAGCCGCTGCAAAATCCAACGCATATTCCATGTACGCATGAACATTGCCGCGCATCATGATCTTCAATTTCTCTAGATTCTGCTTGTCGCCTGTCAACAAATAGAGTTCAAACAAACACCCAGCATTGAATGAGTCGATCGCCAAAGACTCTTGTGCCCATGCTTTTGCTTCATCCTTGCGTCCCAAAAGGCGAAGGATCGATGTCTTAAGCTGGCGAGCCTTGTGGTTCAACCAATTGCGTACAAGGGAGCGCTCGATTTCATCTAAGGCGCGTTCCAGCGACACCTGGCGGCGAGCTGGCGCCCCCGTGGCAGCGCGACGGCAATCGATCTGTGCTGCCCCCATGAAACCAGGGTCCTGCCATGCGGCGTTCCAGGTAGATTTGTACAGGGCGTCGTAAGCCTCGTCATACTTCTCCTGCATCATCAAACTCCACCCCAAATTGTAATAGGGTTCGCCATCGTATGGATTGGGATTCCTCTGGGTAGCAGTCTTAATCGCGCGACGGAAATAACCTTCGGCCACCTCGAAGCGACCGCGCCGCATGTACAACAAACCAACGGCATTATTGCAGCGGATGTCGCCTGGTTCGCGGCGCAACGCCTCCATGTAATAATCGAGCGGATTGTAGGTAGCATGCCGATATTGTTCCAAGTGCTGTCCTGTCAAAAAGAGTTGCTCGATAGAAGCAATTTCTTCAGGCAGTTTGGCAGCCTCTGCCGGGTTGGGCGGTGGTTCCAATTCGGGTTGGTCGGGCGTGTACTCCAGAATCTCGCGCCCGTCGTCGGCGTACAAAAAGAGACAGACATCTTCTTCAGCACAGGTTCCCACGGGGATGTCACCTTCCCAGGGGGTGGCTGGATTCACATCCAAATTCTTTTGTGCAAGGAGTTTGCCTTCGCGAGTCATCACTCTCAGATCAAGTCCTTTGTACTCGGCAGTCGTGTAGACGATAACATGAGCTGTTCCGTCCCGTACCTCGATGTTGACTATGGCTTCGGTTGTGGCGTTCTTCACGTATCCAGCAGCAGCATATGGCATAAAATACTGCTTCCACGACTTTTCTTCGTAAGGTTGCAGCCACGTGAAGTCTGGTTGGTTGTCTGTGTAAACCCCCGTCATCAATTCAATGTAGGGGCCATCTTCATCTGTCAAATTCCGGTCCCAGGCCTGACCAAAGTCGCCACACCCCCACGTCCATTGTTTTTTGCCTGGCGAAACATGGTGGTCAGCCACGTGGAGAACACCAGCCTGTACATCGTTCTGGTACCCCCCCACAAAATCGTACTTCGACTTCACGGCCATGTACGACGTCGGCACGGGAATATTCTTGTAGCGAGAAATATCGACACCTGCCGAATAATCTTGCTTGTAGTACACCCCTGTAGCAATCGGAAAATTCGAGACATCGCGCTTGCCATGGTCAAAGACGGCATGCACGTCCGGCGGGAACACCGACTTGTAAGAATCATTCACCACAACTGCTGGGTTTGCCCACCACAAAAAGGTTTGCGGAAACGGCGTGCGATTGTAAACATGGACCTCAATCTCGAGCCAAGCCTTTCCAGGACGCAATGTAAACCCTTGGCGTCCCTTCGTGCGAAACATGCGCTCGACCTCGTTGCACCACACCGTGCAGCTACCGTCTTCGTGTTCTTCTATGCTTGCATCTGTCGGCAAAAATGTGCTCGGCCTGTGGTGCTGCGGCCAGTTGAACTCGATGCCGCCGGAAATCCATGGTCCAGTCAAACCCACTAAGGCTGGTTTGACAACCTGATTGTAGTAGACGAAATGGCGTTGCTTCACTTTGTCGTAAGCCATGTGAACACGTCCACCCAATTCCGGCAAAATCATGATCTTTACATATTCGTTCTCCAAAAAATAGGCATGGTAGCTCTTGTCAACACGTTCGTCGGATACGCTCTCTACCACCGGATAGGGATAAACTGCCCCCGAACTACCCTGGTACACGCGTTTTTCCAAGAAAATGGGGTTCTTTTCCTCTTTCCCTGCGGGGTAGGTTGGCAGTACGATGTCTTCTTCCCACGCCCGGACCACACCGGGTTCGCTAACGGTCGGTTGAATCAAGGATTCTGTAATTGGTTCCATAATGAGTGTGAAATAAAAGTGATGTTAAATGAAATGACAATTGTTACTTAGTTAATTCTCGTTCAAGTTCTTCCAGAGATTTACCGCGAGTCTCAGGCAGGGCGCACGTCACAAAAATGAATCCGAATACGCAAATCGCCCCATATAACCAGAACGTCCCCGAAGCTCCCATCCACGCATTGATGCTGGGGAAACTGTAGGTGAGGACAAAACAGGCCGTCCATAACGAAAATGTCGAAATCCCCATGGCCACCCCGCGGATCCGATTCGGGAAAATCTCCGAAATCACCACCCACGTTACTGGTGCCAAAGTCATGGCATAAGCGGCAATCGCCAGCATGACTAATACAAGCAATGGCCACCCCATTACCTGGAAGTAATAACAGGTGCCCATAATGGCGTAAATAGTCGCCAACGCTCCCGCCCCCAGTAACATCAACGCACGACGACCTAACTTGTCCACCGTGTACATCCCCACAAATGTGAAAATCACATTGGTGATGCCTGTCAATACTATCTGGAAGAGGATGTCCGATACGTTGTACCCTGCGGCTTCAAATACTTCTTCCGCGTAATTGAAAATGACGTTGGTACCGCACCATTGCTGGAAAGCCGCAATGACAGCGCCAATAATCACCAGTCGCAACACCTTCCAGCGTTTCATCATCTGCAACCCATCGCGGAAAGATGTCTCCTGGCTGTGATCCGCAAGGACCTGAGAAACTTCATCGTTCGCACGCAGAGACCCATAAATACGCGAGAAGATGGATACAGCTTTACTCTCGTATCCTTTGAGTGCCAGCCAACGCGGGCTCTCGGGAATGAAAAAGAGGAGGATGAAGAATAAAATGGCTGGGACGTTCTCTGCCCAAAACATCCAACGCCATCCCCATTGGCCATTCCAGGTTTCCAGAATATTCATGCCTTCAGGCATCGGTTCCGCAATCAACCAATTAGTGATCTGCGCTCCCAATATGCCTAACACAATCGTCAATTGGTTGATCGAAACGTAGAGTCCTCGCTTTTCCTGCGGTGAAACCTCTGCTATGTACATGGGCGATAAATTCGACGCAATGCCAATAGCTATGCCGCCAATCAATCGGTATATAATAAACCAAGTAATCGAATTGACTGCGCCGGTGCCAACGGCTGATATGATGAAAATAATAGCCGAGGCAATCAACAAGGGCTTGCGCCCGTAAGCATCTGCCAAAGCGCCCGTCACCATCACGCCAAATATGCATCCTAATATTGCACTTGCCATCACCCATCCTTGTGCCACAGGATCGCTGGCTATGTTGAAAAATGCTTCGTAGAATGGCTTGGCTCCACCTATGACAACCCAGTCGTAACCAAACAACAGGCCACCTAGAGCAGACACCAGCGAGATCATTAACAAATAATTTTTCATATTTCCCTGAGAAGGTGTTTCTAGCAGAGTTTACTTATTCAGCAACTGCTTGATGGCTTCATTGTTGGAATCGTTGCCACGATCCGGCTGGATGGCCGAATCACCGAAAATCATGTCCAGTTCGGTTATGGATACTTCTGCCTTAGGCGCAAAATCTGGACTGCCCACGTACGCGGAAATCGAATGGAAGAGCTGTCGCGACGCTGTGCGATTGACATTCAAGGTCTTCATGTCTGAGTTCAACACAAACAACTTGCCCTTGCCCACGCGCACTTCAAAAGCGATACCCAACTTCCTGTTGCGCTCGTACGTGTCGATGCTCTGAATAATCGGGGTCACCTGCCGCAATGATGTCAAATCCACCGCATGTGAATGGTTCAGTACATCTACCCATTGCCAATCGGCATACCGATCTGTGGGGAAGAGGCTAAAGGCCTTGCTCTTCGAATCAATCAAAGTGCCGACGATCATCGGTTCCCAGTTGAACATGATCGGATTCCAAAAATGACTGGCAAAATGCGTCTTGCGGCCAATGGGCTTTTCCGGTACGTACAACACATTCTTGCCTGCATTCAGGGCCGCGCGTACGTTCTCGTCCCACTTCTGGCAAAGGACATACCCTTCGTTCGTCATGTCGTTGGCATTGTTGTCGTAAACCCAAATGTCCCACGAATTTTTCAACTTGTCGCCATACTGCAATTTCAACGTATACTTCGCCGGCGCCTGTACCCCTTGCAAAGGAATCTCGGCTGACCCCACGGGTTGCACTGTATAGCTAGGAGTCTGGGACATCGCTATCGTCCCGTTCTTGACAACGCGTCCGTCTGTTGACTCAAGAGTCCACGTTAATTCGCCCTGTGGCAACGGATCCGGTGCAAAATTGTACACTTCAAATTTCGGCGCTAGTGTATCTGATGGAACATACACGCGCTTGGGTATGCGGCACAAAAGCACGGTAGGAGCGCAGGATTCGCTGAATTTTTCCGGAGTCACCAATCCCTTGTCTTCCCAGAATGCATCCAGCACCCCCACAAATGCGCACCCTTGCCCAGGAAAGTCCGACAAGCCCAATAGCTGGAACCCTCCCGAATTGGGCGTTCTCAACAACGCCTCATTCACTTCTTTGTACTGAAGTACAGTGTGAGCGCCTGTCGCCTTGAAGAAATCGTCAGCCTGACCCAGCATACCATTGGCCTCCAAACGTTCCCGATAAACTTCGAAATTGCGGGGTTCGAGCACTCCTGTATACTTTTTCATCTCCTTGAAATTCGGGAACATGCAACGCTGCCCTGATTCATGCGCAATCACCGGTACGTCAATATCCGATTCCTTCCTCTTGTCCCACGTCGTATCTGGCCACCCCTCGTACACGGTAATGCCACCTTTTTGCGTCACATGAGAAGTATAAAATTGGTCTGACTTCACATGAGTCCGAGCGGTCGATGCTGAATAAAGTCGCCGATTGTCGTACGCTTGAGCCTTCTTGATCAAATCTTCAAGCACTCCGAAATTCCCCTCCAATTCGTTGCCATTGCACATTAAAATAAACGAGGGATGGTTGCCGTATTCGTCCAGAATGGCATACATTTCTTTTTCAAAAAAATCGCGTCTAGCCGGATACTTGCCTACGTCTTTGATCCACATTGGCATTTCTGCCTGCAAATACATGCCAACCTGGTCAGCTGCTTCAAACGCTGCTTTGGGCGGACACCACGAGTGAAAACGCACGTGGTTCATGCCATAAGATTTGATCGTCTTGAAGATCTTTTCCCATGTTGGTACATCCAATGCTGGATACCCTGTCAAGGGGAATGAACAACAATCCAATACTCCACGCAAATGAATGTTGTGCCCATTCAATTGGACATGATGCTTGCCTTGTGCTACCTCGCGCATGCCAAACACAACTTCTCTCGAACTGTTGATCGGCCCTACGCTTAACTCTACCTTAGCAATGTACAAATTGGGCGTAAATTCATCCCATAACTTCATGCCATCCCCCAGCGCAACATCACAATTTACTTGAATTTGTCCTTTTTGCAACGTCACAGGGAACTGCTGAGTAGCTGCTACTTTACCGCTAGCTCTCTCAACGATGTCCACTTTCATTGTTCCCGTCCCTTTTGCTTCGTCAGGATTCGTCACGTTGACGCTCAATCCTACTTTTTTTTCTCCGATGTTGGGGGTCACCTTCACGCGATCAACTCTGAGGCGCTCTTCGGCAACTAACTCAATCGCCCCAACAATGCCATTCCAGTTCGTCTGCGTATATTCCGTCGTCCCGTGGTTCCAAAAATCCATCGGATACTTCAACCGATTGTCGACGCATAAGGTAATGGTATGTTCCCCAGGCGTTAACTGCTTTGTTAATACAAAACGATTGGGCGTACTAAGCCGTTCGTCCATTCCAACAAATACTCCGTCGACATACACGCTCACCTCCCAATGGCAGCGTTCCAACAACAAAGTAATCTCCTTGCCCCGCCAATTCTCGGGAATAACCACGCTCTTGCGATACCAGGCCTGTCCCATGTATTCAAATTTGCGAGTCAAACGGTCTACGTGTCGAGCATTGTTCTCTATCCCTTTGCCCGCCTGGTCTGTCGTTCCAGGCAGGGGGATCCAATCATTCAACTCTTTCTTAAATAATTCGGATCCCGGCGTCTTGCCAAAACCCATCATGTCCAACTGGAATTGCCACATCCCTGATAAATCCATCTTCTCTTCAGCGCTTAACACAGCGGGCATCCCTATCAACCCGCAACATACTGCACCGAGTATTCCACGAAACGAGTACCCCCATCTCATGCTTCTATTCAACTTGTTCATATCTAATATCGTCTGTTGGGTTCTAAAACTTGTCAGCAGGAAAAACTTCCTCCCGTCATCTATTGACACCTCATACTCACTCATTATTACGCCATAAATCAATTAAAAATTGCATCCCTTCCATTATAACGCATTTCTAACACTAAACCTCCTTTCTCTATCAACTTTTTATTGATTTATTCCGTCAAGAGTTTAACATTATTGAAGGAAAGTCAGGGATTAGCTCAAATATATACCATGAAACGAAATAAAGTGACATTAAACGACATTGCCAGAGAAGCCGGGGTTTCAGCCATGACGGTTTCTCGTGCTATCCGTGGCTTGCCCGGTGTCAACAAAGATATCCAGAAAAAGATCACTGATCTGGCTGTGTCGATGGGTTACATCCCTAATCGTTCGTTGGGCGATACGACTCGGGAACAAACTTCGATGACTGTTGGCGTTGTCCTTCCTTACCTGGGAAACACCATCTTCTCCACAATCCTTGAAAATATTGAATTAGTCTTGTCCTCGTACGGGTACCGCACGCTCCTATGCTGTACGTTCAATAATATCATCCGTGAATTCCACGACATCTCTGCCTTGTTGGAACGCCAGGTTGATGGAATTATCTGGGCCCCGCTCGAACTGAACGGTAGTCTTAGCGCTGCTCAAATCATCCAAAAACAACATTGTCCTCTCGTCTTTGTCGATCGTACAATCCCAGATTGTAAAACAGACGCTGTCTTGGTTGATGATTTTGTAGGATCCCTTACTCTAACGCGTCACCTCATGGACCAGGGAATCACCAAAATCGCTTATGTCGGCCCTGTCCAACATTCCTACGTCGAAGAAGAAAGGCGCAATGGGTATCTAAAAGCTTTTGAAGAACGCGGCTTATCTCCGAGAGCTGAATGGATGATTAAAGTTAAAACGGAAACGTCTCATCCCGAAATAGAAGCTATTTCCCGAATTTTGCAATGCCAAGATCGCCCCGACGGCATTTTCTGTTTCAACGATACATTGACTATTGGCTCTGAAATGGAACTCCTCAACCGAGGTATCAAAATCCCTGACGACATGGCTTTGGTCGGCTTCTCCGGTACCTCCGAAATGCAAATTGCCCGTATCCCTATCACAGGCGTCTTTCAAGATGGCCCCCAACTGGGGAAAACGGCTGCCGAATTTTTGCTGAAACGCATGATCAATCGTAAAATTCGCCTCCAACCGGAAGTTCGAATCATTAAAACTCGCCTAGAAACTCGCCAATCCTCGCTCCGAAACAATGCTGCGCTCTAAGTTTCGTCTCCTTTTTGGGCATTTCGATTAACAGAATTCCCCAATTTTGCTTGAGCATTGGTTTTTTGGGCTAACGTCTTTGTTCCACTAGACGATACGATGTTTTGAAACGATCTGTGTTGTTAGACTATTACTTGATCTTACGAGTCAATAACACTTCGATCTGTCTTGTCGAAGCACGGATCCATATCATCAACGAGGCAAACCTGATTGAACTGGTTTGCCTCGCGCTTGTTAAAGTTTGTATCTGGAAGGGTCTATTCCCCGTACAAGCCTGGATTAATAAATGTCTTCAGGTTTGGATTGCTTCGTTTCGCCCTGATCTCGCAACATTTGTTGGAAAGTCTCTGGATTCTCGATTGCTTTGGGTTGGAAACGTCCGCTATTCATATAGTCGAGCAAAGAAACGAGCATTTGCCGTGCTGCCGGACGCTCATTGAGTTTGCTGGCAAGATCCATCGACACGACCATGAGTTTTCCCGAGCCAACGCTGCCTTCATAAGCAAGAGCCAGACGACGGTTATTCACAAAATTGTCAATCATCTCGACAACTGGCTCTCCGCCTCGCACAGGATCCATCACCATCGTGGTCGCATGGACACACAGATCCCACCATTGCCAATCGGAATGCATATCTGTGGGAAAACTGGCTAATGCCGGATGTTTGGGATCGCAGAGGATTCCCATTGTGCCTGCCTGTTTGGGAAAATGTACGGGACTCCAAAAAACGGGAACAAATTTTCCTTCGACGCCATTCAATTTTTTATAGTCCGGGTTGTATAGCACGATTTCACCATCCCGCAGGAGTTTGCTCGCCTCACTCCACAAACGTGTGTATTTGACCTTGCCCCACTTGGGTTGGATAGCCTCGGGATAGACCCAAATCGACCACGTGTTACGTGTGTTTTCGGCACTAACGGTCAATACAAGGTGCGACGGTCGATCAATAGACTGCAAGGGGATATCAATAGTAGCAGTCGTCTTGTTATACCCGACGGGCATATCTCCATGTTTCACGGTACCCATGGCAACTACTTTCCCTTGTTCATTGGCCAGTTGGTAGTGAAAATGCCCGGCTGGAATCGTATGTTCACCGTAGTTGGCCAAATCTAAAGTCGCTTGGAATGATTCATTGTTCGTATAGACAGCCTTGGAGAAACACGCTAATGGAACGACGGGAGCATTGAACTGTCTGAAATGTTCCGGGGTTGTAACGCCTTTGCTCTCTCCAAAGGCGTTGAGAAGACCGACCAATGCCGTGCCTTGGCCACTGAAATCGCTCAAAGACAACAACTGAAACCCACTGATGCCTTGGGTCTTCATCGCACGCTCAATCTCTTCTTTATAGAGGATTTCGGCAAATCGCCCAGTTGCCTTCAAATAGGCGGGGGCTTTGTCCAACAATCCTTTTTTCTCTAAATCTTCGCGCACTGCCATGAAATTCAATGGTGTCAACACTCCTGTGTACTTGGGAATTTCCGTAATGTCTGGGTAGACGGAATACTGACCGATTTCATGGGTTACAATAGGTACGGGGATTTGCTGAGCAGCTTTGTCATACGTTTTATTGAAAGCCGGCGGTTCCTGGTTGAATACGCCCTGACCGCGTACCCACCCTTGCTTGGTCCACTGCGTCACCAAAAAATCATCGGCTGGTTCTGGATAATCGCCATGCCCTCCCTCAAAGGTAAAACTGGTCGTCGCGTAGAGTTGGCGACCGTCGTTTCGCTTGATATCTTTCAGTAAATTCCCCAATACGTCAAAATCTCTTTGCAGTTCATTGCCCAAAGTAAACATGACAAATGATGGATGATTGCCATATTCCTTGAATAAGCGATTCCCTTCGTCGCGTAAAAAACCAATATAGGGGGTTTCTTTGCTAATGTTGGTCTGCCACAGCGGCAACTCCACTTGGAAATACATCCCGAGCTTGTCCGCTACGTCAAAAGCTGCTTCAGGCGGGCACCAGGAATGGAATCGTACGTGATTGATTCCCCACTGTCTCAAGGTACCTAGCCATTTTGCCCAACCTTTTTCATCCATGGGCGGAGTCCCCGTCAATGGGAATATGCAACAATCCAGGGTACCCCTCAAGAAAAGAGGTCGATTATTGATGGTCAATGTTTTGCCTACCCTCTTGATTCGGCGGAACCCCAATGTTTCACTAATCTCTTCTCCGCCGCTCGAAATGCTCAACTGGTACAAATTGGGGTGGAATTCATCCCATGCCCGCACGTCTTTCAAATCTGTCAGTTCTATCCGATACGACTTCAGTCCTTTGTCAACGGCAATGGTACGCTTTTCTTGTTTAATCACCTGACCCGATGGATCCCGGAATGTTACCATCAATTCCTTCTTGCCGGATTGCTCTGCGTAAATGTCAACCTCTGCTGTCAAGGATTTCATGTCCTCTGCCGGATAGGTCTGAACGTCTTCCAAGGCAAACCCACCACTGTGGATGAGGCAAATCTTCCCAAGAGCGCCATTCCACTTGATCTGCGTATGGTCGGTATAGGCGTGGGCCATTCCACCGGCAGAAATGTCATGCTGTTGGCGATTATCGATGCGAATGCGGATGGTGTTGCGCTGGCCTGGTTTCAACAACTCGCTCACGTCAAACCGATGGGGAGTAATCAATGATTCCTCAAAATCTCCAACTTTTTGCCCATTCACCCACACTTCGCTCCTCCACAACACTCTTTCCAACTCCAACACTGTCTTTCCTTGCCAATCGCTGGGTATGTCTACTTCCTTCTCATACCAGGCCACCCCTATGTAACTGTACTTGCGCGTCAAATAACTCAACTGTGGTTTCGTCAGGGCGGGTTTCAGCGTATTGCGAATACCTTTCTGCGCCAAATCTGTCGTCCCAGGCAAAGTGATTGTATCATTCAGTTCTACGCCGCGATCCTCGGTATCTAAGGCAAATTTCCATTTCCCTGCCAAGTCGATCGTGTCGCGAGCTTCTACAACTGATATCCCTGTCAAAAGGCAAATTGCAGACGCTGCTAAACAATTCCCCAAAAATCCTCGCCGTTTTGCTTGTATGTTTATGATTCTTGACGTTCTCATCATCAATTTTTCTAGTTAACGGTTCATTCTATCGCCTAACTTCTCGCTCCTGTCATCACTAAATTCATCCTTCCGTCAATTTAACAGCTTTCTAACATCGCGCTCATCAAAAAATAACTGTCTCTCCAGCAGACTCTCGGACTATAACTACTGGAGAGACAGCGCACACAACCACCTATGAAACTAAACCTCCCTCCAAAATGAAAGCTCGACGCCTCCCTGAGGGGAAAGGACTAGTAAATGATATGACTTACCTGAGCAATCAAACGTTCAAAAAAATGACTTTTCTTCCTTCCGTGTCATGAGATGGAAGTAACTTGATAGGTCTCCATTCTGTGTTACTAATACACCTAAGGTTAGCAATTCGTCAATGACCAAGAAAAGTACATCTTCCAACGACTC
Organism: uncultured Akkermansia sp.; assembly: GCA_949296365.1. Classification (GTDB taxonomy): domain Bacteria; phylum Verrucomicrobiota; class Verrucomicrobiia; order Verrucomicrobiales; family Akkermansiaceae; genus Akkermansia. Next base: position 11,335 of record CASFPZ010000028.1, on the reverse strand, counting down.
GTCAAGTCCACAAAATCGCATTGCGACTGCGCTACAATCAGTGCTAAGCCAACTTCCATCGTCAGAAGAAACGCATTTGACCGCCTCTCCAGAAGTTCGAGTAAAGGCCATCATCGATGCTGCCGCATGGAACGCTTCGATGGCTTCAGCTTCGTTGTCATTGCCTCCTGGGCCATGGGGAATTGTCACAATTATTCCTGAATTATTGACTATATGGAAGATCCAACGCCAGATGGTCGCCGATATTGCTGCCGTCTACGGCAAAACTGCTAGTTTGAACCAAGAAGCAATGATGTACTGTCTCTTGAAACAAGGAGCTACTGTCACCATGGCTACGCTCGTTACCCGTTGTGGAACTAAATATCTCGTCAAAAAAGCTTCCTCGAAAGCTATTCAGCAAATTTTGAGCAAAGTCGGGATTTCTCTCTCGCAGAAGCTCATCAGCCGCGGGATTGCCCGGTTCGTGCCTTTTGCGGGTGCGATGTGCATGGGTGGGTTTTCATACCGCGACACACAAAAAGTTGGCAAAACCGCTCAGGACTTGTTCAGTGCCGACATTCAATTCGACAATACGACGGTCAACGAACCAATTGAGGTAACAGACACTTCTTCCCATTAACTATGAATCTCACATCCCATCAGCCTACTCACCCGCTCATCGGCGATCTATCTGTCCCTGGCGATAAAAGCATCTCTCATCGCGCTGCTATCCTGGGCGGATTAGCTGAAGGAACGACAGAAATCTCCAATTTTTTGTGTAGTGAAGACTGCCTCCACACTCTCCGCGCCATGGAGCAACTCGGTGCCCGCATCCAGGTGCTGGAAGAATACGACGGAGTAGGGCCTATCCACTTTTTCATAACGGGAGTGGGAATGTCTCCGCTTGCTCCTGCTGAATCGATCGATTGTGGCAATTCAGGCACTGGTATGCGTTTGATGGCTGGCATGTTAGCCGCTTGTCCTTTTGAATCTAAGATGTTCGGAGATGCCTCGCTTTCCTCTCGCCCGATGGGACGCATCATCGCCCCGCTAACGCAAATGGGCGCCTCGATCGAAGCGACGGGAACTCGCAAAGGCTGCGCTCCATTGATCATTCACGGGAGAACTCTTTCCCCCATCGAATACCAGCTCCCAGTGGCTAGCGCTCAGGTTAAAAGCGCCATTTTATTGGCTGGTATGTTTGCCTCTGGAACGACAATGGTCATACAGCCTTGGATCACGCGTGATCACACGGAACGCTTATTGTCCCATTTCGGCATCCCTTGCTCGGTCTCTCAGCAGGGGCTAAATATTTCCATCACGGGACCTGTCGTTCCCCAAGCTCATAACTTGATCATTCCTGGAGATATTTCATCCGCCGCATTCTGGATGGTGGCTGCTTCAATCATCCCTGGTTCGAACCTTACTCTGCGAAAAGTCGGACTCAATCCCACGCGTACCGCCATCCTCGATGTTTTGCAGCGCATGGGGGCTCACATGACGATCAATCAGGCCTCTGCCTCCAATGACGGAGAACCCTTTGGAGATATCACCGTACGTTATGCTGGTCCCTTGCATGGCACAACTATCCAAGAACAAGAAATTCCCAATCTCATCGACGAAATCCCAATTTTGGCTATAGCTGCTTCTTTCGCCCAAGGTACAACGTCTATCCGCCACGCCAAGGAATTGAGGGTAAAAGAAACCGACCGCATTGCCACAACAACTCAAAACCTCCAAGCTATGGGTGCCCATGTTGAAGAATTTGAGGACGGCATGGTCATTCGCGGTGGTAATCCACTTACAGGTTGCCTTCTCAATAGCTTTGGAGACCACCGCATTGCTATGAGTTTCCTCATCGCCGGATTGGCTTCTCAGGGTTCGACTACTTTGGAGGGGGTAGAATGCATAGCTACCTCTTACCCTGGATTTGCCGACCACCTAGCTGAAGCGTTGCACGAATAAGCAGCACTTGTACCTCGTTCCATCTCAATGATGCTCAGCACCCAGCCGCTTCGGTACGGGAATCGCTGAGCATTTTTCTCGCCAGCCAGGGAAATTCCATTTATTGGGGAATCCTTGACATTGAGTGGGTTTGACGGGTTGAATGCGGCAGTTGTTGTTTTCTAACATAATGCACGCTCCGTCTGCTATGCTGTTCAATGTCAACCCCTGCCGGTTGCGCCGAAGAGAACAATACTGCTGGATAAAACTCAACTCGTCGATCCCCAAAAAATTAGCAATCAACTTAATCTCTTCATCATCAACACATACTTCCCCTTCCCATCGACAGCACGTCCCACAACGCTGGCATTGATACTCAACTTCATTGGCATTCTCATCATTCACAGCACCACGAATGTAAAAATAAATTTTCAAAAATCAACAGGTCTTATTCTCTTCTGTCTTGAATCTTGGGCATTCTTTTGTTTTCATGCCTATGTTTTCACCATGAACTCTTCTTCCTCCCCAAATTCGTCCAATAACCGTCACATTTTTACTTGGGAAAAAATGAATCTTGCTCTTGAAGCGGCGGAAGAAGGCATTTACATTTGGGATATCACTCAAAATATCATCCACTACACGGAACGCTGTCTCTCCATGATGGGATACGCTCCTGGTGAAGAGGCTCCCAATATCTTCACGCAGAGCGACCTCGTCGTCTTCCCGGAGGATCGCGCCTTCTTTAAGCAAGAAGTCAGGCGGTTCTTAGAAAATTCAAGCCACATCCGCCCAATGCGCCTCGAAATCCGCATCCTCAATCATACCTCTAATGGAGCCTGGATGTGGGTTCGCGTCAATGGTAAAGCTCAATTTAACAAGCAGGGTAAACCAACCTCGCTCGTCGGTGTTTTTGTCGACATCACCCGACGCAAAAGCGCAGAAATGCGAGCTCAAGAAGAACGCGAATTGTTTCGAGTCCTCATCAACCACATCCCCAACAATATCTACGTCAAAAACCGCAGCTCGCGTTTCGTCATGGCCAACGAAGCCACAGCCCGTAAATTAAATGTCCCTATCCCGTCGGATATTATCGGTAAAACAGACGCTGATTTCTTCGACCAAAAAATGTGCGAAATCTCCCGACGTGAAGAACTGGAAATCATGGAAACGGGCAAATCAATCATCGGTCGCGTCCAACATGAAACCTGGCAAAATGGTAAAGAAACATGGGGAATGGTCAGCAAATTTCCTTGGTTCGGCCGCAATGGACAACTCAAAGGTATTGTCGGTATCTCAAGCGATGTCACTAAACTTGTCCTCGCGGAACAAGAAGTCAAAAAAACCGCCCAAATACTCAAAGAACGTAACGATACGCTGGAAAAAGAAATCGATCTCGCACGAGAAATCCAATTGGCCCTTTTGCCTTACGAAATCCCCAACCGAAGTTATCAAGCCTCCAATATTCAACGCAAAGTAACATTCAACCACATTTTCACTCCGTCGGAAGGCGTAGCGGGAGACTGGTTTGACGTGTTTCCTATCGGCGACACCGGCACGGGAGTCATTATCTGTGATGTCATGGGACACGGCATACGATCGGCTCTCATTGCCTCGATGCTCAAAGGAATCATGGAACAATTGTTCCACATCTCCGCTCACCCAGAAAAAGTTCTTCATGCGCTCAATCACCAGCTGACGAAAATCTTGGCACGAACCAACATCACTATGTTTGCAACGGCAGTCTATGCCTACATCGATCTCCAGATGAAGACGATCACTATGGCGTCAGCCGGCCATCCCTTCCCCATCTTGCTCAACCACGAAGGGCATGGTAAACAAATCACTTTACCCAAAGGCATGGCTCTGGGGTTGTTGGACAATGTGCCCTACAAATGCGCCGAATTCCATCTGTCCGCAGGCGATCGCTTTCTTTTGTTTACCGACGGCCTCACAGAAGCAACCAATTCCGAAGGCGATGAATTGGGAGTCGACCGCGTCATTCAGGCCTTGGAACACGACCAACCTAAAACCACAAAGGAACTTGTCTTCAGCACGCTCAAATGCACAGGCAAATTTACTCACTGCTCGGCCTTGGCCGACGATATCTGCTTATTAGGCATTCGCTATGACGAAACCTCTGACGATGAGCGTGCCTCCCTCCAGGACATTGAGTAATCTTCATCCGGGTTCTTGTCTCTTCCGCTATGCGGCTTCTTCGGTCTCGCTGTCCGCCCGTTTTTATGCCAACAGTTAGCCAAGAGCTGTAACAAACCAATCTTGACAGAATAGACCATCCCTCTACCATCGTTACGGTTCTTCAGGGAACAACGCCAGGTATGTTGCGTTTGCCCTCCTGACAGAAACAGTCAATTTTCTAGATTATCCTAATTATGACTCATCCATTACATCCAGAAACTATTTGTGTGCAAGCTGGTTGGACACCCGGAAAAGGCGAACCGCGCGTCCTCCCTATTTACCAGAGTACCACTTTCAAATACGATACTAGCGAACAAATGGCCAAATTGTTCGACCTGGAAGAACAAGGCTTTTTCTACACTCGTCTTCAAAATCCCACCAACGAGGCTGTCGCTAGTAAAATTGCCCAGTTGGAAGGCGGAGTTGCTGCCATTTTAACTTCGTCTGGGCAAGCTGCTGTTTTGTTCTCTATCATCAACCTTTGTGAAGCTGGAGATCACTTCATCAGTACGTCTGCTATCTATGGTGGCACGTTTAATCTCATGTCTGTCACGCTCAAGAAATTGGGTATTGAAGTCACGTTTGTGGATCAGGACGCTCCTCGGGAAGACATTATCAAGGCCTTCCGACCTAACACGAAACTCCTCTTCGGCGAAACTCTGTCAAATCCTTCGCTCAATGTGCTCGATATTGCCAAAATGGCTGATATCGCCCATAGCCAAGGCGTGCCGCTAATCGTTGACAACACTTTCGCCACACCAATTAATTGCCGTCCCTTTGATTTCGGTGCTGATATCGTTGTCCATTCCACCACTAAATATATGGATGGCCACGCTATGGCTGTCGGGGGCGCGATCGTTGACAGTGGGCGTTTCGACTGGGAAGCCCATAGTAGTCAATTTCCAGGCTTGACTCAGCCAGATCCTTCGTACCACGGACTCGCTTATACGAAAAAATTCGGGAAAATGGCTTACATCACTAAAGCTACTGCCCAACTAATGAGAGACCTTGGAGCAATTCCATCACCCATGAATTCGTTCCTCCTCAATATTGGCCTTGAAACTCTCCACCTGCGCATGCCCCGCCACTGCGAAAATGCCCAGAAAGTTGCTGAATTCCTTGAAAAACACCCCGATGTCGCCTGGATCAACTACCCCGGCCTTCCCTCTAACCCTCATTACGAACTAGCCCAAAAACAATTCAAAAACGGTCAGTCCTGCGGCGTTGTTACTTTCGGTATCAAAGGTGGGCGCGATCGCTCGATCAAGTTCATCGACAGTCTCAAGTTGGCTGCCATCGTCACTCACGTTGCCGACTCTCGCACTTGCGTTCTGCACCCCGCTAGCCATACGCACCGTCAATTGACAGACGAACAATTGCTGGAAGCTGGCGTCAAACCTGATCTGATCCGTTTCTCGGTTGGGACAGAAGCTGCTGAAGACATCATTGCTGACCTCCAGCAGGCTTTTGCTCAAATCTAACCGTTTTCTCATTGCCTTTTCCAACTTCAACACAGTTCCTTTCCGGATTCGGAGAGGAACTGAGGTTGGTGTTATGAGTATTGCCTCCTAACTCACAGAACTTCCCGTTTCCCTTCCCCATCTCTATGCCGCTGATAGGACAGAACAACTTGACAGGTAAAAGCGATTTCCTCATTGTCAACAGGATTTCACTGAAAACGCTTTTGATCCTGGAAAAACAAATCGGTGCTCAGAATGTCTTCTACCTCACAGAGGCTTCTTGCCCGCTGAACCCATCTATTGAAAACTATCTCAAATCAAAGTCGTCTTCGGGAATCGCCTTCAATACGGAATCCACTAATCTCAACGACTTCCAAGCTTTCCTAACAACTCAATTAGCCGAAGGTAAAACCATCATTTATCTTCCTAGCAATGTCGCTGCCTACAAAGGTTCGATTTGCCACATCCCCGAGCATATCATGGAAGCTCTCGGTGACTTCGATATCCCGCCGACTCCAGTTTATGTCGGTAACTACGGTTCCACTATTCTAAACGCAGAACTCCCGCTCGATGCCGAGGGAACTCCATATGTGGCCATCCTTCCCAAATTAGCCCCTGGTCCCAATATCGCCGCTCGATTGACCGGAGCCTGGCTCGAAGCCTCAGCAGATAAATTAGCCTCGTTGCCACAGTTCAACCAATCTTTGGCCACGGCGCTCTACACTGGTATGAAACAGCATATGAATGCCCGCATTATCGATGGCATCGACGACTCGACGATGACATTCGGCAATCTCCTGGGCATCTCTATGCTTTTCGCCGAACGGCTCAATAAAATTACGGCTGACCGCCGCGTTGGCATCATTCTGCCACCTGGCAAGGGGGCCACAATTGCTAATTTGGCTTGTATTTTTGCAGGCAAAGTTCCTGTTAACATCAATTACTCGAACTCCGAAAGTGCCTTCAAAAGCGCTGTTCGCCAGTCGGGCATTGAACGTTTCATCACCGCCGATACGTTTGTGCGTAAACTCCAGTCGTTCCCGTGGCCTCTACAACGCGACCTTATCCTGATGGAACGGGAGCTACCAACATCTAGAGCTCAAATGACTTTTGCGGAAAAAGTTAAACTCTTCGCATTGAAGTTCTTTCCTTCGAGTTGGAGCAGTAAAATCTTCAAACCCTGCGAATTAAGCCCTGATGAAGAAGCCATTCTTCTATTCACTTCTGGATCTTCGAGCGAACCTAAAGGCGTCCCGTTGACCCACCGGAATGTCCTTGGCAATATTGCTGAATGTGCCTCGAGAATTGATCTCTCTCCCGACGGTCGTTTCCTGAGTTCTTTACCTGTCTTTCATGGTTTCGGTATTACTATTGGTCTCTTCTTCCCTTTGATCAGCGGCCACGATTATGTCACCTATCCTTCTCCTGTCGAAACCAAGCGCCTTGGGGAACTCATTAAACTGCATCACACCGAATTAGTCGTTTCAACTCCTACCTTCCTTCGCGGTTATCTCCGCAGATGCCCTGCCGATACGTTCTCTCAAGTCCGCTACCTTATCGTCGGAGCCGAAAAACTCCCCGAAGATCTTGCCCGATCGTTCGTCGAAAAATTTTCCATTATGCCATTGGAAGGGTATGGCATGTCAGAAGCCTCGCCTGTTTGCTCGGTCAATTTCCCCAATTTGAATGCTGACCGCAATGCAACCATCCCCAGCATGAAGAAAAATTCTGTCGGGGCTCTTCTTCCGGGAATTGCGGTGCGCATCACTGACCCCTACACGGGTGCCTTGTTGCCTATCAACTACAAAGGCATGATTTGGTTGAAGGGTATCAACATCTTTGGCGGATACCTGGGACTCGAATCTCTGAACAAAGAAATCTTCCATGATGGCTGGTTCCGCTCGGGAGATATCGGTTCCTGCGACGTCCAGGGATTTCTGAGAATAGAAGGGCGTCTGTCGCGTTTCTCCAAAATTGCAGGCGAAATGGTTTCTCACGAAGCTGTCGAACAAGCCCTCAATAAGGCTATGAATATCAATGATCAAGATACTGAACGTTCGCTTGCTATTGTCTCCATTCCCGATAAACAACGTGGCGAAGCCCTTGCCATGCTCTCTACCTCTATTAAAGATTACATCCCTCAGCGTATCATGTCGCTCCGATATGCTCTTCTCGACCACGGTTACCCACCCTCGTGGTGCCCTAAGGAAATCATTTACGTTCCTCACATCCCTACCCTGCCAACGGGCAAATTGGATCTAGGCGAATGCCGCAAGATTGTTTATAAGGCGCTCAATCTTAAACAAGATTTTTAACTGGCTCTCATTGTTCGTTAATAAGCTATGTCCTTCTCGCTCCAAAGCACTTCTCCATCGCCTCTCCCTATGTCTGTTTTGTCTGTGGGCGAACTCATGTCTCGCCTCAACAACGCCGTGCGCGTCTCAGTGGGATCTATCTGGGTCGAAGGAGAAATCGGCGACATTAAAATGCCTTCGAGTGGACATGTTTACTTAACGCTCAAAGACTCCCAAGCTCAAATCTCCTGTGTCTTTTTTCGATTCAGGGCTATGGCTTGTCCTGTTGAACTCAAAGTCGGCGTCAAAATCCGGGCCTTTGGTGAAGTGGCTGTGTACGAGAAGCGTGGCCAAGTGCAACTCAACCTTATTAAGGTTGAACTTGCTGGCCAAGGGGAGCTCCAAATGCGTTTCCTGGCTCTTAAAAACAAACTGGAACAGGAAGGGTTGTTTGACGCTGCTCGCAAAAAGCCTATCGCTGCCTACCCTCGAGCTATTGGATTAGTCACTTCTCCCTCAGGCGCTGCTATCCAGGATATCCGCCACATCCTTGAGGAGCGCGCTCCTTGGGTTCGTGTCTATCTCCTGCCTGTCCCCGTCCAAGGAAGTGGCGCCGAATATCAAATCGCCTCGGCTATCCGCGCTTGGGGCAATGCGCCTCGCAATGGTTTGCCCGCCATCGATACGTTAATTGTAGCCCGAGGCGGTGGATCTCTCGAGGATCTCTGGAACTTCAATGAAGAGGTCGTCGCTCGCGCTATCGTAGCATGTCCTGTCCCGGTCATCTGTGGCGTAGGCCACGAAATCGATTTCACTATCGCTGATTTTGCAGCCGACATGCGGGCTCCAACACCGACTGCCGCGGCTGTCCTCGCTACGCCTGACGGCCCTGCACTTCTGCGTAAACTAGCCTCTACGCAACATTCTTTGCTGGGTCGAGCTAAAATCGCGCTCTCTCATGCTCAGTTGAGTTTGGAAGCTATCTCAAGAAGCCGCCTCGGACGACCAGAAAATCTCCTGGCTTCTTTCTCGCAAATCGTGGACGACTACGAAGAAGAACTGAAAACCGCCGTGCAAAACGCTCTGTCCTCCCGCGCCAATCTGCTGGATTCTCTGGAGGTTAAAATCCGTGCTCGCCACCCGCGCGTCCTGTTGCAGCGTCAATTAGAACAACTCGAAGGACTTCGCGACAAATTGCAAGCGGTTATCCGCCATCGGTTCTCTGACTGGAATGCTGTTGTCAGTCTCCTCGAATCGCGAATCCACGCCGCTAGCCCAGAAAATACGCTCAAACGAGGATATGCTCTCGTCCGCAATCAAGAAGGGCATCTCTTACGCGATCCTGACCAAGCATCCGCCGGAGACGTCCTCCAAATCACGGTCGAACGTGGTCAATTCAAAGCCCAAAAACTGTAACTCTCCACCCTATTGTGCGTACATGGATCGCTCTGGTATGCCGTTTCATTTTCACAAAGCATGGACTCGCCTGATTTTGGTATCATGGGGCGTTTTAACCATGTCATGGGGGCTCGGAAAAGCTCAAGATCCTCCTCGAGAACAGGTTGTTCCCTCCGTTCCTGCTAATTTTTACCCCTACGGCGGTCCGTCTTGGGCGGAACTCATGGCATTAGGCAACCCCTTCTCTAGTCGGTCGGAGGTCAACGCTCTTCTCAATCGAGTTTTTTGTGACCCAGACCACTGTGAACCATGGCTCGTCGTCAAATCCAATGGACTTCTAGTCATGGGGACTTTCATCCCGTGGAATACGCCCGCTTCATCCAAAACTTGGCGAACACCCGATCAGCTCCCTCCTGTCAAAACATCTCGTAAACCGCTAGGGGGCGTCCGTATCGGTATCGATCCAGGACACCTCGGCGGCAAATGGGCTAAAATCGAGCAACGTGAAACTTTAGTCGATGGTAAATATCTCGTACGAGAAGGCACTAACACGCGTATCGTCGGCGAGATCCTGGCTCAATACCTCCGCAACCTGGGTGCTGAAGTCCTGTTGCTTCGCGATGAACCTAAACCGGTCAGTCCTCTGTCGCCTGCTATCGTCGCCAAAAATTGGGCCCAACAACGCAAATCTCGCATCACACCGCGTCTCCAACGAGAAGCTAATCTATTTTTCGTGCGTCGCGTAGAAATCAATGCCAGAGCCGCCAAACTCAGACAATTTCAACCTGACCTCACCATTTGTCTTCATTTTGACGCTGGTGTACCAGATAACCCTGTCAACAAACTTCATCTCCTTCTGAATGGATCGTACTCCAAAGACGAACTAGCTGATCCGGAACTTAGATGGGGCATGCTCTCAAAATTGCTTGGCAATGTTCACCCTGTAGAAGCCGAACTCTCTGCTTACGTTGCTGCCTCCATGTCTCAACGTCTCGATCTGCCCCCATTCACTTACAGCACTCCTAGTACCAAAGTCAAAGAGGTTCCTGGCAATGATTATCTCTGGTGTCGTAACCTCCTCGCTAATTGCCTCTACCCTGGTCCTGTCGTCTACACCGAGCCTTTCGCCATGCTCAATACACTCACGGCACGTCGCATGGCTCTGGGCGATTACCCTGGCTATCAAATCTTTTCGGGTCAACGTCTCCCCTCTATCTATCGAGAGTACGCTCGTTCTGTAGCTGACGGAATCAAAAATTATTTTGTCGATAAACGCATGTCTTATCAATCATCAACACCTACTCACCATCAATAACTTACTTCAACAAATACATACATCTTCGAGTCATTAATACCATTTTTTCATAAAAAACTCTTGCATCACCCAACAAAAACTGTATAGTTCGTCCCGCACGCCGTACGTGAGCTTCCAATCAAGCGGATGTAGCTCAGGGGTAGAGCGCAACCTTGCCAAGGTTGATGTCGTGGGTTCGAATCCCATCATCCGCTCCATTTTCTTCTTTTTAATCATGGTTTTTAAGTCCATGGCTTTTTCCATTTTTTGCGCCATAATTATCTCATTATCTGTTAGTTCCACAATAAAGCAACTCTTGGGTATGGAATATTTCAGTTCTTTGGGATTAGGTTTGTCTCTATACTTCTGGAATGAATGTTTCATTGCGCAACCTCTCAACTCCTTTACAATCCCTGTTAACCCACGCCTGAAGTTTGATCAGGAATCTTGGAAATAACCGACAATACGTATTCAATCGAATTTTCTAGAAATCGATGAATAAATATTATTGACAATTCCTGATTTTTAGCGACAATACCTGCAGACCCCAAGACGTGAGTCTTCAGGTCAAGAAGTTTATCTTTCATTAGTTTTTCATATTATTTCTTGTCTTTCTCATGGCCTATGAAACTCTAACATAGGCCATGTTTTTTACAAACTTGGCTGTTTCCAAAAGTTTCGCGAGATCTGGAATGCGCCCAATCCCAATGCAGGACAATGGCGGTTGAGCAAGTGGCTACGAATGGCCCAAGCAAGTGAAATAGGGCCCT
>CASFPZ010000027.1 GCA_949296365.1 uncultured Akkermansia sp. | reverse complement strand
TTGTTGATCCCAAGAAGAAGCTCGAGTCGAGCTCGTGCTGATTCAGGTACATTCTCTTTGCCTCTCAGCAGTAAATAACGTGAGTTGGCTATCACTCTCTTAGATGATCCCAATTGACCGGAGGAAGCGAACGAGAAAGGACTTCCTGATCGATACGTCTAATCGTCGAGGCTGAAATACCGTATTGAACAGCCAGATACCGAGCGGGAATAAAATGGAAGGATCTAGAAATATGTTTCATCAGCCTCCATGTAAACCCCATGGTGTGATGGAACTCTTGAGGTCTAACAGTATGAAAGCCTCTGCAAGAAGGACAAAAACCTTGAGGTACCTGACACTTGATAAAGACATGTTTGTCGGCAACAGGTAGATCTTGGACGTAAATATCACGATATGAATGAGTTATTAGCTTTTAATGACACTTTGGGCATAAAAAACACATCTTTGATCAACTCTGGGCTCGACTAAATGAAAAGTTTCTTGTCTAGTGGATTTGTTAACGATCCAACCTTTGTATTGATACAAGTAGTTGAACATAATAAACTTGTAAAAGGTATTACAAGCCAATGCAAGGGTTGGGTCGCCTACTGAGAGTCATACTAACTGGCCTTGATGGGATCAGCAGATTTGAAACAGAGCCAAACTTTTGTGGAAGTCTCTTCTCAAGGTAGTTCTACTAAGAGAGAGTTGAAAACCTTAAGACTCCAATTTTTGGGAGTGGTTCCATCGGTCAGGGTTGAGGATCATTCCTATGAGAATTGTTCCACTTTTCCGAGAAGTATGAAAAGAACTAAGTAAAACTACTCCAAGAGCCGAGGATGGATTCCCAGAAATTACCTTTTTGAGGTGGGAGCTTACTTTCCCACAAGACTATCCGTAATAACGCCCGCTTGATGGGCACTGCGGACGCCTCAATCTTGTCTTATTCGTTTTTACCGGACACTAATGGTATGCTTGGAGGTTACTTGGATGGAGAGGAATATTGGCGACGATGTGATTTAAGGTAGGATTGAGTTCTGAGTTGAACGTTGTGCTGGAGATTACGATAAAAAAATTGGTAGTCGTAGAGGTGATAGATCCCATTTTCGAAAAGGATAGCGGGGTAATCTTCTTCGTGAATGTCTAGGATTTTGAGAGTACCGCGATTAGGGTCGATTTGGGCACCAGTGAGATGAGGTATTTCTTTGACGATGCGACCTTGGTAATCAGTGAAACATGCACCGCGATTGAGTGTACTGTTGGCTGGGGTGGAGTCGGTTTTCCAGTTGAGGGGGTTGATGGAACATGTCTTTTGATTAGGACCAGCGAAAAGGGAGGACTGAATACGGGGGGATTCAGAATTGAATGAGATAATGACGCCGGTGTCCTTGGCGTGTTGAGCCATGCGAAGGTGCGGAAATTGACGAAGCTCATTCGGGGTGATTCTCCAGCCGATTGCATAGGCGGCGATGAGCCTGTTTTGGAGAGTTGGTTGATGGAAATATTCTTTCAGAAGACGGAGTATCATTTCTGAACCTTGTGAGAATCCGGCTAGGATGAGTGGACGATTACTAGTGGAATTGGCGAGATAATGTAGGAATGCCGCTTTGACATCAGCGTAGGCGAGGTCCATGCAAGGGCGGGCTTTTTGGAGAGAAAATCCGTAGACTGCGAGTGTGGCTTGCTGGTAGAATGGGGCAAAAATGGCGGTCTGGTCGGAGTAGATACCTAACTCCATCCGGAGAGCACCTATGAATTTTGCACGGAAGTCTTTGTCTTGGAGATTAGCATTGGTGTTGCCTTTTTCTCCGAGGTCGACGGTGGGGGCGACAATGAAGAGGTCGGCAGGGCGAGGAGAACCTTCATTCCAAAAGGCCCAGTTTGCTGGGTTACTGTAGTCTGTCAGTGTAGCCCAGCAGAGTTGAAGGGAGGAGAAGAGAGCGACAATGAGGTAGGTGAAGAAGGAGCGACTGGCTGTGAACATAAAGCAGTTTGTTGAATTGTACATAACTATGAGAGCAGGGAGGGTTTCCCTGCTCTCGTGAAGTTTGAAAAAACGCTCAGATAGAAAGGCCCTTGCCTGGCAGGTTAATTTTTTAGTTTTTCAGGCAATTTGACCTGGATGTGGATTTCGCGGAGCTGCTTGGGATCGACAGCAGAGGGAGAATCGCTCATGAGATCGGCTCCCCGGTTGTTTTTGGGGAAGGCGATGACTTCCCGGATAGATTCTGCACCACAAATCAACATAACAAGACGGTCTAGACCGAGAGCAAGCCCTCCGTGGGGTGGGGCCCCGAAAGTAAAGGCGGTAAGGATATGGCCAAATTGCTCTTGGGCTTGTTCATCGGTAATGCCCAAAGCCTTAAACATGGCAGCTTGAAGGTCTCGTTCGTGGATACGAATGGAGCCTCCTCCGAGTTCAACGCCATTGAGGACGACGTCGTAAGCTTGAGCGCGGAGGTTTACGCTAAGTTCGCCTTTGATAAGTTTTTCTTTATCTTCGTCGACTGGGCGAGTAAATGGGTGGTGGATGGCTACCCAACGCTGTTCTTCTTCATCCCATCCCAAGAGAGGGAATTCGGTGACCCATAAGAAATCGAGATCCTTGTTGTCTTTGAGAAGTTCCATGTAGTCGGCGCACATGAGACGAACACGGCCGAGAATGTTGCAGGATTGTTCCCAATCACCAGCTGCAAAAAGGATGAGGTCGCCCGTTTCAATATTCAAGCGTTCCGTCATGGCGCTGATTTCGTCTTCAGACAAAAATTTGGTGATAGGGCTCTTCCACCCGTCTTCGCGCACCTTGATGTAGGCAAGTCCTTTTGCTCCTGTTTCAATGGCGGCTTTGGTGAGGGCATCGATTTGACCAACAGACGGATTGGAGAATCCTTTGGCATTGATTGCTTTGACGACCCCCCCCTTACTGATAGCCCCTGAGAAAACTTTGAATCCGCTGTTGGCAAAAATGTCAGAGAGGTCGGTCAATTTCATATCGAACCGACGTTCGGGTTTATCGGAGCCATATTGATCCATTGCTTCCTTCCAGGTCATGCGTGGGAAGGGCGTGGGGATGTCGATGCCGACAGCCTCTTGATAAGCACGTTTGAGAGCGCCTTCAGTCAAGTCAAACATGTCTTGTGGTTTGACGAAAGAAGCTTCTATATCGATTTGAGTAAACTCGAGTTGACGGTCGGAACGTAAGTCTTCATCGCGGAAGCAACGTGCAACCTGGAAATAGCGTTCCATACCAGCAACCATGAGCAATTGTTTGTACTGCTGTGGGGCCTGTGGTAAAGCATAGAATTTGCCTGGGGCGAGACGAGCTGGTACGAGGAAATCGCGTGCTCCTTCTGGCGTAGACTTCGAGAGAATAGGCGTTTCGATTTCGAGAAAACCAGCTTCGTCTAGGAAGTCACGGATTGCCTTAGTTACTCGGTGGCGAATGGTCATGTTGCGGACCATTTCTGGGCGACGGAGGTCGAGGTATCTGTATTTGAGACGCAGATCTTCGTTGGCAATAGAACGGTCGAGTTGGAATGGCAGGACATTGGATTTGTTGATGATGTCAAGAGCATCAGCAGAAACCTCAATTTCTCCCGTCAACAAATCGGCGTTGGTGGTATCGATCGAATCGGTTTTAAGGCGTTCAATGACTTCCCCAGAAATGCGGATCATATCTTCAGAACGCAGAGTTTGAGAAAGTTTGGCAACGTCGGCATTAGTATCAGGGTGGAAGACGACTTGAGTAATGCCAGAGCGGTCACGCAGGTCGATGAAGATG
Organism: uncultured Akkermansia sp.; assembly: GCA_949296365.1. Taxonomy (GTDB): domain Bacteria; phylum Verrucomicrobiota; class Verrucomicrobiia; order Verrucomicrobiales; family Akkermansiaceae; genus Akkermansia. The sequence goes on along the minus strand of CASFPZ010000027.1, from coordinate 28,685 downwards.
ACGCCGCCGTGGTCGCGAACGGAATCAACCCAACCGATGAGGGAAACTTTTTTACCAACATCGGATAGGCGCAATTCATTGCATGTATGAGTTCGGTAACTGTTCATGTTCAATAGGGAAGTTGAAATAAAAAAGTTAAAAAAATTAATGAACTAACGAGGCCATTTTGTCAGACAACTGGTCTGCGGGGATTATTTCAGATGAACGATCCTTCATATTTTTAATTTCCAAGGAGTTGTCGTTACTGCCAACAATAATGGCAAAACGAGCACCAGCGCGTTCTGCTCGCTGGAATTGGGCTCCTACCTTCATGGGTGAAAGAGCCATGTCGACTCGATATCCCTGACTGCGCAAAAGTGAAACAGTTTGGAGGACTTGGCGACGCTTGGAGTTGTCAGCCTGAATAACATAAAATTCACAACCAGCCTGAGCGATAGCTTGTTGCATCAGCTGAGCAGCATGGGGAGTCTGTTCGATGAGGCGAGCAATAACCACATCTCCCATGGCGAATCCGGTGGCTGGCATGTCGACTGCGTGATTGGAAAGATCTCCAATCAGGGAATCATAACGTCCTCCTCCGGCAATAGCGCGTAGTGAGCGTGAAGAATCGAAAATTTCAAAGACGAGGCCGGTATAGTATGCTAAGCCGCGAACGATCGAAAGGTCTAGTTGTACGAATGAGTCGAGGCCGCGAGCAGCCAGATCTTCGAGTAGGCAATCGTACTGAGGTGAGACACCGACTGGAGGATTAGCAATAAAGTCAAGGAGTTGGTCACGCTGAAGCCCGAAGGCGTCTAGTTTAGCTTGGCATTCAGCTGGGCGGTCGCGTTCCAGTTTATCGACGACACCGAGAAAGGAGGTAATTTGATCGTCGCAGATACCGTGATTGCGGGCGAATTGAAGCCAAGCATGACGGTCGGAAATTCGAACGATAAAATCGCCCTGTTGAAAGCCGAGGTCGCGCATGCAGTCGATAGCGAGGGCGATGAGTTCCGCGTCGGCGCCAGTGGTGTGTTCTCCTAGAATATCGACATTGAATTGATAAAATTCGCGGACTCGGCCTTTTTGAGGTTTTTCGTAACGGAAGCAGGAACCAATTTCGAACCACTTCATGGGTTTGAGGTAGTCACGGTGGTATCCGGCAGCAATGCGACCGAGCGAAGCAGTTAGTTCTGGACGGAGGGTGACATCACGTTCACCCTGGTCTTGAAAACGGAATAATTGAGTAGGAAGTTCTCCACCTGTTTTTTTGAGGTAGAGCTCGGTGGATTCGAGGGTAGGGGCTTCCCATTCGACGAATCCATAACGCTTGGCAGTTTGTTTCCATGTATCGAAGATGTAATTGCGAACGGCACAGCTAGCAGGTGCAAAATCTCGAAATCCTGGTAATGGTTGGAAACGTGCGTCAGGCATAAATGTAGAATTTTTTGTGTGGGGGGAGATAGGTTACATCATTTCTACTCAATGGCAAGCGCATGTTAGTTCAGTTCGCCCACTAGATCGTACGCCATGGCGTCGGTTACGCGGATTTTAGCAAATTCGCCTACGGGTAATTCCTTGGGCACAGAGACTGCCCCATCGATATCCGGGGCATCCCATTCTGATCTAGCAATTCCAGGAGCATCGACGAGGACACGGATAGTACGGCCGATTTGCTCTTGGCCGATTTCATGGGCGATACGAGCGAGGAGTTCGGTGATGTCGTTAGTTCGGCGTGTTTTGACTCGTTCGGGTATTTGATTGTGCATGTTGTAGGCTCGGGTGCCTTCTTCGCGGGAATAGGCAAAGACACCAGCACGTTCGAAACGGAATTCCTCAATGAAGTCGAGCAATTCCTGGTGGTCGTTTTCTGTTTCGCCGGGAAATCCTGAGATGAAAGTAGAGCGAATGGCTAATCCTGGTATGTTGGCTCGCATATTGCGGAGGAGGTTGCGAATGTAGACGCCGTCTGTCTGGCGTTGCATAGTTTTCAGCATGTTGTCAGATATGTGCTGGAGGGGGATGTCGATATAACGAGCAACTTTAGGGCAATCGACTATCGTCTGGATTAGTTCATCACTCCAGTGTGCAGGATGCGTGTAAAGGATGCGGATCCAAAAATCTCCTGGGATGGAGTGCAGGGCGCGTATGAGTGAAGCCAGGGATTCTCCTTTTGTGGAGTCAACCCTGCTGCGAGGGGTGGCGTGGTTGGCGCCTTGCCAGCGATCCATGCCAAAGTAGGTAGAGTCTTGGGCGATGAGATTGATTTCTTTGACTCCAGATTGGATGAGCATAGCAGCTTCGCGTACGACACTATCCAGAGACCGACTGCGATGGCGTCCTCGGATTTGCGGAATGACACAGAATGTACACGTGTGATTGCAACCTTCAGCAATCTTGATATAGGCGGAATGCCGTGGTGTCAGCCTATAGCGAGGAGTATTGTAGTCGGGTATGTAAGTAGATTTGGGAGAGACAAATGAACGGTTGTCAAGCGTGCCGCCTAGGACTTGGCGAATGACGTCTGGTAATTGAGTAATTTGGTCGAGGCCAATGAAAGCGTTGACCTCAGGTAGGAGGTCGGGCAATTCGTGAGAGAAACGCTGAGCGAGGCAACCTGCTACGATGAGTTTTTGATCTTTTGGGTATTCGCCTCGTTCTCTGGCTTCAACGACGCCTAGGATCGTGTCGATGGATTCTTGCTTGGCTTTGTCAATGAACGAACAAGTGTTGATAACAACGACATCGGCTAGATCGGGTTCATCGGTAATGGTCATTCCGGCATTTCGCAAAGATCCCAGCATGACTTCGGAATCATTGAGGTTTTTGGCACAACCAAGAGAAATAAAACCAACGGTAACAGGCATGGCGTGAGAAAATAGAGAGGATACGGCTCAACTTGTCAATGGAATTCCAACGATGAGATTCATTTGCTTTCTTTGACTTCCGTAGCAGTAATGGAAGATTGGGGAGTATGATGTGCTTCGACAATGAGGTTGAATGCTTGTTTATCGATGACGCGGACCGGCGTACCAATGTGCAGAATACCATGTTGTACGCGAGCTTCGGCAATGATGCCATGGACGTCAATTTTACCATTGGGACAGAGTTGGGTGATAGAGATGCCGATGTCGCCTACATTGATGGAGTGACAAGTGGTTCCGATAGCGCCACCGGATTCGCTACCACCGCTAATGGATTGATTTGCTACTGACCGTAGGAATGGCAAAGCTGGCATGTATTTGATCATGATCATAACGAGGATGAAACCTCCAGTAAGGCCAATGGTCAGATTGAGGAACGGACGGTAGGCGAGTGCGAAAAAGCCAGACAGAGACCAGCCATCAGCCATAAAACGTTCAAAATCGAAACTGGATATCATGCCGCTGAATAACGCCAAAACAATTAGTATTGTACCAGCGAACCCAATGATAAAAGTGCCAGGCAAGACGAAAAGTTCTATAATTAACAGAATAGCTCCAACAATGAACATAGCTATTGTTTCGTAGCCTGCGAGATTGCCTGCAATGTTGTTTCCAAAGAAAAACAATGTGAAGACGACGACAGCTAATGTACCGGCGAGCCCCCAACCGGGCGTGTGCATTTCTAGGTAGATGAGGCCGATTCCTACGAGAATGAGCAGAGGGGACAAACGAGCAATCCACAGCGCGAAAGATTCGAAGGCTGTAGGTTTTGCTATGACGATGGAACCACTTATATTACCCTCTTTGTCGAGGAGTTCCTGGATATTATTGACGATTCCTTTGGCTAGGAGCGGCTTGCCGTCTGGCCCCAGAGAGGTTGCTTCTTCTCCAGTGAGGGTCAGGATTTTTCCTTTAGATAATTTGATATTCCCGAACGTCATATCTTTTTCAGCGGGCAACATCATAGCTTGGACGAGTTCGACATTGTGATTTTTCTTTTTGACAACGGCTCGGGTGAAGGCTGTGAATGCGCTTTCGGCTTTTTCTCGTACCATGGGGTCGAGTTGTTCTCCATTGCTCGAGACGAGGCCGGCTGCGCCGATTGAAGAAACTGGAGACATATAGATGGCATCGCAAGAAACTGCCAAGAGGGCGCCAGCTGACATAGCTCGTGGGTTGACATAAGCAAACGATGGGATGTCAAGCCGATAGAGGCTTTTCATCATGAGATCGGACGTTTCCCAAGCAAGGCCTCCAGGCGTATTAAGATCAAAGACGACGGCACTGGCGTTTTCTTCGCTGGCTCGTTTGAGAGTCCGGTTGATAAAACCAAATCCCTGGGGACTACTAAGAGAATTTTCTTCAATAGGGATGACGACAATTTTATTGGCATAATCCCCCAATTTTTCCCCGTAAGAAATTGTCGCCAGTCCCAGAAATAAGAAGAATGGCAACAAAAGATGCTTCCACCAATTCATAATATCAGTATCCTATAGGAGGGTTCCGGTTGACGCAATGAATTTGTGTTGTGGGTTAGACATGAGGACTCCTTTTGAAAGAATGTGAGGCGGAATTGAGTATATAAGGGCAATGACGACTATAGCAAGACGCACATTATTGATGATAGCAGTTGGATTGGTATTGCCATGCTTAGCTGCTGAACAACAAATCCTGAAACAAAGAACATCATTTTTGCCAGGGAAAATATGGCCGGACGACCAAGGCGTACACATCAATGCTCATGGACCGGGATTTTTGCAAGTCGGTAAAACTTACTATTGGTTTGGCGAACACAAGATTGAGGGAACGGCGGGTAATGTGGCCCATGTTGGAGTACGGTGTTATTCTTCAACTGATTTGTACAATTGGAAGAACGAGGGGGTAGTGTTAGCGGTGGAGGATGATCCCAATAGTCCTATTGCTCGCGAATGCATTCTCGAACGTCCTAAAGTCATTTATAATAAAAAGACGGGAAAATACGTTATGTGGTTCCATTTGGAACGCAAGGGCCGAGGGTACAGCGATGCTATAAGTGGGGTGGCTGTTAGTGACAAGGTGACTGGTCCTTACAAGTTCTTGCATGCTATGCGGGCCAATGCTGGCAAATGGCCGATGAATATGGCGGAGGCGGAGAAAACAATGGAAAATCCACCCAAACCACCAGTATTGAATTCGAGTAGTTATCCGCCGGGGATGAACGAGTACGCTATGTTCAAACGTGATTTCGAAAAAGGACAGATGGAGCGAGACATGACTTTGTTTGTCGATACCGATGGTAAAGCCTACCACATTTTTGCGTCAGAAGACAATGGAACAATGCACATCGCTGAATTGACTGATGATTATACGCGGCATTCGGGAAAATTTGTTCGCGTATTCCCTGGGCGTTTTATGGAAGCTCCAGCTATTTGCAAGAAAGACGGGTATTATTACATGGTCATGTCTGGTTGTACTGGGTGGGCGCCGAATACTGCTCGCTCAGCCTATGCCGCTAATATCATGGGACCGTGGACGGAGTTGAAGAACCCTTGCGTAGGGCCGAATGCTGAAAAAACTTTTGGTGGGCAGAGTACGTACATTTTACCTGTAACGCGTCCATCGGGAGCTACTGACTATATTTTTATTGGTGACCAATGGAGACCAGACAATGCAATTGATGGTCGGTATATATGGCTTCCCATCAAATGGGAAGGACACCAAATGGTGATCGAGTGGAAAGACGAGTGGAGTTTACCAAAATCTTAAGTACGAACACTGCCCCAAAAAAGAGGGGGGAAAAAGCGCATATTTCCCCCTCAATTTTTTCAAGGAAAAGGAATTAGTCAATGGATAGAGAACAGGACATTCCCTTGTTGAAAATGATAGGGGGTTATTGTACGTCGCATTGTACATGGCTTCTGCAATACAGAGAATCAGCGACCTAACGTGTATTCGACTCAACAAACGGAAATAATTGGCGCCAAAGGAAAAAGACGTTATTGGAAGATGGGGCTTTTGCGTTTCCATTTGCCGTCGCCAACGGAGAGTACTTCTACTCGGACTTTCTCGAGGCCGTGGTGTTTGAAGTCAAGTTCTTCTGCTGCAGCCGGGCTGAGGTCAATGATTCTGTTTTTTGTAAATGGTCCACGGTCATTGATTCTTACACGAACAGATTTACCGTTGCTGAGTGAGGTAACTCGAGCTTCGCAGGGTAAGGGAAGATAGGGGTGGGCTGCTTGCAGGTGCCAAGGGTGAACGCTTTCTCCAATGGCTGTGGTACCGCTAGAGAGACCCCAAAACCACGATTCGTCGTAGTACGAAGCTGTACCGATTTGAGTGAAGTACAGCGCCTGGTCGACACTCATGGGAACGTAGCGCTTCCCTCGGATTTTGTAAGGACGAGTCATGTAGCCTTGGTAATCTCCTGAAGGAACTGTGGTACAAGAACCTATTAGGCCTACTGCTAAAACGAGAAAACAGATGAGAGGGCATCTTGTCTGCATCATACAATATGCATAAAACGCTTCAGACTCTGCTTCAATAGAAAAACTACTAAACTGACTGTATGAGGGGTTTCCTGTTTGACATGGTCTCGAAATTTTAGCACCGTGCCGGTCTGTTGAATTATGTCTGTCGACCTTTCTGACATTTACTCAGCTGGATATGTCCCAGAAGATTTTTTCTGCCGTCATGGGGCAATGGATATTTTTGGTAAACCAGAACCATTTGAGGTAGATTTAGGGTGTGGCGATGGCGGATTTTTGTTGCAGATGGCGAAGCATTATCCAGAACGACATTTCCTTGGGGTAGAGAAGTTGTTGGGGCGAGTCCGTAAAGTGTGCTCCCAAATTCAAAAATATGGGTTGCAGAATGTACGAGTGCTGCGTATTGAAAGTTCATATTTTTTGGAGTGGTTTCTTGAAGCAGGAGTGATTTCCCGACTGCATTATTTATGTCCTGATCCATGGCCGAAGACTAGGCATCACAAGAATCGTTTGATTCAAGATAGAGTGATGTCGGCCTTGCATCGTGTGTTGTCGGATGGTGGGGAGGTTCTGTTTAAAACTGACCACGATGAGTATTTTGAGTGGGTGTTGGATCATTTCGCTCGCAGTGGGTTGTTTGATCGTTGCGAGTGGAAAGATGAAGATTTCTTTTATCCTAAGACAGATTTCCAATTACATTGGGAAAAGATGGGCAAGCCCATTTACAGGGCAAGGTTCGTAAAAAAATCATGATATTTTTTGTTTTCAGACCTCAATAAGCAATGGATACAGTCCGAACCGTGGGAAAACATCTTTCCTGGTTGACAAGCTGGGGACGGTTGCTATGGTGAAAAGTATGATAAATTTTCGTTTTTCGACGATACTGGCGATGGGGTTAATTGCGGCAACCGGGATTGTTTCCGAGGCGGTGGCGCAGCAAGAGCGTGAGCAGGTGAAGTTGGATCCCGTGCGCGTGTCGTTGTTCAAGAATGGTTATGGATATGTGACGCTTCGCGGGAAAACAGGCAAAAGCGCAGCAATGGAAATTCACAACCTTCCTGTCCCTACTTTTGGCACTTTCTGGATGTCAGCTGCGTCTCCTGCCAAGATTTCTTGCTTTGTCAGTTCATTGAAAAAATATGAATCAAACTCTCTGACTGCAACAATGGCTGATTTTGCACGTGCTAATCCGGATTCGAAGGTGCGTGTGGTGACGAAGAATGGGAGTTTTGAGGGAACAGTGATTGATACTCGGCCGCCAGAGTCAGATCCATTCCCTTCCCAAATTATTGGAGAAGAGGTCCATCAGGTTGGAAATTATCCGAGGAACGGAACTGGAAATTCGTACTTAGCTGTTCGTACGCCGTCTGGAATTGTTGTTGTGGCTGATTCGGAAGTCATTCAGCTGGAGTTTGCTGGTTCGAACTTGTTGTTACCTAAACGGACAACGTGGAAGCCGGTGGTAGAACTTAATCTAGAAAAACCAACGCCTGATTGTGTTTTGACGGCCTCGTGCATGACATGGGGAATTTCCTGGGTGCCATCGTATCGGTTGGAGATGGGTGCGGCAGACAAGGGTGTTTTGTCGGTGAAGGCAACTGTCATGAACGAATTGATGGATTTGGAGAATGTTCATCTTGACTTGATTACGGGAACGCCGGATCTACAGACCTCGGGCATTCCCTCTCCCTTAGCCATGCAGACCAATATGGCTGATTTCCTGGCAAAATTAGGTATAGGCAATAATAATGAGGAACGACCGCGACCTTTGGCTTACCGTAAGAGAATATCCAGAGAAGCCGTGAGTTATGCGATGAGTGCTGGGGCTGATACGAATTCCTTAAAAGCCCCATCTAAAGTGATGAAGGTGGAGGATTTGTATCACTATCCCGTCAAGCAGTTTTCGAGTAAGCGAGGTGCGACAGTGGCTTTTCCGCTGTTTTCTGTTGAAGTCCCTTACCAGACTGTGTATACATGGGATATCCCGGTAACGGCAACGTATTCGTCGTCTGCTCATTTAGGGGATAATGACTCTTTGGTCAATATTTGGCATTGTATTCGTTTGGAGAACACTTCAAATACACCATGGACAAATGGTGTGGTCGAATTGATCAGTAAAAAAGATTTTGCCGGGCAAGGTGTAATCCCATTTACTGCCGCAGGTGAATCGGCCACGATTCCTATTACTTTGGCCTCAGACATTATGGCTGATCATTCGGAAAAAGTTGTCGAACGCCGTAGAGAAGACCCTGTTGCGAGTGCTCAAGATAAGAAACAAACCCAGGATCAGACCTCATCTTTGCAGCAAACTCAAGTTATAGGTGTCGATCCGCAGTACAAAAAGACGCCCATTATTAATGTTGTGTATGGTTCGATTGAACTCCGCAATCTCTCGAAAGAACGAAAAACTCTGGAGATTACTAAAAAGATTCTCGGAACGGCTCAATCTGCCTCTGAAGGAGGAATCTGCGAAACTCTGGCTCGACCTGGTTCTTATTCTAACAATCCAGAAAGTCGGATTAAATGGAAAGTTGACTTGCCCGGAGGAGGTGCTCCTTTAACTCTCACTTACATTTATAGATACCAAGAGTAACTATTGCTGTATCAAGGAAAGGGGGGGATGAAATTCACCAAGAACGCTGTTTGCCGATGATAATGTACCGGGGCGAGGGCAACCCCGGAAACATCATTTGTCACAAACGGTGTTCTATTGGTATTGGTCACTTAATAAGGAATCCTCATTGTAGTTGAGGACCTTATTATGTTGGCGGTATTGTGGATATCCAGACAAGCCCGTATCGAGTCTCTGCATGTTGCGCTTGAACTGTTGTGGGAGATTTCTAGCTTGAGCGTAAGACCGATTGTTTACAGGACATGCGATGGACAAAGTGTCCCGATAATGGGCCGAGAAACATTATTGTTACAGAAGATAGGTGGTAGGATCTGGGATATGGGCTTGCAAGAAGGCTTCTTTGCGTTCCAAACATGTGGCACAAACACCGCAATGGACAGGGCCTCCTTTGTAGCAGGAGTAGGTTTTAGATAGATCAACTCTTAAATCAGATGCTTGTTTGACAATATCTCCTTTAGAGGCATTGATAAAAGGTCTCAAAATCCCAAGATTAGCCCAGGTGCCTAACCGGATGGCCTCAGACATGGCAGTCATGAAATCCTCACGGCAATCAGGATAAATCGTATGGTCGCCTGAATGGGCCGCAATAACGAGGGCTTGGGCGCCGGCGCTTTCGGCAATGCCAGCTGCTATTGAGAGAAAGATGCCATTCCGGAATGGTACGACGGTTTGGCGCATATTGTCGACTTCATACCGTCCTTCCGGAATAGGAGCCCCGTTTTTGAGCATAGCAGATTTCAGAAGGGGCGAAATGGATGAAATATCAACAATTTGGTGGGAAATTCCCAAGTGCTGGGCTTGAAATTTGGCACATTCCAGTTCTTGCTCTGCCTGTTTGGAACCATAATAAAAACTTAGGGCCATGTTGACATGATGATGTTTAGCAGCCCAGTGCAGAGCGGTTGATGAATCTAGTCCACCGCTCAATAAAACCGTAACTTCCAGAGATTTCATAATCGAACGGGCTGTTATAAGGGGCGGTTTTCTGGTTGATGCTCTGCTATAGCAGTTAATTGAATGCCACCGCGTGGTGAGAATTTACCTTCGACTTTCAGCCATCTTGGGTGAATTGCTTGAACTAGATCGTCTGTGATACGATTGATGATCTGTTCGTTAAATGCTGGGTAATTCCTATAAGATGCCAGGTAATATTTCAGTGATTTGGTTTCAACACAGGTCTCTTCGGGTATGTAGGTAATCGTAATGTGGGCATAGTCCGGTTGTCCAGTTACTGGACAAAGCGAGGAAAATTCATGCGTCTCTAGCGTGACTACGTAGGGCCTGCCTGGGGTACGATTGGGGAAGGCTTCCAATTTTGCTTCATCCGGATTGGATTTAAACGACTGTTGAGAACCGAGAATGGACAAATCGTTGGACATAACTCTAGAACGTCAATCATGTAATCAAGCTGAACTTCCTTCTTATTAGATGAATTCAGCAATGTTGCTACCGCCACTATCCTTGAATAAAACATAAATTTCAATATTTCAGCTGGTCAGCGGATGAGAGAATTACATATTGAATCAGGATTTTTACGATGAGAGGATAAAAATCTACATTTGGGTGTTGACAGCCTGCTTCCTGTTGTGATAGAAACTCCACGTCAACTTTGCAAGTGGAGCGGTGGCTGAGAGGCTGAAAGCACTCGTTTGCTAAATGAGCGTACTGGTACAACCGGTACCGAGGGTTCGAATCCCTCCCGTTCCGCCATTTTTATTCTTTCAAAAGTTAATATTTTTGGAATTTTGTGAGGTTTTTTTAGACTCGTGAACTTCTATACACTCTAATCGGTTTTATAAGTGTATGTAGTTCTTTAATGGAAGTAACTCTTTGTAGTACAGGGGAAACTGAATATGGTAAAGGAAAGTTCTCCGTTAGGTGTATTCTTCTTTATTTTTGCCTATTTTTGGGAGTTACCCATGAAATATTATTCAAGTCTCTAATCTTATTGTTTTTCAAAACAGGGCTAAACACAGACGCTGTATAGATTGAAGAACAATCACGATCGGGGAATGTTTGCCAAGATAATCACACTAATCGTGGCTTCTTATGATCTCTGAATTTTTCCAATTTTGAGAATCATTAAAAAATCAGGAGGTTGATCATTAAACCTCATTGTAGAAAACCTTTTTGAGCAATAATAAAAACCACCGGAAGGTATTAACTTCCGGTGGTGACATACATATTAAAACACAGATAATTTTAGTAATGTTCGTTCATTAGGCGATAGGCGGTAAATCAGAAAGAGCCTTGTACATATTCCAACGATGCTGAGCATCCTTCTGGGCTTTCTCGACCAATTCATCGAAGTGGTCCTTATTGTTCTTAGCCAAGAGACGGAAACGGTTTTCTGAAAGAAGAGCATTCTTAAAGTCGCCTTTAGGCCCTTTACCTTCGATAATTAGCGGATTTTTGCCTTGTGCGGCGAGATCTGGATTATAACGGTAGAGGAGAACGCGTCCACTGTCAACGGCAGCCTTTTGTTGCTGGAGTCCCTTGGCCATATCGATACCGTGGGAAATACAATGTGAGTAGGCGATGATCAAAGCTGGGCCATCGTAAGCTTCTGCTTCGACGAAAGCCTTGAGTACATGTTCGTCTTTAGCCCCCATCGAGACACAGGCCACATAAATGTTACCGTAAGTCATAGCCATGAGGCCGAGATCTTTTTTAACTTGATCCTTACCTCGAGTGGCGAACTTGGCAACTGCGCCACGAGGCGTGGATTTGGAACATTGACCGCCAGTGTTCGAATAAACTTCGGTATCTAGAACGAGGACTTTGACATTGCGACCGCTGGCAAGTACATGGTCAAGGCCACCGTAACCGATATCGTAGGCCCAACCGTCCCCACCGAGGATCCAAACGCTCTTGCGGATGAGTTTATCGGCAACGGTCATCAGTCGAGCGCATTCTGGTTTATTGGCAATGATAGTCTTTAATGCGGCGATGTTTTCTCGTTGTTCTTGGATTTCAGCTTCACTCTTTTGCGGATTGTTGAGAATTTTAGCAACAAGTTCGTCACCGACGATGGTTGCGTTAGCTTGCAAAAGTTCAGTTGCGAATTCAACTTGTTTATCAAGGGAAACTCGGAAACCGAGACCGAATTCAGCATTGTCTTCAAACAAAGAGTTAGCCCATGCTGGGCCATGTCCCTGTGCGTCATGAGACCAAGGAGTAGTAGGCAAATTACCACCGTAGATCGAGGAACATCCCGTGGCATTGGCGACGACGAGACGGTTACCGAACAACTGAGTCAACATCTTGACGTATGGTGTTTCACCACAACCAGCACAGGCGCCAGAGAATTCAAACAATGGACGCAGGAATTGCATCGAACGAATGTTGTCGGTTCTTACCTTAGTGCGGTCAACATCTGGGAGTTCCATGAAGTAGTTCCAGTTGGCGACTTCAGTTGTGTGCGTGCTATCAATATTCTTTTCCATATTGATGGCTTTCTTGCCTTCTACCTTCTTATTCTTGGCAGGGCATACATCGGTACACAAAGTACAGCCGGTGCAGTCTTCCGGAGATACCTGGATAAGGAATTTCTTACCTTTCCAGTCTGGGTGACGAGCGTCAGCGCATTTGAAGCCTTCTGGAGCATTTTCGAGGAGTGAAGGTTCGAATATTTTGCTTCGAATAGCAGCGTGTGGACAAACAGCTGTGCATTTACCACATTGAATGCAGGTTTCTGGATCCCATACAGGAATTTCCAAAGCAAGGTTACGTTTTTCGTATTGAGAAGTACCTGAAGGGAAGGTCCCGTCGACAGGCAATTGACTCGTGGGGATGGAATCTCCTTCTCCGACCATCAGTTTAGAAACAATGTCGTTGACGTATGGCAACGAGTTAGGAGCAACGACTGGAGGCAATTCATGGCCGTTGATTGTAACACCTTCTAGATTGACTTCATGGAGGTTGTCCAAAGTAGCTTCGACTGCCGCGATGTTCTTATTGACAACTTCTTCACCTTTGCGAGCATAAGTTTTAGCAATGGCTTTCTTAATGTAACCAATCGCTTCATCTGCCGGGATGACGTTGGAAAGGGCAAAGAAACAGGTTTGCATGATCGTGTTGATGCGGCCGCCCATCCCTGTCTTCTTGGCAACGGCGAAAGCATCGATCACATAGAGTTTGATGCCTTTATCCAAAATTTGTTTTTGCATGCGAGCTGGTAACTTAGACCAGACGACGTCTGCAGGATAAGGGCTGTTCATCAGGAAAGTAGCGCCTGGCTCTGCATATTTCAGAAAATCGAACAGATTCAACAAACTGGGCTGATGCAGTGCGATGAAATTGGCTTTGGTAATCAAGTAGGTTGAATGGATCGGGCGCGGACCAAAACGAAGGTGTGAGGTGGTGGTAGAACCTGATTTCTTCGAATCGTATACGAAGTACCCCTGGACATAGAGGTTAGTGTGCTGGCCAATGATTTTGATCGAATCTTTGTTAGCGCCGACTGTACCGTCTGAACCAAGGCCAAAAAACATGGCGCGAGTTGTGTCTGCTGCTTCAACATTGTACTCTGGATCATAAGGCAAGCTGAGACCAAGAATATCGTCGTTGATGCCAACAGCGAAGTGATTCATCGGTTGTTCTTTAGCAAGGTTGTCGAACACACCCTTAACCATAGCGGGGGTGAATTCTTTGGAGCCTAAACCATAACGACCTGCGACGACGAACGGCATGCCGCATTCAAAGTGAAGTTTACCTGCGTTTTGGGCTTCAAACAAACTGTTGACCACGTCGAGGTAAAGTGGTTCGCCTGGAGAACCGGGTTCCTTAGTACGGTCAAGAACAGCAATTTTACGCACTGTTTTGGGCAGAGCCTTTACCAGTTCTTCAGAAGGGAATGGACGATAGAGGCGAACTTTGAGAACCCCTACCTTGGCGCCTTCGCGTTCGCGCATGGCATCGACGGTTTCGTGAACAGCTTCACAGCCAGAACCCATCAGGACGATGACTCGATCAGCATCTTCAGCTCCTACATAGTCGACAAGGTGGTATTGACGGCCAGTCATGGAGGCAAAACGATCCATTGCAGCTTGCACAATGCCAGGAACCTTCACATAAAATTGATTGCAGATTTCACGCCCCTGGAAGTAGACGTCTGGGTTTTGAGCCGTACCACGGATGACCGGTGCTTCTGGGTTGAGAGCACGTTGATGGCAAGCGTCAACCCACTCTTGTTTGATCATGCCTTTGAGAGTATCGTCGGAGATATCAGCGATTTTCCCTACTTCGTGCGAAGTACGGAATCCATCGAAGAAGTTGATAAACGGTACGCGAGATTCGAGTGTGGAGGCATGGGCAATGGCAGCGCAATCTGCAGCTTCCTGAGTTGAAGCTCCGCAAAGCATGGCCCAACCACAGGAACGAACACCCATAACGTCAGAGTGGTCCCCGAAAATAGACAGAGCATGTGTCGCCAGTGCGCGAGCAGCTACGTGGAAAACGCAAGGGGTCAACTCGCCAGCGATTTTATACATGTTCGGGATCATTAACAAAAGTCCCTGGGAGGCCGTAAAGGTTGTCGCTAGGGATCCTGTTTGCAAAGCTCCGTGTACAGTGCCAGCTGCTCCTGCTTCACTTTGAAGTTCGACAATAGAAGGGATAGTTCCCCATAGGTTTTTTCTGTTTGCTGCGGCCCATGCTTCCGCCGACTCGCCCATTGGGGAAGACGGGGTGATTGGATAAATGGCTGCTACTTCAGAAAAACGATAGGCCACAGAAGCTACGGCTTCATTGGCGTCAATGGTGCTGTAGGTTGTCGTTACATTCTCACTCATAATTGCACGGGTAAAATGAATCGGGTCGTTCAAACCGACATGAATCAACATGTCGGCTTTACTTGCGCTTTACCTTAACATATAAAATGCCATACGTAAAAGGATTTTGCCGTCCTCAATGCTAAAAATGATGAATTATCCCTTTATCCCCTTCAAATCCAATAGTTTAGTGGTTGTATTCGAATCTGAATTTTCATGATGTTCATTGGAGAATGACGGGGGCGGTAGAACTATGTCTCGCCAAATGGCGACGAAATGATTAGGATGAGCACGTCATGTCAGAAAGAAAGCAACCTTTGCAAACGTCTTCCGAGGCGGATTTGATTGCAGTGCGCCGCGAGAAGCTCGAGAAGATTCGCGCTATGGGGATAGATCCTTATGGAAGTCGATTTGATATAACGACGAATCCGGCGGACCTTCGGACGAATTTTGAGGAAGGTCAGGAAGTTGCCTTGGCGGGTCGTCTAATGGCTATTCGCGACATGGGAAAATCCCAGTTTTTTACGTTGGCGGATGTGCGAGGACGCATTCAAGGGTTCCTCAGTAAAGCGGACGTTAGTGAAAATGAGTGGAAACTGTGGAAGCTGTTGGATCGTGGTGATTGGGTTGGTATTGTTGGAACGACATTCTTTACAAAGAAGGGCGAGCCTACAGTAAATGTGAAATCTTTGCGCATTTTAGCGAAAAGTTTACGTCCGCTTCCTGATAAATGGCATGGTTTGTCTGACCGAGAAGTATCTTATCGTAAGCGCCATTTGGATTTGATTGCCAATGAAGACAGCGCTCGGATTTTCGTATTGCGTTCGCAGATCGTGTCTGAAATCCGCTCTTTTTTATATAATAGAGGGTATTTGGAAGTGGAAACAGCAGTGTTGCAGAACATTGCTGGTGGCGCAGCAGCTACTCCGTTTACGACACATTTCAATGCTGTCAATCGAGATTTGACGTTGCGCATTGCGTTGGAATTATCGTTAAAGCGTTTGATGGTGGGTGGATTTACAAAGGTGTTTGAATTGAATCGTTGTTTCCGAAACGAAGGTGTTGACCGTCGTCACAATCCAGAGTTTACAATGTTGGAAGCTTACGATGCGTGCGGGGATTTTGAGACGATGGCAGACATGGTGGAGGACATGATTTGCCATTTGGCTGAGAAATTCTGTGGTACCCTCAAACTAGAATACCAAGATCCGAACGGTAATCCTTACACAATCGATCTGACTCGTCCGTGGCGTCGTGCTAATTACCAGGATTTAGTTCGTGAAGTTGCTGGGGCTGATTGGTTTGACCTGACTCCGGAACAACGCCGCAATCGAGCCCAGAACGAATTACATGTAGAAATTGGGGCTGAATTGAAAGATGTTGATGTTACCCAGCAGGTGTATGAAAAACTCGTGGAGGAAAAGACGATGAGTCCATGTTTTGTAACGCGTGTTGCTCGTGATTTGGTCCCGCTGGCTAAACTTAACAAAGAAAACCCCGATTTGGTAGATGTCTATGAATTGGTTATCAATGGACAGGAGATTTCCCCTGGGTATTCCGAATTAAACGACCCTGATGTTCAGCGTGAACGTCTGGAACATCAGGCTGCTGGCGAAACTCAAAAAGTCGATTATGACTTCATTGAAACGTTGGAGTATGGTATGCCAGCTGCTGGTGGTATTGGCATGGGTATTGATCGTCTCGTGATGTTATTAACTGGTGCTCAGAGCATTCGCGACGTAATCCTTTTCCCACAGTTGAAACAGAAAGATTAAAAACGTCTCGAACGACAAAACACAGTGCTGAATGAATCTTGGCAACCATGGATCCTAACAATATTGACTACAGTGTAAAACAGTGGCAGGGGAATCGGGAAAATCAAGAGGATTTAGCACGTGTTTTGTTGACGCCGGATGGCGGCATGCTCGTGATGTTGGCTGACGGCATGGGGGGGCATTTGGCGGGCGAAGTAGCCTCTCGCGAGGCAATTAGCATGTTTTCGAAGGTGTTTTGTGAGCATGCAGAATTGCCAGTTGCATCGCGCTTGCGTTTTGCTCTAGAAGAGGCGAATCGCCGCTTGGCCGATATTCAGAAACATGGCATTTTGCCAGATGACGTTGGATCAACGACTCTGGTAGTTCGTAAGAATATTCTGCTGGATAACATGGGAACTACCTTGGTCGCTGCTTACATTAAAGATTATTCTTTGTGGTGGTTGAGCGTGGGAGATTCTCATCTATTGAGGGCTCCTAGTGGTCAAGAACTCAATAAACTCAATGAAGACCATTCAATGTGGCCCATAGCTTGCCGAGAGTTGGAACGAGGCGAAATCTCAATAGAGTATGCTCTGCGCCAAAGGAGTATTCTGCGTTCTGCTATTATGGGGAACAAAATCGAATTGGTTGATTGTTCCGATGATCCTCTACCGTTAAGTTCGGGCGATATTTTGCTCTTTGCTTCTGACGGTCTCGATTATTGGTTGGACACGGTGTGCATTCAACCCGAAATTTTTGAAAACCTTCGGAAAGACTCTATCAATATGGAAGCAATGTCCATGGCTATCATAGAGCAGACTAAAGCTATGGAGATTCCTTTCCAAGATAACCTTACTGTCGTTACTCTCCAAGTGCCTGTTGGTTAGCCAAGAGAGCGAGGGAGTAGTTCCCCTCGATCTAGAAATATGAGGGGACGTAATCATGAGTACTCGGTAAAACTTGTTTTGTGCAATCTTCCCTTGATTTTTCACTAAGGGTAAGAGTATCAAGATCATCAAAATACTGTTCCCAGAAAAGGATGATCATCAATTGTTGATCATGGTGTTTTTAGAAGAGCTTTTGGCACTTGTAAAAAGTTCTCTTGGACTAAACACGATGGGTTGGATCATATTTCATGTATTGCGTAAACTGTTACACTTTTCCTGAAAACTAAAAAGGAAAAGAGGCTCGAAGAAATCGTGGAGGAAAACCTCCAGATCCTAAAAGGGCTTATTTTTTCAAAAGGATTGTGTAATGTCTATTTTGTGGACTTCGCGGATTCCTCAGTCGTACCCTGTCCGTTTTTAGTGGATAGTAATGAAAGTGGAGTGGTTTGTACAAGTGGGAAAATCAAGAGGATCTTCTCACGATCGGAGAAGATCCTCGAATTGGACGCATTAGGGCCTGGCCATCGCGAATTGGCCAGAACGATGCGAATTATTGGGTTATGAGGTTGAGTTCAGCGATAGTGGCCCAAAGGTGGGCTGCGTGAACGGGTTTGGTCGCTTCTACCTTAAAGTAACGAGCTTCTACTGTTTTGTCGAACATGATGGATTTTTCGTCGCGGTTGCGCGGAGTGAGAGAACCTTTTTTAAGTTCGGTCCACTGTTTGCCATCATTAGAGATCGAGACGATAAAATCGCTGATCAGGCCGTTGTCCATGTCGCTTCTAGGAGTTAGGAGGATACCTTTGAATTGTTCCGTTTTACCCATATCGATAGCGATGGTGTGAGGGTACCCTGGCTGGCCGTTGGTGTAGGATGAATGCCAGAAAGTATTTTTTTTGCCATCGATGGCGAAGTGGGCGAATCCGGAATCGGGTTCCTCTGACGAGACTTCGAGTACTTTCCAATTGGCACGCGAGACGATTCTGGCAAATGTCCTTGTAGCGGTTGCTGGTTTAGCGGAGAGGACAGAAGGTTTAACGGGCTGACATTGGGCTGTAACGGTTCCTTGTTCCAACTTGAATGGCTGCGTATAAGTTTGAGACGGGCCATTATTGATGGAATAGGTAATGGGAAGACCGGGAGTCGACGAAGCGAGGGTGACCATGCCGTTTGCGTCTCTAGAGATGACAGGGGGATTGGCGGGGCCACCAGCGGAGCGAATTGCTTGGAGTTCTTCGAGCGAGGGGGCCAGGATAAACCCAAAGGAAGTTGGCCGACTAAAGGTCTGGTACTTGGTCATTGGCCGAGGACCACATGAAGCACCTCCCAACCCCATTTGAAACGCATCGATGTTGACGATGACTTTATCTTTTACAGGCAGGCGGTCGAGTGAACGTGCTTGATCGAGTTCGCGTGCGGTGTAATGGTTAACCGAGGTCTCCATTGGGCAGAGTGGAGAGGCTGCTCCAACGACGAGCGCACACTTGCCTGAATCATTATCAGTAAGTTTTAACCATTCGACACCAGTACGGTTGCTCATTTCCTGTGGACGAGCATATGCAAAGAACATTTCATCGACGGTTCTGTGGAAGGTATCTCTCCAGGTTGAGGTTTTGCGGTCGCGATAGTTTTCCCACGGTCCCAGGCCTAGGAACGATACTTTTTCAAATTCTTTGGGCATACCCCACGTGAAACCAAGGCGTGGTAGTTCTTCCCCATCAACTGACGGATAAATTTGCGCCGAGACATCAATGAGACCATTGCTCATGACATTCCATATCATCTGATATTTGAAAGCTGGAGTCGTGTTGATGGTTTCAAGGTCTGTTACGACGCGATAGACGTGATCATGAATGCGCGTGACATTAAAAGACGTACATTTACTTTGCAGTGAGTCGAGTTTGCCTGCAGCCCATTTACCCTGTATCCACTTGTCGTTATCGATTGGAGCACGCCAGGCTTGGAGTGTGACGGGATGGTCAGGAAGAATCATGTCGCGTCCTTTGTAAGACAGCGCGGAAAGCATGCCGTCTTTGAATGATACCTTGAAATCCTTCCCCTGGATCGTTTGAGTTTTCAAATCGAAGGACAAGGCTTCCTGCATGTCCTTGTCGAGCTTTAGATCTCGGACTGGCGCCGTGTCGTGACGGGCTTTGCCGTCGAAGTACTGGTAAGCCTCACTTTGATTGACAGCTTGTTCAACGTCTTTCGACGATCTATGCATTCCAGATTGTTTCAGAACTGATTTCTCAGAGATCAGGGCCAGGAATGGGTAGGTCTGGCCTTGAGTGTTGGAAACAAAATTCGGGAGATCGACAGCGATAGATTCACCAGCCTTGATATCAGGTAAAGTTTGTTCAAAGACTGATTGGGTATCGGATTCGCGTAATTCCGGGACAATGATCGTCAAAATATATTGGCTGAGTGGTTTGTGGAAGTACTTGTTAGTAACAATCAATTTCTTCCCTTCGGTTTTGAAGGAGACATATTGGTAAACGTGCTTGACTTCTTTCAGTTTGGCGGTAACGCTACGATCGCCAAGAATGACTCCGTCGTCGCAAAAGTTTCCGGCATTAGGCTTGTCGCCGAACATCCCACCATAAGCAAGAGTTTTTGACTTAAAGGGAGCTGGTTTGTAAATACCATCCGGTGTGCGGACGGCGTGGAGAGATTGGTCAACAAAATCCCAAATACAACCTCCAATCATGCGCGGCGAGGCTTCGAATGTATCCATGTATTCGCGGAAGTTCCCCATGGCATTGCCCATAGCGTGGGCATATTCACAAACAAAGAATGGACGATTGGTCTTTTGTTTGCCAAGATTGACGAGTCGCTCGACTGTTGGGTACATGGTGGAATCCATATCAACCGCAGGTTCTCCGTCGCGAAATTCACAATAATGGAGTTTGCGGCTGTCGTCGTAATCGCGAGCGGCTTTGGCTGCCACCTTGTAGTTATTGCCTCCTCCAGCTTCATTACCCATGGACCAGAAGATAATGGATGGATGGTTTTTGTCGCGATGAACCATATTCATGACGCGTTCGACAATGGGTTTTTCCCATTTAGGATTGCCTGATAGAGACTGGTCTCCATGAGATTCGTTGTTGGCTTCATCAACGACGTAGATCCCGTAACGATCGCACAGCTCGTATAAATAGGGATTATTCGGGTAGTGAGAGGTACGAATCATGTTGATGTTGTTTTCCTTGATGATTCGAATGTCTTGCACGATTACCTCGCGAGGCACGGCTCGACCGTAGTCGGGGTGTGTTTCGTGACGATTGACCCCCTTGAATTTAACGGGTTTGCCGTTGATTAGTACAGCCCCGTTGTCAGCGATTTCAACTGAGCGAAAACCAATGTCAACTGAGCGAGGATCCTGTTCATTAATTGCGTAAGTAGCTGTGTAGAGGTTGGGAATCTCAGCTGTCCAGGTCATCACATTGGGATATTCCTTGTCGACGGACACTTGAACTTCTTGGCCAGCAGGTATAGCGGGAAGGGTGATGGTCGTGATGCCAAGATCTTGAGTATTAGTTGTTTTTACATTCCTAGAACCATGTTCGTGTGACCAGGATATACTTGTACTTGCCCCTGTCAGATTAAATGAAAACTTAGCTCCGGCAGGAACGTCGGTCTCGCCTGAGTTGCGGACTGTGACAGTTGTTTTGAGCGTCCCTGTTGTGTAATCAGGCGCCTTGAGCCCTGTTTTGAAAAAAATGTCGCGGACATGCAATGCCGGTTGGGCAAAGAGAGTGACATCGCGAAAAATGCCCGAGAGCCGAATAAAATCTTGGTCTTCAAGATACGAACCGTCGCTCCAACGGTAAACTTCCACTGCAATTGTGTTTTCCCCAGGCTTTACGTATGAGGTAATATCAAATTCTCCACCGGTGTAGGAGTCTTCGGAGTAACCGACTTTTTTACCGTTGATCCAGACGTAGAAAGCTGATTCAACGCCATCGAAACGCAACATAATACGGTTGCCTTTCCAGGATTTAGGCAGGTTAAAAGTACGACGATATGAACCAACCGAATTGCGTTCAAAGTAAGCAGGCCAGTCTTTGGGTGGTTCTCCCATGACCCGGGGAGCATCCGACTTGAAGGGATATACTGCATTTGTGTAAATGACTGTTCCGTATCCAGACAATTGCCAGTTAGAAGGAACTTTCATATCGACCCAGCTGCTGACGTCGAAATCTGGCTTGTAGAAATTTTGAGGACGTTTGTCTGGCGTGGGAACATAATTGAATTTCCAAATGCCGTTGAGCGATTGAGTCATGTTTTTGGCTGGCATTGAATAGGAACGCGGTGCTTCTTTGTTAATGCCAGTAACGGCTTCGTTTTCCCAATCGGGAACTTGAGGATCTGCCGCAGCGGTTAAGATCATGCAGCAGAAAGACGGCACAACGAGACTAGGTAACCAAGTTCGAGAGATAGAGGTGTGTGTCATGGGGTGATTAGACAATAAAAATTATTGTTTGTCGAGAAAGGGTTTGAGGACTGGAAGCAGGGAATCGGCCCAGATACGGTAACCTTTTTCCGATGGGTGAAGCAGATCCGGGAAGAGGTCTTTAGAGAGATTCCCTTGAGCATCAAGGAAGTTCCTGTTAATATCGACATAAGATACTCGCGGCAATTTAACTTGAGCGAGAATTGCGTTGATTTTGTCGTTGTGAATACGCCGGGCGTCTTGCGAGGTGGCGCCTCGAGGGAAAATGGCCAAGATGAAGACTTGAGTATGAGGGTAACGGAGCAAGAGTCGTTGGGCTACTGTAAGGATTCCAAGGGCTGTTTGTTCCGGAGGTTGTTGCATATTGGACCGACCTGTATTGTTGGTGCCAATCATGATAACACACACTTTGGGATCAGAAAACGTTGGAAGACCTGAGTCGTCAATGCGCCAAATGAGCTCGGACGTCGTATCGCCGGAAATTCCAAAATTACAAGTGTAGAGAGGTGCCCAGACTTCATTCCAGACGTTTTTCCCAGCTCTATCCCAGAAATCTGTAATGGAATCTCCTAGGAACAGAATGTCACAACGTTGATTTTTCAACGTTTGCACTTGGCCGTCGTAGCGGTTCTTCCACCATCCCTGATTGATCCTGGAAACGGGTGTGATGGAGGTAGACCAATCGGCGGAAAGCCCCGCAATGGCGCAACCAAGGCTTAAAACGGTCGTCAATAAAATATGTTTTATGTTCATCGATTATAAAGAGGCTAGGTACCTTCTGCAACTTTATACGTTATAATGGGAGCAATCTTTCAATTATAAACAATTTGTTGTCTAATGTTCTCGGATGTGTTTGTCGCTGAGAGATAAAGAAAGATTCTAATATTGGCTGCAGGTTTCGAGATTTTAGGCTTGTTGAGCGGAGGTTAAATTGTTAGAAGGACGACAAGCTTATTACTGATTATGAAATTGCGTTTGCCTCGTTTTCTTCGTTCGGTGCTTGTCAATGCTGTGTCGTGTGGTCAATCAACCTGTTTGACGGCATCGTCAAATCTTGCTTTGTCCAGCGGTGTAGTTTTGTTTTCTCTTTTGGCGACAGGTTCACAGATAGCCCAAGCTTGGGAGCCAGAGGTCGATTATGCTTATTTATTAACGGTAAATGGCGAGTATGGCGCAACAATGAACGCACCGGCTACTGGAGCAGGAGCTGGGAATACGGTGATTAATTTTGAAGCAGCCGGGAATCTAAACGGAGATTTGAACTGGGCTGGTCATGATATTGTATTGACGACGGGAAGCTGGGAATCAGGAGATGAAAGCGTAACGTTTGAATCGAGCTCGATGGCTAGTCCTGTGTTCAATAATTTACCTGAGTCTGCTTCCTTGACGACAAACGGACGGGATTACACGGTGGAGGTCCATGCTCGCATTACGGCTGATTCGATTTGGATGAGGAATGGGCGTTGGACGGTGCATGATGTTGAACAATTGGATACGAACACAATTTATCTGAAAGGTGGCCAATTGTGGATTGCCGATATGGATACTTCGTTAGCGGCTAATTTGTTTTTGGGAACGACTGATTATTGGGAATGGAATACGCCTGGCAATACGGCGGTTAGGTTTTGGGGCGGCGCGAGCATATCCGGTGAGGTGACGTTTATGGAAGACGTACGTCTGAATGTACATGAGAGTGGCTTGACGGGAACGATTTCCGGGTTGGTAACGACAAATGGCTATGCTTTAACTCAAACGGGATCTGGATTAATTAGGATGAATCAAGTTGCCGATCGAATGGCTTCTGTTACGGTCAATGGCAATGTCGAGGTGGGATTTATTGGCGACGGTAGCGGGGACATTCTAGGGACTGTTACGTTGAACAATGGCGCTTTGTAGGGGGGTGAGCAGCACCGCCGGGATGAGGGGACATTCTAGGGACTGTTACGTTGAACAATGGCGCAACTTTCAGGTACGGTTCGAATGACTCCTCCGCTTCGGAGAGATCCATAGCAACCATTGCGGTGGCTGAAAACGGAGTTGGTGTTTTTGAATCATTGGGAATCGACGATAGTTGGACAGTATCCGAGTTGACAGGGACGAATGCTACTTTGTCTCTTGTCGGAGCTTCGTCGTCGTTTCTCATTCAACCCTCGTCTTTAACGGGAACGTTGGGAATTGGATCGAACGTGACGTTGGCGGATGGGATTAATTTGGATATGGTGAACGTTGAATTCCTGACTGGAGGTAATTTGATTGCTTCGCTAAAAAGCGATACGTTTGCCATCGCGAATACAGTTGTTGGGGGTGTGTCTCATTTGACTGTTCAAGGCAATACGGCTGGAACAATTGACCTGGGTTCTTACAGTTTTACTGAAGGCACGTTGATGGTTGTGTGGGAGGGAGAGCGAGAGGACCTAACGGTTCGTGCTGAAGGGGAAAACGAGGCTATTCTATCGTCATTGTATTTACAAGCGGACGGTGTGATGTATCAGGCCAATAGTTATCAAGACGGAATTGTCGGATTTTCCGAAACAGGGACAAGTTTATTGACGAATGATAGTGTTTCGGGAGATTTGGCTTATTACCGTGAAGGCGATTCGGTGGTTTTATCTCGAGCGGATGGTTATCGTATAAGCAGTTTGCTTTTGTTGGGCGATGCCAACGAGGCGACGGATGAGGCAATTGTCTTGAATGGTACGGAGCTGTCTGTTGATTCTGTGAATTTCAGTTTGGATGGGACTTATGCCATACGCGATGGAGACAATGCTGGCTCTCTTGAGATAGGCGTTTTGTCGATGCAAGGAACAGGAACTCTCGTCGTGGATACGACTGCATCCATCGACTCTGTGAATGGCCTCGGAACGTTGAATATAGAACAAGCGGTAACGATTAGCCAACTCAATGGCGAGATGTCTTTAACCTTAGCTGGAACCGCGACGATTTTGGGGGATTCTTCTATTGGGAGTTTAACGATGGTCGGGGGAGGCGTGCAATTGGGAACTATTGAAAATGGAACGGCCAGCTTGACTTTGGCGGGAGGTATTGATCTGCAAGCAGACGGCGCCATTGTTGTAACAAATGGTTCAACGGTAACGATGGATTCCATGCGTTTGTCAACAGCGCATGTTTTGACTTTGGGAGACGACGAAGGCAGCGTTGGCGTGATCAATGTTAATAGATACGTCGGATCTGACGATGGAGGCGCTTCGAGCGTTTTGAATATTAATGCGGGGGTGGTTTTGAATATTTTGGGCGATGCTGATGGTTCTGCAGACTCTGGGGCTTTTGTGTTGGGGCATTGGTCGGCAGACACGTCTGTTAATGTAGCAGGTACGTTGAATCTTTTATCTGCTCATATTAGTTCGGTTTCTGCGACCTATGAACAAGCTGTACTCCATGTGCAAGACGGAGGTGTTCTCAATATTAAAGGACTTGATTTGACCTATCGGCGAGATGGCGGAGACGTCGGGGCGTCGGTCGTTTTGCATGAAGGAGGAGTTATTAATATTGGCGAAGATGGTATCGGTAAAACAACTGATAAGGCAAGCGTGTTCATGGTGACGTTGAATGGTGGCGCTTTGGGTATCTTGGATACAGAATCTGATGCCTGGACTGGCGTGAAAGATATGGCCATAGGAGGCGAGGTGACGATCAACTCTGCCTTGTATACGCCAGATACTACTGGGCAAGGCTCTGGATATAACGGATATCTTGGTGGCGGAGGCACGATTACTTTGACTGGCGCTTTGACAGCTTCCGTTGAAAATGCCAATTTGATTGCGACTGGTTCGGGAACCGTGATCTTCCAAAATAATTTGAGTGGTTACTCGGGGATCTTGACTGCTGCGGGGGGCACGATGGATCTTAACAATAGTGCGCTTGCGGCGGGAGCTCGACTTGTCATGGCGGGTGGCACTGCAAGTCATGTATCTCTGGGATCTGGCGTGACATTGGGAGCTGCTTCTGTCTCTGGTATGGGATCGTTGAATGGTGTAACGTTAAGTGGATCGGCTACGCTGGCTCTCTATGACCTCTATGATACAGCAACTGGGACATTTGTCGGAACGTTCGACTTGGCTGGAAGCGATGTGACGGTCTCCTGGAATGATTCGGATATGTTGACGTTGGATTTTGGCGAATATAGCCTGGGACTTAATCAAAGCGTGACATTGTTCTCTAACGCGGGATCTGGATCATTTGACGATTGGGATACGCTGTGGTCGAATGGGCAGGTTTTAATTACGAACGGAAACATTGACGAGTATTCATTGAGTTGGGAAAACGGAGCTTTGGTCCTGACCCGTACGATGCAGAGCATTGAAGTCAATTTGGCTGGAGATGTGGCCTGGACGGCTGACGCTATTGGGAGTCAAACGGATGTTCGTGATGGTGCTCATGTCAATTTTGGCGAATTTGCCGATGGCGTTAGCGTTGCATCGGTAACTTTGGAGGATGATGTCGTTGCTAACATTGTTGTCAATGTGGGACAGGGGAATACGGTGAATTTCGTGTCGGACGAAGCAGGACAATTAACGGATGGCGAAATCTTGGGTGAGTCGTTTCAATCGAGTGTGGTCGTGCAGAGTGGACGTGTTGTGGTTGAGGGGGTGAATAGCTACTCTGGCGGAACGACTCTAAGTGCTCAAAACGGAGTGGCGGCAGAGCTCGAAATCCTTGATGTCAATGCATTAGGTTCCGGAGCGATTAACTTTTACGGTGGGCGTTTGATCTATGGCATGGATCAGGAAAAGTGCACTCAAATGAATGCAATTTCTGTTAAGAATGGCTCTGACATTTTGGTTGATACCGGAAACAACGAGGTTGTCTGGGCTTCGGCTGTCGAATTCGGTACAGATAGTGGAATCAGTAAGAGTGGTTCGGGAATCTTGACGTTATCGGCGGCTAGTTTGCCTTCTCATGTGTCTGTGACAAACGGGGTATTGTGTATAACAGACTTGGGTCAGTCGGCTCAGATCTCAAGAGTTACAGTAGGCGATTTGGCGGCGGGAACGAGCGGTCGATTGGAATTAGGCGACGGTATGAGTTTGCATGCTGGTTCTGTGTATTTGACTTTAGGACTCGATCAGACTGGTATTGGAACTAATCTGGTGACGAGTTCAGCGATCGGTACTACCGTGGGTGCGGATTTGTGGCAGGTGGGTTTATCTGATGCTGTGGTTGATTCAATTAACGAGCAGTTGGAGGCGTTAGTCGATGATACGCTAACATTGAAGCTTGATGTGGCGGATGGCTTTGAAGAGGGTACGGTGCTGAGCATTGACAATATTTACCGTAATAATGCGCCAGGACTTCGATTCATTATGGAGGGGTACGACGCCGCAACTGGCGATATTACATTATCCGTAGGATTGGCTAGCGATTTCATAACAACTCTGGATGCTTCATTGGATTCTTCTGGAAGATACTACGTCTCTGGTTACGAATCGTTAAAGTACGAAGATCCTGATACGGGAAGAAGAGCGAGCGATAGTGTGACGTTGGACGCTGATCTGGCAATTCAGTTGTCGGGTGCCTCGAATGTTTCCGGAATTGATTCGTTGGTAATTAATCAACTCCAATCTTCGGGCGATGTACCACACTCGCTGTATATTAATAATAGCAATGAGAACGAAGCTGCTGTAGTGACTCTGAATAATGACGAAGGCGCCAATACCATTGTGTCAGGGAGTATTACAGCAAGCAATGGATTGGAATTAAGCAAGACCGGCAGTGGAAAGTTGACCGTAGAAGGCGGAATCAGTGGTTCTGGCATTGTTCTGACCGTGGATGAAGGGGTATTGAGAGTTAACTCGTTGGATGTGAAAACTCTGGGAGGTCGTGGAACTCTGGAGGTTTCTGGAGAAATCGTTTTAGCGTCAGATTCCTTAGCGGGTGGAGTTTACGAAGGAACGATGGCGACGGTTGATAAGGGGCGTTTGACCCTGAATTTGGAAACTGAAAACATAGAACTTGGTTCATTGGTCGTTGGCGCTGGCACGGTTGTCGATGTGTTGATGAATGTGGCTGGGTCGACTACAGCCAACAACAGTCTGACTCTGGCGGGCGAAAGCGTAATTATGGGATCTTTGCAGGTGACGTTGAACACCACTGGCGGTCTCCCCGAACCGGTGGTGAATGTGGCCCAGGGTGGCAGCCTGAGTTTTGCCAACGGGTCGAAACTGGTTCTTTCCGCTGCCTCGGGCCAAAATTACATCGCTACCTCGGAATACCCCTTAACATTAGTATTGGCCGACAATGTGTCGGCGGGCGGTCAGGGTGCGCCGACGATCGAATATGGTAATCTGTTCCGCAAGTACTACGACGCGGCGACGAGCCGTGTCGATCTGAACGGAAATGGCGAGTTGGTGTTGACGGCATTTTTCAATCCGAAAGGTTTCTACAGTAACACGAGCATCAATTCAGGCCTGGGCGAAGTGGGTGTCGTTGGCGGTACATTGCTAGACCATGCGTTGACGACGCAAAACCCGCAGTATGCGAACCCGGACAGCATCCTGTCGCAAGTCATGAACCAGGTCGATCATTTGTTGGACAACACAAGTACCTCCTACAACCCGACGGAAGCCTCTCGCCTGATGGCGTCGCTGGCTGGCAGCACAGTGACGGCTCTCGGCATGGCACAGCGCGACTTGTTGCGCGACCAAATGGGCTGGATCCGCAACCGTACGCTGACGATGGGTGTCAACCAAGCGGTGATCAACGATGGCATGCCGTACTACAACATGTGGATCGAGGCAACGGGTAGCCACAGCGAATTGGATCAGGACGGCGAATTGTCCGGCTACGAGATCGATACGTGGGGC
>CASFPZ010000026.1 GCA_949296365.1 uncultured Akkermansia sp. | reverse complement strand
ATCGAGGCGACGGGTAGCCACAGCGAATTGGATCAGGACGGCGAATTGTCCGGCTACGAGATCGATACGTGGGGCGGAACGTTCGGCGTGGATGTCGACCTGACGGAAAAACTGACGGTGGGCATGGCGATGACGGCTAACTACGGCGACTTGAATGCCACGGCCTCGGAAAGCGCGGAAGGGGATCTGGACAGCTACTACGTGAACCTGTTTGGTCGCTACCAGAGTGGCAAATGGGCTCATACGTTGGTACTGACGGGCAACTGGAACGAAGCGTCGTTGACGCGTCGTGTGAACTACGGGACGGGTTCGTTTGAAACCAATGGCGACACGAGTGGCGTGGGTTGGGGAGCGATGTACGAAGTGACGCGCGACATCAACCTGAACGAAGAAGGTAGCACGATTTTGCAGCCGTTGTTCAACTTGTCCGTGACCTCGACGAGCATGGATGGTTACGAAGAAAACGGGACGGGCGGCAATGCTGGTTTGCGAGTCGACGATCAGGAGCTGACGACGGGGACGGCTGCATTGGGCGCTCGAGTACTGGGCTTGTTTGGCCAGAATGTGTTTGGCCGTGACGTGCTGGGCGAACTTCGAGTGAACGTGGCGCAGGACTTTGGCGACAACCAGAGTGAAACTGGGGTTGGCTTTGTAGGAGTGCCCGGATTCCAACGCACCGTGCGCGGAGCGGAGAGCGGAGAGACAGCGATCCAGGTAGGAGCTGGGTTGCACATGCCGGTGGGTGAACAAGGGACGTTGTTTATCAACGGCAACGGAGACTTCCGCGATGGATCGACCTCGTACAGCGGATCGATCGGTTACAGATACAACTTCTGACGGAACCATATCCTCGGATGAGGATCAGAAGAGGGTCATCCCGTCGGGAGACGGGGTGGCTCTTTTTTCTTATTGGAGTCTGGACGGGAATAAGGAAACTGGTTGTCAGAATGCTCACAAAACGTGGAAAGCAATTGTTGTCTTACCTCCTCAATAAAAAGAAACAGCATTGGGCCATCCTTTCTTTTGGGATCATTAGTGTCCGGTAAAAACGAATGTTGGTCGCAGCGGAAAAGTGAAGCGGATGTCTGAAGGTACACTCTCATTGGCATGGATGTTCATGTGAACTTTGAATCCTCCTTTCTTCTTTCCCGATTTAGGGTATCGTCCCACTCCCTTAAAGATGAGGTTTGAGAAGAGGGAGATTGTGGTGGTATCGATGATTTGGAGTTGTTTGATCCATGTAGCAACCTTACGGACTCGGCTGTCCGTGGAAAGAACCTCCTTGTATTGGTCGTACAGCTTCTATGGGAATGCCGGTTGATAAAATTGCGCAGGGCCGTCCATTCCGACATCGCAAATGTGATGAAGTGGATTGATGAGGGAGCCGCCGCCGTCCACTAAGGAGGTATGCGACGTCGCTCGATAATAAAAGAACGCCGCCCGTAATTGGCGCGGCGTTTTTCTATTGTTTTCTGAGGTATAAATTTGTCGCCCTACATACACTTTACGTACAGCATAAAAAAACGGGCTTTCAGGAATGTCCCGAAAACCCGGTGATTTCAATGGTGGACGATAGAAAATCGAACTTCTGACCTCTTTCGGGTCAATAAAAAAACCACTCAGTGACAAGAGTGGCTTAACAAAAATGGAGGCGGGAGCGGGAATCGAACCCGCGAATAACGGTTTTGCAGACCATCGCCTTACCACTTGGCTATCCCGCCGCAAAAACGCGGGCGCAATATAATGGATTTATCTGGAAGTGTCAACGATTTTCTGGTGATTTTTCAAATTTTTTTCTCCTTGTGGTAAAGAAGGGTGCTGTGACCACTGAATAAGGCCAATATTCGAACCTGGTGTTTTAATGGTCATTTCCAAGGCCAGATCGTCGTAACTGTCGAGTTCAGGAAGTTTGATATCAATGGTTTGTGGAAGGCTTCCTGGGAAAAGAGAATAGGGTGTTGAGATGGCAGAGATGATTTTACCATGTTGGGTGATAGCAATTCCTGAAAGTTGGCTTTGGGAGTTGCCTCCTGTGCTTAAGGCTTTCAATGTCCCGTGATTCTTAGCTTGGTTGGGCGAGAGTGGAAACCGCATGAGAACTGATTGTCCTGGTTTGACGTATTGGGAACTCCAGAAACCAATGACTTCAGCCGAGGGGTCGATATGATTTGTTTTGAAAGAAGGGTTGAGAATTGAAGCCCATTTGAGCATGGAACCACCAACATCGGATGATTTCGGAATTCCCCATCCTTGACTGGTCATCATGCCTAGGAGATAGAGAGCTTCGCTGTCGTGGTGTTGCGTGGCGAGTCGGAGAAAACTGGCTGCTTGCGCAAAATCGAAAGGAACGCTCGAGGTCCTCATGGGTACTCCGGGGAAAAAACGCCTCTCTTGAATGAGCATGATCCCCATTTGGCGTTGCGCCACGGGATACCCGCTCATGGCGGATTTGTAGAGCCATTTGACTCCTTCCAAAAAGCTGGCCTCTGATTCGTGCTCCTCAGACATGATCAAGTACATTTTGTACTGCGCTTCGGGATAACCGATTTTTGCCATAGCCTCGATGAGCGGACGACTTTCCCGTGTGATGGGAAGAAGGCTGATGGAGGTTTGGCTGTCAGTGCATGGTTGACTGAGTGTACGAAAAACCTCATCTGACGCCTGTGTCTTGATTTCTGGATCAGCTGCCGAAGCCTCGGCACAAATAAATTTGATGTGAGGATAATCGGAAGATTCGTCTTTGTTGGGTATCCCACTGTCCATGATAGAAAGAAGCACGGGAATTTGCTCCCCATTGATCGTCTGAAAAGAATAGGTGTAAACTTCGTCCGTTTTGAGCTCCGGTAGGGCGGGAAAAACGTAATTGACTGTTAACCGCCCCGGAATGATGTCGAGCTTGGCGGCATTGTCTGACTGGGCAACAACGTTGCCAGCAGCATCTTGAATGATGAGATAAAGGGGCTGCGCTGACTTGAGCGCTCGAAGTGAATCTGGTGGACTGGCCGCTTTGTTGAGATAGATGGAACTAATGCGTAACGTCTCGGGCCGCGGAGAGGGTAGATTGGATTGGGCTAAAACGGAGTCAGACAAACGAAGGTTGAAAGACACAATGTTCTTGGGTATGGACGGACTGTCTGTCGGTGTACTTAAACTGGGGATGGGTACTGCGGCCAAATTGAGCATCTCGGGATGAGAATCGCTTTTGATCGTCGAAAACGTTTCTTTGATCGTCGTACCTATGGGTTCCTTCCGGAAGATGTCTGCTCCGATGAAAATGACTGTACAGAGGAGGAGTACAATCGAAAAACCAGAAAAGATGGAGGCGAGGGAAGGGCGGTATTTCCCCCCAAAGAGCGAACTGCTTTTTTTCTCTGAGGGTTGGAAGTCTGGTGAACTGGGTACTGTGTGTATGGGCTGATTCTTCTTTTCTCGTGCCTGGCGGAGGTCTTCATGAGAAAAGTTGATCGTACTAAGATGATCGTTGACTGTTAGGTGCAGGGCTTCCTGCCATTCGGCTGCCGTAGCATAGCGATCCTCAATGTTGGGACTGAGCGCTTTGTCAATGCTTCGCAAAAATTCCGGAGAATAATAAACAGCTAGCTCGGGAATCGAACTCAACGGGGTCATGGTGTCCGACGCAAGGCGAATCTCGGCGCGTTCTGGCGGCTGGCCGGTCAATAACGCGTAAAAAGTGGCGCCTAAAGAATAGAGATCGCTCCAAGGCCCAATGGTGTTAAGTCCTAATGCTTGTTCTGGTGATGAATACCCCTGGGTGGTCAACACGGTGATCGAGGTGAGCTTGGTCGCATGCCGCGCTGCACCAAAATCAATCAACACGGGCATGCCTTCTTGCGTCAGGAGAATGTTGCCTGGTTTGATGTCGCGATGGTAAATCCCTTTGCCGTGCAGGTAGTGGAGAATGTGCAACAAACGAACGAGTAATCCCTTGAGCTCGTCTTCTGTGTAACGTTTGCCGGAGCTGATGAGTTGTTCTCCCAAGTAGTCGAGAGACAATCCATTAATATACTCCATGGCAAAATAGGCGGTGCCGTTGGTCTCAAAAATAGAAAGAATCTTGACTATGCCCGGATGGTCGAGCTCTGCTATCGTTCGTGCTTCATTCAAAAAACTACGAAGTGCCCAATTGTAATTCTCGAGGTCGTATTGGTTGTTGGGAACGATAAGGCCGGTCAATGGATCGCGATGAGAAAAGGTCGAGGGAAAATTCTCCTTAATGACGACGTATCGATTGAGGTAAATGTCTCGCGCTAAATACGTAATGCCAAATCCCCCATTGCCTAGAATGCTGTGGATTTCGTAGTGCTCCAGGCGAGTCCCTGGAACGAGCTCGCGCGGGTAAACGAAAAATTCGTTTTTAGGTTGAGCTGATGGTTGGTCGGTTGTCCCTTCCAGTTTGTTGACATGACTGGATAATGTTTCGCGCACGGGTTGTTGTCCATTTCCGTCAATGGGATTATTGCCAGTCGTGTCTATCATGAAAAAGAGGAAATCGATAAATTACTCCGGAATACGTTACTGCCTTTACTCTTTATTGGCAAGAGAATCAATGCAACGCCCCTGTATGAAAATCGTAACAAATCTCCACACTGTATAGGAACATTGTCCCCAATACTACGTTCAAAATCTCTGATTCTCTCGTGTCATGACCGAGAACTCAACCCCCCTGTCTCGCAACAGAGGGTCTCGCGAAGCCTACTCTTGCTCCATGTTGAAAAGGGCGGCTGCTATAATGCACAACAAATGGAGCCCTATGGCTAGAGGCCGAAGAAAATCTACCGGATAACAAAGCAAAATGGTAGCTAACCAAATAAACCCCTGGATGAAGGACCCTTGGTACATTTGTCCAGATCCCGGAAGGAATAAACTCAATAAAGCGGCTAATGCTGGGTTGCTGGATTTTTGGGCAACCCAGCATCTAGGGTAAGGATCGTCTGATTGATCTGTCATGTGCAAATTTAATATCTTATACGAGGGGTATTCTGCGCAAATGCTGAACCTAAATCAATCAAATTCAGTGAAGTTGTTGATTTATGACATAGTGGGTTGGCAAAAAACAAAAGTGGGAAAGGTAAAGGAATGTCAAAAAAAACATGAAACTTTTTGAAGCGAGCGGCGTACACTATGCATGTGAAAGTTGTTTGGAAAATAGCAATTGTTGTTGTCATTGCGGTTGGCGCGTGGTGGGGTTGGTCCATGTGGAAGTCTGGAGACAAGGTCGTCGTTCAATATGAAACGAGCCCGTTGAAGAAAATGGATCTTCGGTTGACGATCGATTCAACTGGTACGGTCGAACCGACGGAACTGGTAGAAGTGAGTGCTCAGGTGACGGGAACAATTTTGGAATTGGGTAAGGACTTGGCGGGCAAGACTGTAGATTATGCGAGCGAGGTGAAACAGGGGCAGTTGTTAGCCCGCATTGATGATGTGGTGGTGAAGAGCGATATCAAACGCGCAGAGGCCAGCATTGCCGAGGCTAAAGCCAATATCGCGCAGAGTGAGGCAAATATCGTACAAGCTAAGGCGGAACATGAACAGGCTAAACGCAATCGTGAACGCGCTGAAAAACTGGGAGCGGGCGATGCGTTGTCGCAAGCAGAGTACGATCAGTACATTTACCAGGAAGAAGCGGCTGGAGCTGCTGTAAAAGTCGCTGAAGCCTCATTGGAACAAGCGAAAGCTTCTCTCCAATCGGCTGAGGCTGCTCTCGTGACGGAACGACGCAATCTGGAGTACACGACGATTACGTCTCCGGTGGATGGAACGATTATTACCCGTCTGTACAATGTGGGTTCGACTGTGGTGTCTAACATGAGCGCTACGACGATGTTTTATGTGGCAAAAAATTTGGACAATGTGCAGGTGTGGGCATCGGTGAACGAAGCTGATATTGGTAGCATTCATCCGGGGCAGGAAGTCGTATTTTCTGTAGACGCTTATCCTGGTCGTTCGTTCTCTGGAACGGTGAATAAGGTGCGCCCTAATGCCACGATGACGTCGAACGTGGTGGTGTATGTCGTTGAAGTCGACGCGAAAAATCCAAATAGAGTCTTGCGCCCGTATATGACGGCTAATGTGAATTTCATTACGCAAGATCTGAAGGATGCCTTTGTTGTGCCCAATGCGGCGTTAAGATTTCAGCCGACGATGGATATGATTGATCCGGCTTGCAGGGAGGCTTACAACCAAAAGTTGATGGAAATCGATCAGGCCGCTGAAGAGGTGGCAATGCTTGCGGATGGAAGCGAACCGCCGAAGACGCCAAACACGATTTGGGAACGGCGCGGCAATTATGTGGCCCCGGTGTGGGTGATCGCTGGCGAAAGTAATGGCATGGTGACTCCGGTGGCTTCTGATGAACTTCGCGAAGACATGGACATTGTCATTGCTGTCAATATGGACGGCACGAGCAGTGACGATGCTGCTGGAGATAGTGCGGAATCTACCAATCCCTTCTTGCCCCAAATGCCAAAACGCGATAAGAACAAGAAGAGAAATGCTAGCAAAAACCCACCTCCGCCGCCAGGAACTATGCCGGTCCGGTTGGCCGAATAAGGTGAACGCATTGTCCTGACGTTCGAAATGGAAACTATAGAAAACAAAGCTTTTCCCTGCTGTGATTAAGCTGAGAAACATAACGAAAGTTTACCATGTGGGTGAGATCGATCTCGAGGTGTTGAAAAACATTTCGCTCGATATTGCTAAAGGCGAATTTGTGTCGTTGACGGGCGCCTCCGGATCGGGCAAGTCGACGTTGATGAATATCCTGGGGTGCTTAGATCGCCCTAGCTCCGGACAATACGTGATCGATGGCCAGGATGTGGCCGAAGCTAATGCCGACCAGCGTGCCTTGCTGCGCAATAGGTTGATTGGGTTTGTCTTTCAAAACTTCAATCTGCTTTCCCGTACCTCGGCCTTGGAAAATGTCATGATGCCGGCTTTCTATAACCGCTCCAATCTGTCGATGAAGGAAATCCGCGAACGAGCTGTCAATTTGCTCCATGTGGTGGGCTTGAATGATCGCATGGACCATTCGCCAGCTCAGTTGTCTGGTGGCCAGCAACAGCGCGTTGCGATCGCGCGTTCTTTGATCAATAATCCTTCGATCCTGCTTGCTGACGAACCAACGGGTAACCTCGATTCAACGACGTCCCGCGAGGTCCTTCATATGTTTAAGCAATTAAACCGCGAACAGGGCATTACTGTTATTCTGGTGACTCACGACCCGAAGATCGCTGCGTTTACCGACCGGGCTATTCATATGGCAGATGGCATGATCAGCGAGGGTGTATCATCAATGCTTAGCGATGCGTCATTATGAAATTTGTCTCTTTAATTAAAACGTGTATACGCGCGATTATCCGCAATCCTATGCGGACGTCGTTGACGATTTTAGGCATCATCATTGGTATTGCCGCGGTGATTGCGATGATGGAAATTGGCCGGGGATCGACGGAACAAATCAAGAGCCAGATCGCGTCGATGGGGGCAAACACTCTGAATATTTTCCCTGGATCGATTACGCGAGGCGGGATCAGAACGGGCGCTGGCGGACGTGCCACGTTGACGCCTGGCGATTGCGAAGCTATAGCCCGAGAGTGCCGGACGGTAGTTCGTGCAACGCCTGTCGTTCGATCGGGCGGGCAGGTTGTTTATGGGAATGCGAACTGGAATGCTGGTTCCATCGAAGGCGGTACTGTCGATTACCTGAAGATTCGCGACTTGTACGATACGGAACTGGGTAATCCCTATTCCGAAGCAGACGTGTTGGCGGCGCGGCGCGTATGTTTGTTAGGTCAGACGATTGTAAAGGAATTGTTCGGCATGGAAAACCCCATCGGTAAGGATATCCGCGTCAAAAACGTGACCTTCAAAGTCATCGGTGTCTTGAAAAAGAAAGGCGCTAACATGATGGGCCGCGATCAGGATGATATTGTCATTATGCCCTGGACGACGATCCGTTCCCGTCTCCAAGGGCTCGGTAGCGAAGGTACCACAATCTCTTCGTCGACAACAACTGCTGAAAATGTGCGATTGTTGACGTTCCCAACCTCGTCGGTCAATTACTATGCAACGACGGAAAAGGAACCTTACTCAGGTGTCCCTCATCCGCGGCGCTTTAAGACGATCAACAACATCATGGTTGAAATTGCTAATCCAGAGCAATCCCAAGCATGTATCGCGGAAATCTCTAGCGTGCTGCGGGCTAGACACCGCCTGAGCGAAGAAGACGACGATGACTTCAGAATTTGGGATAGCGCGGAAATCTCCCGCGTCATGAGCTCGACTTCTGAAGTGATGACGAGTTTGCTGCTAGTGGTGGCGATGATTTCTTTGGTCGTCGGCGGCGTGGGTATTATGAATATCATGATGGTCTCGGTGACTGAACGGACGCGGGAAATCGGCCTTCGCATGGCTGTCGGGGCTCGCCCTCGCGATATCATGTGGCAGTTTTTGTTGGAAGCCGTGCTTTTGTGTTTGTTTGGCGGGGCTATAGGCATCATAGTGGGGCGTTCTGCCTCAATGATTGTGAGTAGCGTGTTGCATTGGCCGACGGCAACAGCCCCGGAAGCTATGGTGTTGGCGGTGGCTGTTTCGGTGGCTATCGGTTGTATTTTCGGGTGGTACCCGGCGTGGAAAGCCTCTAAAATGGATCCTATCGATGCTCTCCGCCACGAATAATTATAAAATTAGGTTCAATAAGTTCAATCTATGCGAATTCCCTCTTGCTTAATCTTGTCTGTCTGTTTGTTGTCCTCGTGTATGGTGGGCCCTGACTTCCAGAGCCCCCAACCTGAATTGCCGGATTCGTGGGCCTCTGCCAGACCCCCAAAATCAGACATGAAATCCTTGGAATCCTGGTGGTCTGTATTTGGTGACCCTCAACTTGATAAGCTGATCGCTAAGGCGGTTGCCGATAATCCTGATATGCGGATTGAAATCTTGCGTATCCAGGAAGCTCGGTCTGCTGCCAAAATTCAGGGTGCTAGTTTGTTGCCATCTGCTGATCTGACGGCGGGTGCTACCAAGGGCACGGAACATGGCTGGGGCTCTAGTGCGTCGACAAACTATAGTTTAAGACCTAGCGTGTCTTGGGAGTTAGACCTGTTTGGGGGTAATAGACGCGCTGTCGAGGCGGCTATGGCTGCTTTACTGTCGACTGAAGCCAATGCGTTGGCGGTCAGAACGTCTTTGTTGGCTGAAGTGGCCACCAATTATTTCTCATGGATCTCGGCGTCTGAAGAACTTCGTGTAGCCCGCGAACAACTGGCTTTGCAAAAGAAAAATCTGGATATCGTCAAACGCCGCCAAGCTACCGGATTCGATTCAAATCTCGACCTGGTGCAGGCTCAGTCTCAAATCGCCTCCACAGAACGGCAAATTCCTGCCCTAGAGGCTACCAAAAAATCCGCTGAGAATTCCTTGAGCGTGTTGCTTGGTTCTTACATGAAGGACGTTCATTTGTCGATGCCTTCGCTGGCTGTCGCCAACAAGACGCCTACTGTGCCTGTGGGGGTCCCTTCCGATCTTCTGAGACGACGTCCCGATATGATTGCTGCTGAGGCTGATTGGCATCAGGCTGTTGCAAATGTCGGAGTGGCTGTCGCTGATTTGTATCCTAGGTTTAGCTTGACGGGATCAATTTCTTCGGGTGCTTCGTCGTTTGACGAGGTTTTCCGCAGCCATTCGTTCAACTGGTCCCTTGGCGGTAATATTTCGCAAACGCTCTTCCAGGGCGGCGCATTGCTCGAACAGGTCAAATCCAATAAAGCTGCTGCCGAACGCGCGGGCGAAACCTATCGCAAGACCTTGCTGACTGCTGTCAGCGAAGTTGAAGACGCCTTGATCGATTATGCGTCTAATCGCGAACAATTGCGTTTTTATATGGCGCAGAATGAAGCCGATAGACGTGCTGTTGAACTCTCTATGGAACTCTATGTAAATGGCCAGACGGACTTCTTGAATGTTTTGACTGCTCAAAGCTCGCTGTTGTCGTCGGAACTTGCGATCGTCCGGACGCGTCAGGCTATCCGCTCGGCTGTGGCCAACCTGGCTTTGGCGATGGGCGGTGGATGGTAATTCCTTCTCCCCTCTCTTGCCCGGGCCTTGTGGGTCGTAAGTTCACCTGCCGCCGCTGGGGGAAAAAGAATTTCAATGTGTTGATGGAATGAGTAACGTGGCTGCTAGGGATTTGGCCGCGGCGCGGTTGGGTTTCCCGGTTCCGGTCTGGGGGAGTTGTGGGACGGAAACGATGTGTTTGGGCCGCCAGTAAGGTGGGAGATGCTGGATGGCCTGGTGAATGGAGGTCGGGACGGAGGCTGGGGCTTGAACGAGGAGGACAATACATTCGCCGAATTGTGGATCGGGCGTCGAGGTGATCATAAAAGGTTCGTTGAGGAAGGGGCGGAGTCGCTCTTCAACGGCCTCTGCCTGTACTTTGACTCCGCCTGTGTTGATGGTGTTGTCGAGACGTCCTAGGACGCGAAACCGTCCGTTTGCTGTCCATTCGACGATGTCGCGAGTCGTTAACGTTTCCGGGCAGACGCTGGGGGCGTCGATGACGAGGGTGCCGCTTGATGTGGTGCTGAGCGTGACGCCGGGCAATGGAACGTATCCGTCTGTGGCGTCGGCCCCGTTGAGCTTGCGTAAGGCAATGTGTGAGAGCGTTTCCGTCATGCCGTAAGTGCTCCAGACATTGTAGGGAAAAGAACGGAGCTGATCTGCCATGGTTGCGTCGATGGGCCCTCCTCCGATAATAAGATGCCGGATACCTGCTAACCTCTCATATTCCTGGGGCGATTGTAGAGAATGGTATACCTGCATGGGCACGAGTGCGGCAAAGTCGGGGGACTGGGGCAGGACGCGCATGGGATGGCTGGTGGGCGTGACGGGAATGAGATCTAACCCTGCTGCCAAAGCTCGAACGACGACCATTTTCCCGGCAATGTATTGTAGCGGCATGCAAAGCAATGCCTTGTCTCCAGGACGCAACCCGAGGAAAGAGACGGTCATGCGGGCGCTGTTCATCATCCGCTGTTTATCCGCCAGAAGGTCTTGTGGGGGGCCTGTCGAACCCGAGGTATGCACATGGACAGAAGGTGTATCATTGAACCATTCTGCCAAAAAATCTGCTAACTGGGCGAGAAAACTGTTGGACCCTGCTTGTTGGCGGAAGATCTGTTGCAGTCGGCTAGGGGTGGCGCCGTCCATGCGAGCGTCTCCCGCTGTGTAGACGGTCCCGTTGATAACGAGGGTTTGCTGGAGAATAGGGTCGTCCTGTTTGTTCATGGGGTAGATGGGGATTGAAGGAGGATGGAACGCCAATCGGGTTCCGGAACCTCTGCTTGAAACCACAGGTGATTGCCTCGAATTGTTAAGGGACTAGGAACGTTGTCTAAAAAAAGTTGCCCCGTACCTAACCCCTGCGGCATCGTTGACTGTTGGGTGGCGCACCATTGGGCAAGGCTGTTGAGGCCGACATTGGATTCGAGTGCCGAAGTAATCCACGATCCGATTCCTCGTTGCCGGGCGAGTTGAATCCAGGATTCGGCCCCATGCCAGCCTCCGTGCAACGAGGGCTTGAGGATGATGTACTGCGGGCGGATCGCATCGAGCAACTCGGCTTGTTGTTGCGGGGTATTGATGCCGATGAGTTCTTCGTCTAGCGCAATGGGAACTGGCGTTTGTCGACAGAGCTCGGCCATGGCATCCCATTGGCCTGCACGAATGGGCTGCTCAATCGAATGTAGGTCGAAGGCGTTCAATCGTTCGAGCTTGCGAAGAGCTTCTGCCGGAGAAAAGGCCCCATTGGCATCGACGCGTAACTCAATTTGCTCTCGACTAAAACGGTTGCGGATATGGGCGAGGAGATTGAGCTCTTGATCAAAATCAATAGCGCCGATTTTTATCTTGATGCAGGTGTATCCTGCTTGAAGTTTGTCTTGAACGCGTCGCAACATGGTGTCGAAATCGCCCATCCAGATCAAACCGTTGATGGGAATGCCTGCGGCCCCTCGGGAAAATGGAGTATCCCAGAATCGTAGGCTTCCCCGGCGCAAATGGCGGAAGGCTGTCTCAAGTCCAAATAGAATCGAGGGAAAAGACTGAAGAGAGTCTACGTCGATTTGTCCGTCTGCTGCTGCTTGGCGACAAGCTCGAGCTAGAATGTCTTCGTAATTGGGGAGATCGTCGCAACTGAGTCTAGGCAACGGAGCACATTCGCCAACGCCGAATTGTCCCGAGTCCCGATCTTCGAGCAGGAGAAACCACACCCGCCGCTGGAGGTAGACGCCTCGAGAGGTCCCGGCTGGTTGTTTGAAATGCAACGTGCGTGGCAAAATGCGGATCGAATACATGGCGGAAAGGTGCAAATGGCCGACTCAGGGCATTTTGGGGTATTTTGTCCAATCTGGTCGGCGCTTCTCTAAAAAGGCTCGTCCGCCTTCCTGCGCTTCGTCGGTCATGTAGTAAAGCATGGTCGCGTCGCCTGCTAGTTCTTGGATGCCGACTTGCCCGTCGAGCTCGGCGTTGAGCCCGGCTTTGATCATGCGCAGGGCGAGCGGACTGTGCTGCATGATCGTCTCGGCCCACAAAACGACTTCGTCTTCTAACCGATCAAATGGAACAACTTTGTTGACTAACCCCATGTCCAACGCTTCTTGTGCGGAGTACTGGCGGCAGAGAAACCAAATTTCACGAGCCTTTTTTTGCCCAACAACTCGGGCGAGATACGAGGATCCAAACCCTGCGTCGAAACTGCCAACTCGAGGGCCTGTCTGGCCAAAAATGGCATTTTCTGAGGCGATGGTGAGATCACAAACGACGTGGAGGACGTGCCCTCCGCCGATGGCATAGCCGTTGACCATGGCGATGACTGGCTTGGGAATGGATCGAATTTGTTTCTGGACGTCGAGGATATTGAGCCGCGGTACTCCATCTGTCCCTACGTACCCGCCGTGCCCCTTGACGTGCATATCCCCGCCTGAGCAGAAAGCCTTGTCTCCTGCGCCTGTCAACACGACGACGTTGATGTCGGGGCATTCGCGACAGTAGAGCAGGGCATTGCTAAGTTCAGCGGTTGTGTCGGGGGTGAAGGCATTGCGCCAACGGGGGCGGTTGATGGTGATGCGGGCGATGCCGTTGTAATAGTCAAAGAGGATGTCGTGGTATCCTTTGATGGTGGTCCATTCTCGGTGTGCCATGGCGGGTGTCGGTTATGGGTGGGTTAAGTTGCGGTAATAAGTCTCCAACAACGTAATGTCGGTGTCAGTGTCGGTAAAAGCTTCCAACAAGATGGGACATTTTGTCAAGCTTGGCTGCGTAAATGTGTTAAGAGAAACCTCCAATTCCTCATTGTTGCGGGCTGACATGTAAGCGAATCCTCGATCCTCTGCCCAGGCCCGGGCGCTAGCTGTATGGGTCCCTGTGATGAAGGCTCGGCTTGGGCTGGTGAGTTCCAGCCCTGGTAAGCTGTGGAAGATTTCTCCCCCTGAATTATTGAGCACGAGAAGCCGAACATTAGCCCCACAGTAGTCGTTCCACAATGCGTTCATGTCGTAAAAAAAACTAAGGTCGCCAATGAGAACGAAATTGAGACGATTAGACGCGGCGGCATAACCGATTGCTGTGGACAGGGAACCTTCAATCCCGTTCGTCCCGCGATTGGCGAGAACATCGATGCTAGGCGCAAGCGGGAATAATTGGGCATAACGCACGGCTGAGCTATTGGCTAAATGAAGAACGCTTTGGGCTGGCAATCGGTTGATGAGTCGGCTGACAACGCGCATCTCGGACCAGGGAAACTCGGGCTGCTCTAGCCGGGCTGCATGAGTTCGCCAACGCGTGGCATAGTCGGAGGTACTGGCTGGGGCTTCCGGCATGCCGAAAAATATCTCCTGTAGAAATTCGAGCGGTTCTGTCTCAATAACTTGAGTGAGCGATCCATACAAATCGACGATGCCCCCGTCGGGGGAAATGTGCCAGTGCTCGGGGGGTCGGTGTTGGCGGAGAAATCGTTTCAGTCGTTTGGAGATGATGTGCCCGCCGTACGTGATCAGGAGTTCTGGTCGTAGTGATCCTAAATGAGCTGATGGGATCGAAGCTAGCAACGAATCGATACAAGAGTGAACGGTCGTAGGTACGCCTCGGTTGGCCAGAGTTTCTGCGATCCAGACTAGATTGGGACGCTCACAAGAAACCCTGGCTGTCCAGACGGCTGTGGGCGGCATTTGTCCGGCGATGATCATGCAACGCGGCGCCTTCTGGATCTCTCGTCGAAAGGTGTCGATCGCTGTGCGGCTAAACTGATGGCCATGGTGTCGGACGATAGTTCGTTGGCGAGGTAGTTGGTCAACGGGATGCGCAAAGAATGGTTCGCTGATA
The DNA here is from genome assembly GCA_949296365.1 of uncultured Akkermansia sp. GTDB lineage: Bacteria > Verrucomicrobiota > Verrucomicrobiia > Verrucomicrobiales > Akkermansiaceae > Akkermansia. Next base: position 20,554 of record CASFPZ010000026.1, on the reverse strand, counting down.
GGGAGGTTCAGGTGGACTGGTCCGTATCCGTGATGGCAAGCTGCCAAGAGGGCTTCGTTGATCAGGCGGTTGCAGTGCCAGGCATCCTCATCGCTGTGAACTTCGGGCAATTGTGCCGAATAACGGACTAGTTCGCCAAAAACGCCAGCCTGCGGAAGCGTTTGCCCATCCATTTGCCCAAGCCAGGCGGCGGGTCGGTCGGCTGAGACGACGATGAGGGGTACGTGTTGGTAGAAAGCTTCGGCTACTGCTGGATGCAAATTGAGCAGGGCGGTCCCAGAGGTACAACAGACTACTGTGGGCTTTTGATCGTGCAATGCCAACCCCAGAGCAAAGAATCCTGCGCTGCGTTCGTCGGTGATTGCATAACTCGTGAGTTCCGGTAGGCTGGCCAAAGTTTGCGTCAAAGGAATATTGCGGCTGCCTGGGCAAAGCACGACGCGCCTCACTCCGTGCGCGATGAGTAGCGTGGCTAATTGAAGGACGCTTTGTTTATCGGAGTACATGGCGGAATCAACAAGAAGTGAATGTCTCTGTGGCAACGTCTGATCCTGGTCTCAGAATGTCGAGAATCGTATGGAGCTTTTGCTGGGTCTCTTCCCATTCGTCCTGGAGATCCGAGGTGGCAAGTAGCCCGCTGCCTACGTACAGGATGGCGGTGCCTGCGCTCATTTCCATGCAACGCAAGTTGACGAATAACGACGTGCGCTCGCCGGGTGCAAGTCTGCCGATGATGCCTGCGTAGTAACGGCGATCGAATCCTTCGCTATCGGTAATGAAACGGCTGGCCTCTGCTTGCGGATAACCGCATACTGCGGGTGTCGGATGCAGGCTGCGGAGTAGGCTCCCTAGATGGTTCTCATCGGACAGCTTGAAACGAAACTCTGTCTTGAGGTGGACGAGTTGACCGGCTGGCGCGGTGACGGGTCCGTGTTCGGTGACGACTGGTGAGATCTCTCGAAGCCGCTCGCGGATATATTGGCTGACGATTCCTTGCTCTCGGAGGTTTTTGCTTGTCCATGTTGGGTTGGCTTCGTAACGAGGCATGGTGCCTGCGAGCGCCATGGTTGTTCCCTGGCAGCCATTGCTGGTTAAAAGCATTTCGGGCGTGCTGCCTAGCCAGGTCCCTGTCAATGGACTGTGGCATAGCGAGACCATCATGTCTGGATAGTCCTGGCAGGCCCGAATAAAGGCGGCTACAGGAGAAAATCCCCCTGGGAGTTCCCGGATCGATCGGCGCGACAAAACGAGTTTTTGGTAAATCTGGCGTTGCAGCGGCTCCATAAATCGCCCAAATGCTTGCCTGTAATCCATGTACTCCTGCTCTTCGGGAATGATCGGTGGATCTGATGGAAGTCTGATCTGGTCTTGGACTGGCAAATGGTGTAGCAGATGGCCTATGGCTGGCCAACCAGACGCTTGCTGGTCGGGGCCAATGAGAACGATGGGGCAATGGGGCGTTGGCCGGAATGGCGCGAGCAAAAAACCTGCCTGGTTATTCAAATCGTCTAATTGGCTATAGGTTCTCGGCGTGCCATTGCTTTGTAACTCCAGAACCGGGTCTTCCCCCTGTGGTAGTCGGTAGAGGGCAAAACTGACTGTGCTGAGAACCAGGCGGTCAAGAGCTTGATGAACAACTGGCGGGGGCTGGTTCATGAACGCTTGTCGATGATGTGGTTAACGACGCGGGCTGTCGATACGAGCTGGCCTTCTGGCGTGGTGATGTCGATATTCCAGATGTGTGTTGTCCGCCCTCGGTGAATCAATACCCCTGTGGCAACGACGTGTGTGCCTGCCGTTACCATGTGGACATGGTTGGCGCTGACCTGAATTCCTACGGGCGTTTTGTCTGGATCGCACAAGGCCAGAGATCCATAGCCGGCGGCTGTCTCGGCTAAAGCTAAAGATGCTCCTCCGCTCAAAATGTCTGCCGGAGAACTGGCGCGGGTTGTGCGATGATCGACTGGCATGACTGCTTTGACGGTTCCATCTCCTGCCGAGACTAGTTGAATGCCTAGGTTGCTTGCTAACGATTCGGGTAAATCATGGGATGGCGGCGTATGCATGGATATCTGTAAATCATAGGGTTGCCTGTCGTCTGCTGGCAGCGGATTGCGAGAATGTTACCAAATCAATGGCCTCCTGTCATCTCTGGTTCCCGGAAAATCGTGCATGGCTTGTGGAACTTAGCGCCGCATGAGGCTGGGGGCAACGAGAACTTGGCTTCCAAACTGGGGCGAGATGAACCGGAAATACCTGCCGTAATAGATGAAGAAGAAAACTGGTGAAAACAAACTAGAGCTGCCTCTTGGTGTGTATTGTGTGTTGAAATGAGTGGTGGTCTTGGGTATGATGTTGCTATGATTGCTTTTCTTCGTGGCATTGTCGCTGAAGCATTGCCGCCTCAAATTGTATTGGATGTGCATGGTGTGGGGTACGAAGTGACGGTACCTCTGTCGACGTACGACGCCCTAGCTCCTCAGATCGGAAAAGAGCTGTCGTTAAAAACTCATATGTACATTCGAGACAATATTCAAATGTTGTATGGGTTTGCAACGGATGCCGAACGAGACATCTTTTTGTTGTTGATTGAACGTGTATCGGGAATCGGTCCAACGACGGCTATGTCGATCTTGGGCTCGGTCAATGTGGAACAGTTCAAGGCGGCTGTGGTGCAGGGAGACGTGCGTTCAATTGCTCGTGCCAAAGGGGTCGGTAAGAAGACGGCTGAGCGTATTATCCTGGAGCTGAAAGATAAAATCGGTCTGGCGGCTACCTGGGAACAGCAGGAACGCGGCGATACGAGTCGCGAGGCCGGAGACGCTGAATTGGCTCTGGTGGCCTTGGGATTCAAACAGGTGGAAGCCCGCAAAGCTATTGCGGCTTGCATTAAAGAAAATCCACTGTCGCATACGGATGAATTAATCCGTGCGGCGTTGCGTAAGTTGAACTAATGCCCCAAAAGTCTGTGAGAGCAAATTCGTTGAGCCCAGAAGATATAAGAAGAGTGTTGCCTAGCGAGGGGTTGTTCCGCGGGGGGATCCCCTGGTTGTTGTCGCCGAAACCTTTGGCCTTGAACAAAAAACAAGTCAAGTTTTTGTTGGGCCTGGGCGGAATCCTCGAACGTTTCTACGAAGCGGCTCATGCTATCTATGGGGCATCCATGCAAGGGAAGAAAAATAATTGGTTGGCCCCATTGCTGAATCAGGGAAAACCTCAGTGGCTGGTGGATTGTCAGTGCTCCTGTGCCTTGCAACAATGTGTGCCCGCTGTCATTCGCCCTGATCTGATCATGATGGAGGATGGATGGAAATTGACTGAGTTGGATTCTGTGCCTGGCGGCCAAGGCGTGACGGCATTTCTGAGCCGCTTGTATGGCGAGGCTGGGTGGAATATATTAGGGGGGCCCAATGGGATGGTTGAAGGATTCCGCCATGCACATCCGGATGGCGCGGATATCATCGTTTCTCAAGAGTCTGCTGACTACCGTGAAGAAATGAATTATTTCGCCCGTTTGTTGGGTAAGGGCTATGCCTGCTTGCCTGCTGAACATTATGTGGCGGGAAAAACTCCTTGCGTCTACCGGTTTTTCGAATTGTTCGACACAGATCAGATCCCCGGTAGCAGAGAATTGTTGGAAGCTGCCGCCGCTGGTCAGCTTCGCCTGTCTCCGCCTCCTGTGCCTCACCTCGAAGAAAAACTCTGGCTGGCTCTTTTCCATCTGCCTGGGTTGCAGGGTGAATGGAAATCGGCTCTGCGTCGCTCGCATTGGGAGCGCTTGCTGGCAATTATCCCTCATGGTTGGGTGGTGGACCCGGCCCCGTTGCCGCCTCAAGCGTGCTTGCCTTGGCTTAATGTGCATGGCTGGAACGAAGTCGCTCTCATGTCTCAAAAACAAAGACGCCTCGTCTTGAAAATTTCCGGATTCCATCCCTTGGCCTGGGGGGCCCGCGGCGTGATGATCGGACACGATATGGCATCGGGCGAATGGGCTGCCGCACTAAAAAACGCATTGGAACAATTCGGTTCCTCCCCCTGGATCCTACAGGAGTTCCACGATGGGCAAATTGTCCAGCATCCTTACTATGATCGCAACTCTGATGAGTTGAAAATAATGAATGGCCGAGTCCGGCTTTGCCCATATTATTACCGGAATGCCGCAAACCGGGTTGCCCTGGGCGGTGCGCTAGCTACAATTGTGCCTAGCGACAAAAAGAAAATCCATGGGATGAAAGATGCTATTCTCGTCCCCTGTTGCCTTCCTTAACTGAAAGTTCAACTGTCGGTATGACAAAACGTAAAAAATAATTGAACGTTTTACAAGTCTGAGGCGTCCTACCCTCATCAGTAGTACTTCAGGAAGACGAAAGGAGAGAGACGGATTCACTGAAAAGAGGTATTATTGAGTTTCATATATAGGTAGTAGTTGAGAGCCTCGCGTGCGATATCGATTCGTCCGCGAGGTTCTTTTTTTCAAAAATAGATAGGTTGGGCGGGTGTCCTGTGGGCTAACTGGTGAATAAATGGGTTGTTTTTCATGGTGGCTTGCTGGCGTGTTGACATGGCGATAAGTCGCGTAACAATAGCAGAACAATGAAGCGGCATATTATAGGCATGAGCATGTTGTTGGCGGTGGCGAACTTGTCTTGGGCTGATGTTGGCAATATGAAACGAATCCTTGCTGAATGGGATTCCAAAATGGAGGAATGGAATGCAGCGTATGAATTCGCTAAACCGGAAAATCGTGAAGGGTTGCTCAAAACGCGTCCTGACCCTGCGGCTATGGTGAAACCGTTGTGGAAGGAAACTGAGTCGATTCTCGACAAACCTGAGTCGTTGCCGGCTGTCATTTGGTTGCTGAATCATACTTCCGCAATTGCTGCTGCTTATGACGCGACGAATAGCGCTAAAATTGTAAAAGCATTGCTGGATACTATTGATACGTCCCTGATCAACGTGCCTGGTGTGGGTAAGGCGGCGCCTGTGCTGAGTCAATCCTCAAATTTGCGTTGCCGGGAGATTCTCGAACACATGCATGAGGCCAATAAAAACCCGGTCGATCAAGGCTTGGCCGCGATGGGGCTGGTGTTGTCAATGCGAGAAAAAAACAGCATGCGACAGGACGACCCTCGACTGAAGTCGATTCGTCTCGCCTACTTGAGAGAAGCAATTATTAAATGTTTCGATGAACCTTTTGGCGAGTGGGGTAGGGTGAGCGACTTGACGAAGGAGGCGCTTTACGATCTCAATAAGATCAGTATTCGTTGTGATGGCCCGGCTTTCGAATTGCCGTCTGGGTCTGGCTCTATGGCTAGCATCCCTAATCGCAAACCGGCGCTGCTTGTATTTTGGAATCCCTCGTATGCGCAATCGGCTCAATTTGTCGCACAGGCCGAAAAATTGAAAAACTCGTATCCTGATCTTGATATTGTGCCAATTGCTAACTCAAAAGCTGAAGCGGCTCAATTGGCTATTCAAGAAGCTGGTATCACCGCGTCTTGCTTGTTTGATGAAAAAGGTGAGGTTTTCCGCTTGTATCGGATTGGTCGTGTCCCGGCTGTTTATCTTCTTGATGAAGAGGGGGTGATTCGCCTGCGTGGGATTCCTGACATGATGTTCCAGGTGGTGTTCGAACAAGCGATGAATAAAATCGTGGACGCTAAACAAAAATCCACAAAAGATCCTAAAACGGGCAAAGGACAGAAACCTGCCTCTGTTCAACCAAAATCTGCCGGAAAACAACATAATGGCGGCTCTGAATCGCTAGCCCCACAAGGGGATTCGAAAAAGAATGATATGATTGCCCCACCGCCTCTTCGTCCATTGCCTGAGTCATGAGTTTTTCTTCAAATATGTCTTTGCTTGAAGGCGCCCGAACTATTGCGCTTCGGTTGCGCCAGGCGGGTTTCTTGTGTTATTTCGCTGGCGGGTGCGTTCGCGATCGTTTGTTGGGCGAACCTCTGCATGACGTTGATATCGCTACCTCTGCTAGACCTGTCGAGGTGTTGCGTCTGTTCCCTGAAGGACGCTCCGTCGGTGCGCATTTCGGGGTCATTATCGTGCCTGTAGAAGGTGTTTATTACGACGTTGCTACCTTCCGCACTGATGGCGTTTACCGGGATGGCCGCCGCCCTGAGTGTGTGGTGTTTTCGTCTCCTCAAGAGGATGCTCAACGTCGCGATTTCACGGTGAATGGCATGTTTGAGGACCCTGAAACGGGGGAAATCGTCGATTTTGTGGGCGGTATGGCTGACCTGAAAAACAAGGTGTTGCGGTGCATCGGCGAGCCTGCTGCGCGTTTCCGCGAGGATTCGTTGCGCCTGATGCGTGCCGTAAGATTCGCTGTCACAAAAGGCTTTGAAATTGAACCGTCGACGTGGCAAGCTATTTGCGATCATGCTGGTTTGCTGTCGCGGATAGCGATCGAGAGAATCCACGACGAATTAAATAAAATTTTGCTGGCGCCGCGTCGCCGCGTTGGTGTGGAAATGTTGGCTGACTGCGGCTTGATGAATGTGTTCATCCCTGAATTGTTGACGCTCAAGGGCTGCGAACAACCGCCGCAATGGCACCCCGAAGGCGATGTGTGGACTCATACGATGATGATGCTGGATCGTCTCCTGGACGAGGGGCAACCTGTGCCATCGCTCGAGCTGGTCTTGTCGGTGCTTCTGCACGATATTGGCAAACCGCCAACTCGGTTCTTTGATGAAACGGCACAGACAATTCGATTTAATGGTCATGCTGAAGTCGGTCGCCAAATGTGCTCAGACATCCTGCGCCGCCTTCATTACCCTAATGCTGTGGTTGACGCTGTCTCGTCTATGGTCGGGCGCCACATGTCGTTCTGTGATATCAAAAAAATGCGGCGCGGCAAACTTCGCCAATTTATGGCGTCCCCTTGGTTTGACGACGAATTGAGGTTGCACCGGGCTGATTGCCTGTCTTCCAATGGATTGCTGGATAATTACCAATTCATGCTAGATCAAAAAAAGGAATTTGAAGCCTGGAAGGCTCTGCCTAAACCCTTGCTGAACGGTCGAGATTTGATTGACGCTGGACTCTCTCCTGGCCCGTATTTCAAACGTCTGCTTAATGACCTCTACCTCGAACAACTTGATGGTCGCTTGGCTACGCGAGAGGAGGCTTTAGCCAAAGCTCATGCATGGTGGCGGGCAAATAAGCTTGAGAATACCCCGGAAGGTAATGGTGAATCATGACGCGGCTGGAATGCTCTTCTGCCTTGTTTTGTGGCTTGCTTATAGGACTGAAAACCGGTAAATAAGAAAAAAATCCTCTTATGAATAGTTTCGTTTACGATGTACCAACCAAAGTGTATTTTGGCGAAAATCAGCTGGGCCATCTCGGTGAAGAACTGAGCCGGTTTGGCAAACGGGTGTTGTTGACGTATGGCGGTGGATCCATCAAAAAAATCGGCTTGTACGACAAAGTCATCCACGAAATCCAAAAAGCTGGTTTGGAAGTGTTCGAATTGTCTGGCATTGAACCTAATCCTCGCATTGATTCAGTGCGACGCGGCGCCCAAATCTGCAAAGATAAACAAATCGATGTCCTTTTGGCTGTTGGTGGCGGATCAACCCTAGACGCAACAAAGTGGATGTCAGCGGCTGCATGTGTCGACCACGATGCATGGGACTTTTTCAACGCAACTTGGGCTCCTGTTGAAAAAGCCTTGCCGGTTGTGACGATCTTGACTCTGGCGGCAACGGGTTCGGAAATGAATGCTGGCGGGGTGATTAGCAATCCTGAAACTCAGGACAAAATCGGTCGAGTCGCTCGCCCCATTTTGCCGCGCGTATCATTCCTGGATCCTACGAATACCTACACGGTCAGCCCGTTCCAAACGGCTTGCGGCGCTGTCGATATGATGTCTCATATCTTCGAAATTTATTTCACCATGGATCGCGATATCTACATGCTGGATACCTTCATGGAGGGAATGCTGAAAACGGTAATCAAGTATGCGCCTATCGCAATGAAAGATCCTCAAAATTACGAAGCGCGGGCTAACTTGATGTGGACATCGTCGTGGGCCCTCAATACGTTCGTCAATGGTGGCAAACAACACGACTGGAGCTGCCACCCGATGGAACATGAATTGTCGGCTATCTATGACATTACTCATGGCTTGGGTCTTGCTATTCTGACGCCTCGGTGGATGGAGTATTGCCTGGACGAAACAACTGCACCGAAGTTCGTGCAATGGGCTACTAGTGTTTGGGACATCGATCCTAGTTTGCCGGCTATGGAAATTGCCCGCCAGGGCATCGACCGCTTGTCGCATTTCTTCTTCGATACCTTGGGCTTGCAAAGTACGTTCACCGAAATCGGAATCAAAAAGGAAGACTTCCCTGTGATGGCCCGAAAGGCTTGTGGTAATGGCTCGATAAACGGATTGAAACCGCTTAATCAACAGGACATCGAAAAGATTTTCGAAATGTGCCTGTAAAACGCTTGGTTCGAAAAATTCTCCAAAAACCAACGCGAGTCCAGAGGGGGGATCTCTGGGCTCGCGTTATGATATGTGCCCTGTTGCTTGTCAAAAGGCTACGGGCAACTGGCTCGCTTCTCTCTTACCCCTGTTGGCGAATGGCGAGTGCTCTGATTGGTTTTTACGCGTGAAAACGATCGTATCGGTCGGCGCAATCGAGACAGAGTTTTTGGCCGTTTTGGATACGGATCCAGTTAGAACCGGTTATTTCCCCACATTGTTCACAGACGTAGGAACCGAACATCCGTGCGTGCTCTGGCTGTGGAATAGTCGTTTTTTTGACCTCAAACATGTCTTCCTGTCGGCATGTGTGGAAATACTCGAAAGCTTCGTCTTTACTCATGCCCTGCGTTGATACGTTGAGCACTAGCCGGATGGAGTGGCCGGTCTTGCGATTGTAGAATGAGAAAGCCTGTTTGCCTGTCATATGGAAGAGGAGATTGCCTTTGCCGAGCGTACAGCCCAGGATGGCTTGGATGGCGTCGCAGCCGCAGGCGTCGTTCTCCGCAATGCAGACGATGTCTTCGTCTGCCGAAAAGTCGAGATGCAGTAAGTCAATTGCATATAAGGCCGCTCGGTATCCGATTGTAAGCCCAGGACAGACATGTCCGTGGAAGGCGGCTGCTTTTTCCCAGAGTGCGTTTGGTGTCATAGTTGGTGTGATTGGGGATGGTTGTTTAGGATTCGATGATTGCAAAGCGGCGATGGTTGCGTGTGAACAAAGTGGCGTGAATGCCGTAGACATCTAATAAAGTCTGTTCTGTAATGGTTTCAATGTCACCAAAACTGTAGACTGTCCCGCCTTTAATAAAAAGGAAACGATTGCAATAATGTAACGCTAAGTTCAAATCATGGATGACGACTAAAACGACCATGCCGCGGTCTTGGGCGGTTTGGCGGACGAGCCGCATCATTTCGTATTGGTTTTTAGGATCGAGGTTGTTAGTTGGTTCATCTAGCAATAAGAGTTGCGGCTGTTGGACGAATGCCCTGGCTATCATGACTTTTTGCGCTTCGCCGCCGCTGAGCTCGTTGACGTAGCGGAGCTTGAGCTCGGTCATGCCCGTGAGCTCCAAAATCTCGTCGCAAAGGGCATAGTCAGCGTGAGAAAGCCGCCATTTCATGTAGGGCATTCGACCTAATAGGATTGTATCGTAAACTGTCATCTCGCTGATCTGGTTTTTCTGAGAGACGTAGGCTATCTGGCGTGCCGCCTCTAAGCGGTCCATGTCATAAATATTTTTGCCGTTGACGGCTACTGTGCCGCTGTCTGGCTTGCGGATGCGATTGAGACAGGCGATGAGGGTGGATTTCCCCGCGCCATTGTTTCCAAGGATGCCGACGCAGTCCCCTGGTCGGGCTGCAAACGAGATGTCGCGCAATACCTGGCGCTTGCCATAGGAATACGAAAGATGGTGAACCTCGATCATATCAAGTTTCTCCTTTTGAAGATTAAATAGAGGAACATGGGCGTCCCAAGAAACGAGGTTAATGCTCCAATTGGCAAGATTGTTGGCGAAACTAGGGTGCGGGACGCCAACTCCGACAAGACTAAGATCAAAGCCCCCATGAGCGCTGACGCTGGAATGAGAAATCGATGGTCGTTGCCAACAAATTTCCGAACCATGTGGGGGGCAATGAGTCCGATGAAATTGATGCAGCCGACAAATGCGGTGGCTACCGAGGCCATGAGCGAACAAAGTACCATGCTGGTCAAAACCAGCGTGTTGACCGATACGCCCAGGCTGCGGGCTGTGTCTGTGCCGCTTTCCATGGCGTTGTAGTTCCAACTGTTGACGAAAAAGTAGACCATGGAAAGGAGTGAAACGCCTGCTGTTAATTGGATCTCTTGCCAACTGGCTCGTCCTAAATCCCCAAAGGTCCAGTACACGACCGAAGCAACTTTGACGTCGTCTGCAAAATACTGGATCATGGCCGTGCCGCTGCCAAATAATGTCGCTAAAGCAACCCCAGCCAGGATCATCGATGAAGGTGAGGCCTGGGCAAACCGGCTTAGCCCCAAAATGAGCGCGGTCGTTAAAAATCCCCCAATGAATGCGCATAAAGTAATCAAATAGGGAACTGTTGCTGAATAGGCAGAACTGGCCTGAACGAACGTGCCGGTGTCCAAACAGACGATAGCAAACGCCGCCCCGAACGAGGCCCCTTGCGAGACGCCTAGGGTAGATGACGATGCTAGTGGATTGCGTAGAATATTCTGCATGATGCAACCTGCCATCGCCAAGGCGGCTCCAACAATGATGCCGGTTGCTATGCGTGGCAGGCGGATATTCCACACGATGGCCATGGTGTGTTGGTCCCCTTCTCCTATCAATGCGGTTGCTATGTCTGGTATTGCCAGACGAGTGGACCCAACGGAGACGGACCATATCGTACAAATGCACAACAGGGAAAATAAAACCGCCAACACAAACCATTTTCTAACAACGTAGCTGCGGTAGGCTCGATTCATGGGCGCTCGTTAATTGGGGTCTGCATCTTGTTGTGCCCTTTCAGGGGCAATGGCCCATAGTAGAGTCCGTCGGCTTCCATGTCGTCAAAGTAAGCCTTTCCTAAGAAGCGTTGCATGATCTCGTTGCCCTTGTCCTTCATCTTAATGTCGGCAAATTGGTCGGGATACAGGATTTTCCCGGCGAAGTAGGCGTTCATCAAGCAATAAGTCATATTGGTGGAATAGTTGTTGAATGAGGGCATGGTGTAGATCCGCCCCTGCTGAACGGCTGTAAGAGTCTCGAAAAATCTAGGATGAGAATCGTATTCCTTTTGGACGAGATGCATGTTGCCGGGATCCAAAAAAATGATATCAGGGTCCCACTGGATGATTTGTTCCCGGTCGACGGTGAAAAAGGCCTCCTCGCCCGTTTCGTCTGCTACATTGCGGGCGTTGACGGCCTCTAAAGGTGCAAAATGGGCGTAAGTCCCTGTAAACCCGCGTGCTCCGGAAAACGTGACGGCTCCTGCATAAACTTTGGGTTTGCTGGTCGCTGCGGCCTTGGCTGATCGCCGGGCTAAATCCTCTCTGTTGTCTGCAATGTAGCGTAACAATTGCTCGCAACGGTCTCGTTTGCCTAGCAAATCTGCCGTCAATCGGAGTGCCTCGGCCCATTCGCCGTCCATAAAATTGGAATGATCGCAGCGAATGTTGACGACTGGAATGCCGGTTTCATTCTGTAACTGCTCGGTCGCCTCTCGCGCGTAACTGGTGAGAATAATGTCTGGCGCGGCTTTTAATATCTCTTCCGGGTAGGCTGTGTAGGCGGTCCCCCCTCCTTTGCCTATGACTGGCAAATCCTTGAATCGCGAGTAGTAGACATGGGCGTAATCGCGCTTGGTTGACTTTTGGTACTCGAGGTCGGTCTCTTCTACGCCGACTAGCAGGTCCACGGCTTGCAGATAACTGACTAGGCGTAGAGCGTTGCTACCTGTGCAGACGATCGAGTCGACGGTAACTGGAATTGACACTGTTCGCCCCGCCATGTCCGTTACGCTCCGTGTCTCTACGTGCTTCGCCTCCGCTACACCCTGGTCGGGCGCCTTCGTGGATTCTTGACAACAACAAAGCCCAAGAACCAGGCTTCCTGTAAGGTGCAGCCAGAACAAGGGGTGTAAGGTTTGAATATCAATCATGTTGACTTAATCCTTGATGCAGGATGGACGGTTGAAAAAATAGAAACGGTGATCCCTGGCAATCTTTCAGCTTCTTGCTTCTCTCTGAAGTTAACTGCCCCCAGGCTCTCGTTAAATGCTAGCGCTGTAACCCCTTTTGTCAAGGCGCTGGCTTAGACAGTAAAACACGAAACGTTGCTCTCTTAAAAAATGCCTAAAATGATTGCCCAATGTCTAACCAAATGCTCTTCTAATAATATCCCCTCAAAATTCTTAACCCTAGACGGGGGATGTCTCTCCGCTAGACAATCTTCATGAAAACAAAAAATAAGATAAATAGTAATAATATAATTTATTAAACGTTTGTTTTTTTAATTGCTGGCATATCTTCCCATATGAAAAGGGAATATTAAACGTGCTAAAGAAGGTAAGATGGGTGTAAGCATGAAGAATTCTTAATAATTTTTTGGAATGACTGATTGACTCATACTTGGTTTTTTGTTAGAAGAAGAGATGCTATGAATAAGCTGTTTCTTTCCATGATGACGGTTGCTGCTGCCTGTATCGTGCCAGCATATGCTGCTGATGCATGGATTCTTGACGATATGGAACAAGCAAAGAAAGTGGCAGCCGAGACGAACAGGAGTTTGCTGATCGAGTTTGCTGGCTCGGATTGGTGTCCGCCTTGCATGGCGTTTGAAAAGAATGTCTTGAAGCACAATGATTTTATTGAAAAGGCACAACAGAATTTTGTGCTGTTGGTGTTAGACTGGCCTAAAAAAAGACAGCAGGTGGCGGCTGTAAAAAAAAGAAATCAGGAATTGTTTACTGCCTACGGCATAGACAATGTGCCGACTATAGTTTTTGCTGATGCATCGGGGGTCCCGTTTGGCGTGTTTTCTGGCAGCCGAAACAAGGAGGCTGTTTATGAAGAGATGGAAAAAGCCCTGGCAAATAAGGAGTTGATGAATAAGGCCCGCGAAAAAGCTGCCCATGCAACTGGTAAGGAAAAGATCATGGCTTTGCTTGAAATGAAAAAATTGGCTCCCCCTAGGTACGTCGATTCCGACCTGTATTGCGACTTGAACGATGAGCTTGTTGCGATCGATACCACCGACCTTTCGGGCTTGCGAGCAAAGGAAAGGGCCGAACTTCAGTCGAAAGCTCTGGATGAAAAATTTGATTCCCTCAAAGATTCTCTGAACAATAAACAAGCCATCCGAGACTTGCTGGACAAGTTCGAACAAGAATATCAAAATTTGGAACCTGAGGTAAAACAGAGAATTGTTTCTTGCCGCGCTCAAATTCTGTTGTCTGAAGGCCAAATCGACGAGGGGCTCAAAATGTTGGAAGATGGGGTCCAGTTGGCCCCAGAATCGCTGATCGGTCGCCAAATGGAACGCCTGGCATCATTTGTCAAAGCTAATAAATCCCAGATTCTGGACGCTAAAAAAGGAAAATCTCTAGCCACTCAACCAACTCAACCATAATCATCAATCTCAAATAAGTTCAGGACACACGCGCCATGACGCCTTTTCAGTAGAGCTAGATTGACTTGTCCGGGGAAATCGGGTAGAGGCTGAAAAGCTATGAATAAACTGTTTCTTTCTATGATGGCGGCTTCGGTCGCGTGTGTTGTGTCTGCCTTCGCTGCCGATGGATGGATCCTCGATGATATGGGAAAAGCCAAGGCGGAGGCGGCTGCTTCCAATAAAGGCATTCTGATCGAATTCACTGGATCTGACTGGTGCCCGCCTTGTATGGCTCTCAAAAAAAATGTGATGAGCCAAGAGGATTTTATCAAAAAAGCTCAAGAAAAATTTGTCCTCCTGGAATTAGATTATCCGCAAAAGAGGAAACAAAGCGATGAGGTGAAAAAAATGAATCAAAAGTTGGCGACTGCGTACCAAATTGAAGGGTTCCCAACTGTAGTTTTCGCTGATGCTAAGGGGACGCCGGTTTGGAGTTTTGTCGGCGGTAGAGACAAAGCATCGGTGATGCGCGAGCTAGATACGGCGCTACAAAAGGGCGAAGCATTGAAAAAGGCGCGTGAAAAAGCAGCAAAGGCTACTGGTGATGAAAAAATTATGGCGTTGGCTGAGGTGATGAAGCTTGCCCCACAACAATTTGCGAATACGGAATTTTACAGCGACGTTGAAAAAGAACTCCTTGCCTTAGATACGAAGGATATTTCCGGCTATAAGAAACAAAAGGAAGAATTAGCTAAACAAAAAGCAGTTGAAGCGGCGAGAGAGAAGAAAATCCAAGAACAAGGAGATGCCTTCATGAAAAAATTACAGGGCGTTTCCGACATGACTGATACGAAGAAGATAAGCCAACTATTGGACGAATTTGAGAAGGAACACAAGGATTTGGAACCTGAAATCAAACGACTTGTGGCAGGAACTCGTGTCCAACTTCTGGTTCTTGAAGATAAAATCGATGAGGCTCGCAATATGTTGAAACAATTAATTCCCAATGTTTCAAATGAAGATGTGGAAAATATCCTGAATAAAATGAAAGCAGCTGCGGAAAAACAGAAGGCTCAGTCTAAGGAAACTCCCAAAGACGCCTCTAAATCCACAGATAAGAAATAACAGCCTTCTGCCCCCTTTGTCCCTTGATGTTTTCGACCGGCCATAGAGCGACTCTGTGGCCGGTATTGGGCAAGACTTTATAAATGAATGATTGATATCCTCTCTCGCCGATTGCCGCGGAAAGAAACTTACGCTCGGGTAGTCTAGATGCGGTGGTCGGCTGTTTCAATTCCTCCCAATTGAACGGAAAGGCTGTCGCGACAAGGTAAATGCATCGAATGTCCGTCTCGAAACAGAATACTTAGGGGGCTTGTCTGCAACTCTAAGAGTTCAACGTTCGAACGTGGCAAATGCGATGTCTGTGCGGCGCTGGGCGCCGTCGAATGTGATGTGGGCGGCTTCCTGATGGGCGAGGCGGCGAGCTTCGTCGAGGGTGGGCGCCTGGACGGAAACGGCTAGGACGCGTCCGCCGTTGGTGAGGTAACACTGGCGCTCGGGATCCCATTTCGTGCCTGCGTGGTAGACGTACCCTTGTTGGAGGGTATCGAGCCCATGGATGACGTCTCCCGAGTGCGACGAGGCTGGGTAACCTGCGGAAGCTAGTACGCAACAGACGCTCCATCCTTCGGCAAAGGTGATGAGCGAGCTGTCGAGCTCCCCTTGGGCGCCCCGGTGGCAGAAGGTTGCCAGATCCCCGCGGAGGAGGGGCATGACGGCTTGGCATTCTGGATCGCCAAACCGGCAGTTGTACTCAATGACTTTGGGCCCGTCTGGCGTTAACATGAGACCAAAATACAGAAACCCTCGGTAGGAAAGCCCGTCTTCTTTCAACCCGAGGAACGTGGGACGAACAATTTCTTGCTCGATGCGCGTCAGGGTTTCTTGGGGGATGAGTGCTCGAGAGGCGACGGCCCCCATGCCGCCGGTGTTGGGCCCTTGGTCGCCGTCCTGGAGGCGTTTGTAGTCCCGAGACGGGCAGAGAATGAGGTAATTGTTGTCAGAAATGGCGGCGAAAATTGAAACTTCAGGACCCGTGAGAAATTCTTCCACTAAAAGCCTGCCTGCGCCAAAACGTTGATCGATAAATACTTCCTTGAGAAAGGCTTCGGCTGTGGCTTCATCGGGGCAGACGGCGACGCCTTTGCCCGCTGCAAGACCGTCAAATTTCAAAACTGTTGGGTAGATCCCGCCGATGAGGGCTCGGGCCTCTTCCAAATTCTGGGCGGTTTGGGCTTTCCCGGTGGGAATATGGTGGCGTGTGAGGAAATTTTTAGCAAATTCCTTGCTGGCTTCGAGCTGGGCGCTTTCTTTGACGGGGCCCCAGCAAGGGATGCCTGCCTGTTGGCAACAATTGGCGAGCCCATCTCCTTTGACGAGATAGCTTTCTTCGCCGGCTATGCAGAGGTCGATGGCGTTGGCTTTCATCCAGTTAATCAAATCGTCCATATTCTGGACTGGTATGGGGCTGGCGATTCGGTTGATGGCGTCGCTCCCTGGAAAACAAAAGAGTTCAGGGGCTGATGGGGAATCTGCTAAAGCCTTAACGAGAGCGTGTTCTCGACCGCCTTTTCCAACGACAACGATTTTCATAGGGAAATGATACTCCGATCTGAATTTTTCGCAAGCTTCGACTGTTTTAAGGGTATGGATGAATTTTTGTCTTTTCAAAATTGGGTCAACCATGTTGCATAGTTCCATGAACTATCCGTGTCGAATTTTATGGGCTGAAGACGATGAGCCGATCCGCTGCGCTGTGTCGGATGCGTTAACAATGTGCGGATATGAAGTCATTTCTTGCTGCGATGGTCAACAGGCCTACAGGTTTGTCCAAGAAAAAGTTTTTGATTTAGCATTGCTGGATGTTGGCTTGCCCGGAATCGATGGTTTTGAACTGTTGTCGCTGATCTCTAAAGAATGTCCTGGCGTGCCTGTGATCATGGCGACGGCGCGGAGCGATGAAGACGACCGTGTGCGCGGCCTTAGGTCTGGCGCGGATGACTATGTGGTGAAACCATTCAGTATCAAAGAACTGTTGGCCAGAATCGAGGCGGTGCTGCGCCGTTCTCCTGAGCGGCCGCGTTCTGTTCGACAAATGAAATTGCCGCGTGGCGTATTAATGTACGATCGTCAGTGCATTGCCTTTGAGGATGGCCTCCAGGTTGGGTTGACGAACCGCGAATTCAAGGTGTTGACCTATCTTGGGGCGCACGAAGGTCGCTTGGTGTCGCGCGATGAGTTGTTGCGGCGCGTGTGGGATATGGATCCGAGGTTGGTCGAAACCAAAACTGTCGAGATGACGATGACCCGGTTGAGGAACAAGCTGGGTGACATGGCTTCTTGTTTGGAAACGGTGCGCGGGCAGGGCTACCGTTGGCAATGTTGATCTGTTTGTAGCCCATGGGAAAATCGGAAAAAACGCGGTTTGGCGTGCTGATCCTTTGCCTGGCTGGTGTGTTTGGGGCATTGGGTTGGTTGTCTTGGCTGCTGATCCATGTGGAATACCTGCGTATTCTCGATGAATACCAGGCGAATCTTGAGGAGAAGGCTTCTGTTGCGGCCCAGGCGATGGATGCCCGAATGGAGTCGTTTTTAGCGGAAGAACAAACGCGGTGGGCTGCTTTACATGAAGCGGTTTCGTGGAATGAAGGCCTGAAACCCCGTCGAGATGAAATGGCCTTGTCGAATATGGTGTTGACGGCATTGGCTCAGGAAAAACCTCCGTTTGTTCGCGGGTATTTGGTTGTGTTCCCCTCTGGCCGAATGTTTTCCCCTGAGTCGGATCCTCTGTGGCTGGCTGAAACGGTGAACAAAAGCCACTTCGGCAATGAATTGCTGGCGAGTTGGTTGCGAGAATCAAAAACGAAAAACCCTGGCGCGTCTGGGGTCAATTGGGGCGGTAAGGGCTGTGCCTTCCGTGCTTTTTGGCATGGCCGCGATCTGATGGCTCTCCGGCCTGTCCCTATGGCTGACGGCACGGGGCTGGAGGGACTTGTCTTTCACCCAGAACAACTCAAAAAATTCCTGCTGGATGTCGCCTGGAACATGTTGCCTAACGGAACGTTGAACCGAGTGGAACTGGAACATCCCAACGAAAAATGGGTGCTGAGGTCGGTCCCGTTTGTCTTTTCCCCGGGCCAACAATTGGCTGGAGAAGACCTGGATGTGTCTGTCCTGGGTTGGACCCTGGCCGGTGTTTGGTCGGTCTTGCTTGCCGCGGCTGCTGGATTGGTGGCTTGGGTGTTGGCGATGGCTCGTCTCGATCAACGGAGAAACCAGTTCGTCTCGTCGGTGACTCATGAGTTGAGAACTCCGTTGACTTCGATTTCCCTTCATGCCGAGATGCTGGAAAACGGGATGGTGCCCCCTCAAAAATTGCCCGAGTATTACGCGACGATAAGGTCGTCGTGCAAACGGCTCGAACTGATGATCGAAAATGTCCTGTCTTATGCCAGACTTCAGAAAAAGGGAGGTCGCCCCATGCGTGACCTCGTGACGGTGGAGGAACTGATAGAACCTATCGCTGATCGTCTCGAGGAACGCTTGTCTCTCGCCGGTTTCGACTATTCCTGGAAGCTGGCTCCTTCTGCCAGAATCAGGCTGTTGAAGACTGATGCTCTTGCTGTGGAACAAATTATGGATAATTTGGCAAACAACGCGATTAAATACGGAAAAACCGATTCCCCCCGCATTGCTATGACGGTGCAAATCGAGGGCAAGTTCCTCATGATCCGTTTCCGCGATAATGGCCCTGGCATTTCGCCGAAAAACAGGAAGATGGTTTTCGACCTGTTTTGCCGTACGCCTGAGGCTGAAAACGGCGGTAAGCCGGGCCTGGGTATTGGGCTGGCTCTGTCGCGCGGGCTGGCTCGTTCGTTGGGGGGAGATTTGTACTTGGAAAAGAGTCGTTTGCCCGGGGCGGCGTTCGTCCTGGCGCTTCCTCTGGGTTCGGCTGGCGCTCTGCCGGACGAATCGTGAGTCTCGCCCCCATGGTCATGCGTGCAGGAAACGCAACGCTAGATAGACGCGGGGGTCAATGACGCGGCCTTGCCGGAGCTGGCCCTCGATCCACTGATCGATGGTGTCGAGGGGGGCTCGGTGGACGGTGATGTTTTCGTTGTCGACTCCTCCGCCTTCGGAAACTTGAACGAGAGCTCCTGCCATGAAAAAATGAATGATTTCCGACGTCAATCCGGGGGATGAGGGCCCGGAGCAGAGCAAACGCAACGTGGCGGGTTGATAGCCGGTTTCTTCAATGAGCTCGCGATAGGCGGCTTCTTTGAGGGTCTCCTCGTGGTCGTCTCCTGCGATGCCGGCGGGTAGCCCGATGGTGCGGGCGTGCAGGGGATAGCGGTATTCTTCGACGAGTAGGAGCTCGTTCTCCGGCGTTACCGCAACGATCATGACGGCTCCTTGGGCATGGACGCGCTCGGCATATTCCCAGCGCCCTTCTCGAATCAAACTCAGGAATCTCCCTCGGAAAAGCGTTTGTGGTTGTATGGGCTCGTTGGCTTCGTGAAGTGGGTCGGTCTCTGCTGGCATACTGTGTGCGTGGGGTTGCTGGAAGGCATAGTCCCAACTGGCTGTGCCAAAGTAAAGAATAAATCCTCCGGATCGGATATGAAACGGGGTAGGCTTGATGCGCTCGCTACAAGCGTGCTAAAAACCCCCTGCCAATGGAACAAAACGGATCTCAAACTGCCCGACCGCGTCGCTCGTCTCCCTGGATGAGTATTCTGATGAATATTGTGATCCCTGTCCTGATTCTGGAACATTGTAGCGAGGGCTCTGTGGATATGGCAAATCGCGCCGTAGGCCAGAAATTTTGGGAAATTGGCCCTCTCTGGGCGATGATCGTTGCATTGGGATTCCCCATCGTGTATGGCGTATGGAACCGACTGAAACAGGGAAAATTCGATCTCATGTCGGGGGTGGGCTTGGCTGGCGTACTGTTGACTGGCGTGATTAGCCTGGTTGTCGTTTCTTCAACGGGTGAGATCCACCGCTACACGCCGTGGTTGTTCTCGGTGAAAGAAGGGGCTGTCCCATTGGTGATGGCGGCTGCTGTTTGGGTGTCTTCTAGGTCGGACTCTCCACTGATCAGGTCGTTGATCTATACGGATGAAGTGTTTCGGGTTGTGGCTATTGAACAATCGATCCGCGAACGCGGCGTGGTGGATGAGTATGCTCGTTTGATGAGGCGCATGACCTGGATTCTGGCGGGCTCCTTCCTCTTCTCTTCGTTGGCTAATATGGCGGTAGCTTATGTCCTGATGGCGCCTGTTGTCACATTGCCTCCTGCTGAACAACAGGTCGCTTACAATGTGGCTGTCGGGCGTATTGCCTGGTGGGGCTTCCTGGTGATTGGCGCCCCCTTGATGGTCGCGTTGGGCTGCGCGTTCGCCAATCTCATCGCAACGCTGAAACGCCTCACTGGATTTTCCCAGCAAGAATTGCTGAAATAATCGATGCTACCGAATGAGTAGGGGCGTGCCTCGCATTGTTGAGGATTCTGCTTGTTCTAGAAATAGGATCAACTCATCCGGTCTAGAGTGCTTCTTTGGGGCTCTAAAGTAGAAATTGACGATATTTCTTAGATAAAAGTTGTGCCCTGGAAGATTCGCTCTTCTGGTCTCTATATGTTTGTATGCAATACGAGATCCAGTGAATCTGGAAACCGTGAATTCAATCGATGCCGGAATTTTTTGATTCGTATTCTTAACTATTGATACTCAATGATTTATTGAGATTTTTACCCATTGGGAAGGGCTTTCTTTTTCAACGTATTTACAATCCGTTAAAACACGTTCTGGAGCGTGTCTGCAAGGTTATTGCAATCCGTTTGAAATCAACGAATCATGAAAATCAATAATGTACCCCA
>CASFPZ010000025.1 GCA_949296365.1 uncultured Akkermansia sp. | reverse complement strand
TCCAAATCTATTGTGCCATAATCACTTACTGCTTGGTGGCAATAGTGCAACATGATATGAAATTGGAGCGTAGCATCTATGAAGTTCTTCAAATTCTCGGAATCTCGCTGACTGACAAAACACAGCTTCGTGATTTATTCGACAAATCGAATTTCAAAAATGCCAAAGACATATATGGCTCAGGTGAACTGAGTTTATTTAATTTTTAACCTTGTCCATTTTTAGTGGACAGTAGTGAACTTACTCATATGATAAGAAAATCGAGAATGAATAATCATCTAGATCTATATACAATTCATGTCAATAAAATTTTTGAAAATTTCTCGGGAATTGTCAAAAAAAAAAAAAGCAAACGAACCAAGGGGAATCCTAGGATAGTTCTGATCTGTACCACTATCAGCAGCAGGTTGGTTCTTAGCGTTACCCAAACCTGGATTTTGATCGTGTAGGCCTTCTCTCCAAAGAAATACTTCAAGAAAAAATCTTGTTTCGGTTGCTTGAACAATAACTCTATTTTCCACCCCCTACGATAGAGGTCGATTATGTCGGCGCCTCCATTTCCCTGTCGTTTGTCAATGAAGAGATAAGTCAGGGTTCCCGTTCATGTCTGGATAATTACAACGACAGGAAACGTGATCGTTTATTGAGTTTATCTTTGCCAAAGTAAAAGCGTAAAAGATCAAAACCAATGACAGACAACTCAAAAGAGATTGGCAAATGCGTTTATAGCGACAGCATCATCTTGCGCTGCCCTTTGATCAAGACAGCCTACTCTATTGAAAAGAAAGATAGTAATCTCAGCGAGCGTTTTTCTCCTGTTCCTTGTTAATGAGATTTAGATTCCCCGGGCGATTCCAAACGGTTCCGCAACATTTGCCGGACAGGCTCTGACATTGGATAAGGTTCTGGATAACTAAATTGACTGAGCGCCATTTTAATATCGGCTAGGCTTGGGCAGTCCCAGCGGGAACGATTTTCCAACTGCAACTGAGGGGGCGGCAGAGACTTGTCTTCAGAGACAAGCTGGGGTTCATCCAACAGGCGATCGGACAGAAATTTCCGGACATACAATCCGATGACCATGCTGATCAACAGGCAACCAATCGACGGCAACAAGCCAGACGACAACCCTAGAGCAGCCATGCCGTACCCAGCTAACGATACAGCGCCAACCGTTCCGGCCCCAACAAGCATAGGACGGGCTATTTGTTTCACGTCTCTCCCCTGGAGTTGTTTCCAGGCCATGACCAGGGCAATAGCGGCAGCGCACATCCCAATAGGATTAGCGGCCAAGGCTCCAGCCAACCCGCTTGCCGCACTCAACTCAGCCAATCGAGCCATGTCGGCATTCTGGCATCCCACTGCGATCGCAGCAACCGCTAACACCCCGCCAAATAATTCCAACCCATTGATCTGCAAGAAATCGCCAAGCCAATCGCCAGGCAAGTGCAGAACATCTCGCAACCAGGCGTTAGCCTGATGATAGGTTTCTGGCTCTAACGAAACGACAGGAAGCCCAGAGGCAGAGAACAAATCTTTTCCGAGGTGTGTGGCCGTACCCATGACTTCTTGCCATAATGAATCATCCGGCAACGCTCGCGCCGCAGCATCAAATGCCCCGAAAATATCGTGTTGTCCATCGATGAGATGGTGCAGATTTGATCCCCCTGTATGGGTTTGCAGATAAACGCAATCTATCGCACGATCGTACACAGTACAGTTCGGCGTATTGATCCACGAGGCCAACTGAGTAGCCAACGACCCTCCCGCCGAAGTATTCAAGCAGGCGTCTGCCAACATACCTCCGGTAAACACACAGTCTTGGATCCGCTCGCGATACATCTCTTCAGACTCCTTTCTTCAAATACTGTTCAAATCTGCCTAATCCATGATGGGTCACGGAAAACCGTTTCAAACTCAAGTTTCAGGAGTTCTCCTTCATTGTACAAATTTTGCAATTTCTTAATCCCTTGCGTCAAAGTTTCTGTTTCGGGATTCGACTTTTGTCTAACGATATTTTCCTGTTTTAGACGATCATGATATACCCCAGCAGATTGCTTGGTACACCTATCTAAAGCTTGTTTCATCTGCTCACTCACCTCCAGTACCACTCGTAAGCCCCCCTGCGGTGGATACAACGCTTTCTCAATAGCCTGATGAACCGTCCATCGAATAACTGACCAATACTGATCTACGACTTGCTCCGCCCAAGAACTATCCGTATAAACCCTGAATTTTGTTGCCTCGTCTATAAAGTACCTAAAGTTATTACTTACCAGTGAGCTCAATTCATGGACATCAGTGTTGATTGTAATTGGTGGATTTAAAAAAATCGGATTTTTGGGTAAAATCTCGCACCTCGTCTCGGACAAGGCCTCTTCTGCTAGTTGCTTCAAGCAATCTTTTAATCGTAAAAACTCAATCTGACAGCTTAAAGAATCCTTCAATTCTCTCTCGATTTTTCCCAAAATCTCCCCTAACAAATTGATGGCATTTGCTGAGAAATAGTTTCTCCTTTTCCAGCTAATTTCTTTAATCATTCCTATGATAGGAGGAGGGCACGGATCCCACATTATTGGAGAGCCATTAAGGCCTAAAAATTTGAGGATTTCCCTACTTTCAACAACAAGATCGATCCATTTTTTGCGATACCCTCTAAGTATCCTATCTCCCCTATCTTTGGAAACCTCTACAATCTGCGGCAAATAAAACTTAATCTCCCGATCAATTTTTCGCTTAATCTGCTTCTTGACCGCCTCCCCCTGAAGGGTTTTACCCTGATTCTGAGGTTTTACGGGAGTTACCCTATTGTATTCTCTCGTCTGAACCTTGGGAGTTTTTTCTTGAAGGCTCTGGATGTTTGATTTCAACCAATGGAGCATTACATCAAGGCCTTCTTCTACCCACAAACGATGCATTTTGTTATCCGATACATAGGTACTAGCCAATTTTACAAGAGAAGGGACCCCACTGCGTTGTTCTAAACTACGGTAGCCATTGCGATACAGTTCTATACTTTCTTCGTCGTCAGACAAGACTCTAAGGTACTTGTTAATTTGATGTTCTAAATACGTTAACCTCGTTTTCTGCTTAGGGAACCATCGCATATTATTTTCAATAGCTCGCGCCGAAGCCTCGTCTAAACACCCCTGCATTTCATCTTGATACTCCTTTGCCCTCAAAGCCAAACCAGCGTGGAACCGGTAAATAGATAGCTCCCTGAAGCCCAGCGTTTTCAATTTTGGAACGATCTGTTCTTTTTCGATCCGATTCCACTCGTCTTCAGCTCTTTTGAGGTTGACGCCAAATAACAATTTATTGCAACCATACTTTCCTATATTTTTCACTTCTTCATTTCCCAATCCCTTGTCGTAAGGGAGCAAATACAGGATAGCATCAGCATTCTGCATACATTGTTCCGCAGTTCCATCATCCCAACCTGATGCAGCTAAGCCGGGGCAATCTGTCACAACACAATTCAATTGACGCAGCAAAGGTGCATGAAGATACAACTCAATCGACGTAATAAATGCAAATAGGATATCCTGTACCCGGAATTGCCTCCTGATATCCGATGCAGAATGAATTGAGTTCCACCGTTTTTCCCAATTCTGAGGACGAGCTCCCATTGTCGTCGCTTGGCCAATAGAACACCGCGCCTCAGCATTTCGCCCACGTAAATCACGGTAAAAACTCCCGATAATCAGGGCATATTGCAACAACGCCTGTTTTTTAATTCGTTGTTCTCCGAAATCACGTCTCGAGCTCCAGGCCTTCCAAGCCACCGGAACCAACGAATTAGCAATCAGCATGTCGGCAAGCTTGTTCTCGGCAATTCCTAAAACATCTACCAATGGGGCCACGAGTTCCGATACAGACTTCCACCGAATCTCGGCATATTCCCTCTCCGATTCTGAAATAGCAGATGCCGACACCAAACAAGCACTCGTTGGTATTCCCCCCTCAAGTTCCCCTAACCTACTCAATTCCCTCCCCCCACACAAGTAATCAAACAATGTCGACTTCCCTCGCTGAAACTCGCCCGCAAGCACCAGGTTGAACGTATCGTTTTTCAATTTATTCCGTATTTGCCCCCAATCACGTTGTTTACCCAAGCTAAGGCGAGGTTCGATTTGCCTAATCTCGTTTTCTGCCCTTTCTAAGTAATCTAAAACCTGATTTTTTAATCTGTTAATTTTTTGTCCGTTTTTCATCTGTTGCGTGACCTTGCTGCATATCGCTCCTTGCGATTTTTCTCGATTCACCCTCCACTTACCCATCTGCCTTGGCTACGATTGTGATCCACGCGAGCCAAGGCAGATTCGGGTATTCCTCGGATTCCCTACGTATTAGTAAACGGGCGGGAATACTAATTCGATCTCGTTACGCAATCTGCGTCCTTCTTCGCAAATAGGTTCAAGTCGAGGAGCGAGTTCTTCCAGTTTCTGGATACGTTCGGTCCGTTCTTGGGAACTACTTTCCAACAGTCGCCGCGCTTCTTCCAAGGCCTTTTCTTCCTGAGCAAGCCTATCCTTCAACAACTGGTCAAGCTCGTTGCGATGCTCAAACAAAAGTTGGAAACAGCCTCGTTTCGGCGATAAGGCATACTCAACAGACCGTTCAACCATCGTTTCAAAGATTCCCTTGTGTTTATCAAGAGTCTCATTAGCCCATTTTTTTTTCGACTTGAAAAACTTTATTGTACCGAATGTTAAAATCGCCAATATGCTATCCGACTGCATCGACGAAGAAACATCTTCTATCAACGCACGGGCGTCTTTCATCACGACGATATTCTGAATATCATCCAGATTGATATGAATATCGACAGAATCTAGATCTGGCAACTTTCTGCCTAAAGCCATCACCTCTAAAACATGCTCGACAGATTCACGGAATTTATCTCTCAATCGACCAAATTGCCAAGTCTCTTTCAATTCCCTTTCTATGGACTCCTGCAGTTCTCTTTGGATCGTATTCAGTACAACAGATAATTTTAGGCTATATCGATTTACCCATCGCGCTTTTATGGAACTACTAACCTTTGATTTTAATCCATTGATGAAACTACCTTCTTTCTTCGTTACGTCGACCAGCTCTTTCCAATGAGCACGCAGAATATCTTTTGCCACACTCTTGTAATGGTCGGTCAGCGATTGATGCGTTTCTTTGAGCGCATTGTCTATAGTTTCAATAGCCATGTTCTTGGTATCTTTATAAACCCTTAAGTTGGACTTCGACTGGCGGATGTCATCTTGAGCTTCACGCATGTTTATTTTCAACGAATCCAATTGTTTGGCCACCAATTCGCGCTGCTGGTTCAATTCACGAAGCATCATCCCGACGCCGTTGCCAACCAAAAGGCTGTAAGCCTTATGTTTAAGAACATATTGCGCCCCCTTCTCCACAAAGTTGCTAACGCCACTTTTGGTTTCTATGGCTTTAAAATCGTCATCATAGTCCCCCAACGTCTCCTCTCCATCTGTAAGCGTCGTTAGGAATTTATTGATCTGCCGTTTGAGGTAAGCTTTAAGATCAACCTCTTTTCCTGACAACTCAATGTCGCGTTTGATTGCCTGGGCTGAAATAGGCAACATCGACTCCAAGATACCACCTTCGGCAAAACTATATTCAAGACTCCTTAAGGCCAAGCCGGCATGGAAGGCATGAACCTCAGGATTGGGAAATCCTTCATCTTTTAATTTTGGCAATACCGCTTCTTCAAGAATACGTTTCCAGTTTGTTTCGCTTGTTCTCAGGTTGGCTCCAAATAACAACTTATACTTACCGCCTTTTTGGACGCAGGTTTGCAAAGCCTTGATATCCTCCGCTGTCAAGGCCTTTTCTCCTGGCATCATGTAGAGGATTGCATCGGCCTCGCGGATGCAACGTTCGGCAATCATCGTGTCCCATTTCGATACAAACAACCCAGGACAATCGATAATCGTACACCCCAATTGTTCTAAAGCCGGAGCATTCAAATGCAAATCAATCGAAGCAATAAAGGCAAAACTCACTTCTTCAGGCTTGAACAAATGGGCAACGTCGGCAACGGATTTCACATTGCTCCAGCGTTTTTCCCAGTCCTGAGGATAAGCGCCCATCGATACTGACTCATCAACCTTGTGATGGGTTTTCCCGCGATTCTGCATAAACTGGTCATAAAAACATCCCACAATGAGTGCGAATCGGAGCAATTCACGAATATTGCTATCCAGATCGTTACCCGATCCCGAATCTCCCGAAGATTTCTGCCCCATATCCCAGGCATTCTCTGCCAGCCTCTTTCTAGCCGCTGCGTCTTCCAGGTTCACGATTTCTCGAGTTAAAGGCTTGTTATTGTAATAGATCGACAAGGTACTACCCAACGACATCAACAGTTCGTCTGGAGTTCTCCAGGCAACTTCCGCATACTCGTTCTCCTCGTTTCGCAAATAATGAGCCGATACTTGGCAACCGCTCGTGCGAATGCCACCGCCACCCGGGCCAATCGGACTCAATTCTCGACCGCCGCACAAATAATTGAACAGAGTTGATTTGCCACTTTGGAACGCCCCTATCAATACCAGATTGAAGGCATTGTCTCGCAACTTATCGACCAACGCTTGAGGTTGGAATGTCGTTTCAGCGCCGCGAGTTGCTTCCACTGCTTGCGCATACAGTGCGCCGGATCTGTTTAAATAATCGAGTACTTTGGTTTGGAAATTGCGATATTGTGCCTGAATTCCCGAATCAATTGATTCATCCATGATTTACTGTCCTTTCTTTTCTTATGACAAATGTTCAACAATTACAACGCCTTCTTCCATTCCAGGAGCTGAGCAGTAGCCGTTTTCAACTCATTTGCCTCCTGAGGAGACAACGCCTCTAGCCGGGCTTCTTCGAGGTTACGCCTTACATCGTCGAAAACGCCCGCGTTCATCAATTCGTCTTTTAACTTTCTATTGACTTCATCGAAATTCCTCTGGAAATCTTTGACTGTTGTAGAATACATTTGCTTAACAGCGTCCTTAAGTTTGTTTTTAACCACTTCTCTCACCATATTCACAACTAGATTGCTCGGCAAATAATCCTTAATCGCAGGGATTTTGCCAGCAATCCAACGCAAAGGAAGATCGAGCAAAAACGGCAAGGGCGAGGCGACAGACACAATAATGACATCAACAATCGGCACCAGCCAAGTTGGGATCTTGGCCATCCACCCAAATTTCAATTCTCCGATTTCTGCCTTACTCATTTTGAAGACATCGTTGAAATTCGTCTGGTATTTCATGACCAGGCCTTTTATTTCAATTTGCAAGGATTGGATTGCCTGATCGCTTGCTCGCTGGACATGTATCGAGAAGTTCTCCGCCCCCTTATCGAGGGAATTCAGCAGTTGCCCAGGGCTTGAACATTGATCCCAGGTCGATTCCATTTCTTTCCACTCCTGGTTGATACTCGTTTCAATCTCCTTCAAACAATTGCCTTGCGCTTTGGAAATTTCAAAAAGCAGTTGCTCGACGACATAATCGTACTCCATCTTGCGGCGTTTGAAGTCTTCTTCAGCTTTTTGGATATTTTCTTGGTTTTGTCCGACTATGCTCAAGCGCTGGTCGATCGAAACTTCCAAGGATTCCAATACAGGCAACAAATCGCGAGTCAATCTTGCCTTGCGCCCTTGGGCAACCTCTCCACTAAACAAGAATCCCGACAAAGCCTCTTCCAGCTTGGACCATTGTCCCGATCTTTCTTTTTCAGCTTGCGCTGGTTCCCCCGAATTTTCCTTTTCATCTATGGCATCGAGCCAATTGACATTCGACGAGGCCAAGGTTCCCAGGGAAAACACTTCGCATGGCACATTGGCAATTTTGTTGTTCGCCAACTGCGCTTTAATTGCTTCTTTCAGGTTTTCTAGTTGTCCTTCTGCAATGGAATGATCGGCATTTAACACGACAAACAGAGGCACCTTGGTCGCCTGGTATCCCGCTAAGGAACGGATCAATTCTACTTCTCGAGTCGTCAACTGTTTATTGCGGACAACATATACCAAAGCGTCGGCGGAACGAGCTTCTCGCATCGTACCGCCGTACACGGCAGAATTCGGCGTATTCAGGCCAGGCGTATCGACTATGTCCATCTTTTCTGGCAAACCGCAAGGCATACTGAGAATCACACGATCGTATGTTTGGGCAATTTTAGCGCGGCCCTCTTCTGAGGAGGCAGTGACCCATTTTTCAATATCGTGTTCCTGGATTTGAGCCTGGCTGTGAACAAGCTGGTCGGATCCATTGGACTGCTTTTGCCAGACTTGCAACCCATCGTTGCCATTCCGAATATGAGTCGGCACGGCAGTTGTTTCTAACACATCGTAAGGAAGTAAATCCTGACGGAGGAACAACTTATTGATCACCGTCGATTTACCAGCCTTGAAATCACCCAAAAAAACGACTTTGAAAACGTCCGAAGCCAATTCGGACTCCAGTCTTTTCAAGGTTTCTACTTGAGCCGGCGCCCACTTTTCGGCCATAGCCAAAGCCCCGGTAATTACATTTTTTATCTGTTCGTTCTGTATCATTTGATAATGGGATTACTGGTTTAGATAAGAGCTTCCAATTGATCGCACAATTCACGATATTTCAGGCTTTCGCGAGACTTAGCTTGAACCTCTCGCATTTCGTCCTGGAACATCTTGATATCACCCATGCAATGCTGAAGCCCGCGTTTCCAGCCTTTTTTACATTTTGCTTGGCTGCCCAACCCCTGGCTAGCCTGAGCCAGGAAATCTAGCATGACCTCTTGCAATTCATTCGTCTGATTGGACAACAGGGTTTCGAGCACAATCACCGATGCCCCTGTGACGAAATCCAAGAATTGTTTGTGTTTATCAGCAGGATCATTCATTTCACTCGGAACGATCGCCGTGCCACCGTGCTTGAACTTCTTAAGTTCATTAATCACCGCCTGAGTTTGTCCACGAAGGTTCTTCGCAGTCGTTTCCTTGCTCGCTTCTTCAAGGATCTGGCAAGTCTTTACAATCAATAATTCGCGACGTGGCACCTGCCAACGGAAAATATCCAGCAGATTCATGCTAGGGCGCAATTCATAACGCATAATATAATCCATGCGCATACTCATATCGGCAAATTCAGAAAGATTATCGACAATGAACTTAATGTTATCGTCTTTCAGCGCCTCGCTCGCATCTTTCAATTTATTCCGAAGAGTACTAATTTGGGTCAATGCATCGCCATCGCCACATAAGGAGCTTGTATTGGCCTCTCCAAGCGCCTCAGTAACCACTCGCATCACCTCGTTTTGAACAATAGGGCCTAATTCTTCCACATGGTTGGTTACTTGCTGGACAAGATAAGAAACTTTTTCGGAAATCTTGGGCAAGAGGACTTCAATAGGAGATTTCTTTCCACTGATGTATTCCTCAATATGTTTCAGGGTAATGGTTTCTTTATGCCATTCCATCAATGACTTTTTCTCTTCTGAATAGCACTCCCAGACTCTCTTTTGCAGCTCTTGAAGTTTGGCGTTTTTTGTAGAAGCCTGAGTACTCACCATCTGCACAAGTCTCGTGCGAAGGCGCCCCAGAAAACATTCAGCAGGTTCTTTGTCTTCATCATCAAACCAATCGTCAAATTGAGCCAACAGTTTAGCTTCTACATCTTTGGGAAGCGGAGGTTGTTGTTTTTTCAGTTCCTGCAACACCTTGATTCGGACCTCTGCCCGGAAATCTTTAATGGACGAATCAAAGCGAGCAAATAACACCTGATCTTGTTGCGGCAACTCCTGCTGCAAGCGATCGTTGAGATACTTCATGAAAGCTCGCAGGGATTCCTTATCTGTCACATCACAAGGGCCATACAAAGACGAATCCGGGAAGACCTTGTATTCTTTTTTCACCTCGTCGATACGATACTGAGCATTTTTCTTATCAGGATCAATCTGTTGGTGCCAATTTGTCAAAAAAACAGAACGAGAGATCAACGGAGAATCCTTATCCAAGCTCTTAAGATCCCCCAAGAACTCGGCCAATGGCACCGTAATGCTAGGAGTATTCGAAGGACGGTTCAGCACAATAAGAAAATCCGTCTCTTCTTCAATCATCTTATAGGTACGTGTGCGCGCCTGGGGGTTGGGATCGTCAATCCCCGGGGTGTCGATAATACGAAACGATGGCGAGCCTCCTTCAAACGAAGTTTTGACTGTTAGGCGGCTCACCAGAGGTTGCTCTTTATTAGGGTTCAGATTATTTCTCGTTTGCCCACTAGCAAATTCAATCAATTGCTCTAAAGGCTTGTTAAATTCTGTCTTTCCTAACTTATCTCGGCTCTCAGTCTGCAAGATAGTTTGCAATCTGTTGAGCATCTCCAGCGAATCTTTATATTTGATCCTACTTCCACTCTCTATACAATCCGTATTAGAAGGCAACTTTTTGGACAAAAATTCCTCGATGGAATTAGGAAATGCTCCCTGGAAAACCTGTCCGTCTTCTTCATCAACCCACATACCCTTCGCCGTTCCCTCAGCGATGAATTTCCACTGCAGCGCAATCACCTGTTCAAGCAAACTTTTCTGTGAATGGTAAACAACATCAAATGACTCCTTTTCACCCGGCGCCACATAAACGAGTTCACACGATGTCGACGTACAACGTTCATCAGCTGTCGGCAACTCTTTAATTCCCGTCAATTCTTTGATCATCGTTGTTTTTCCCGACTTTTCGACACCGGCAATAGCCACCGTTACCATGCCATTTTCAAACAACTTCAATTTTCTGTCGATGCGTTCTTTCAGGCATTTTCCACTCTCTATTAGTTTTTCTAACTGAGGAGGTCTCCTGAAAGAGAGCCCAGAGTCAGACACTTCGCTCAAAACCTTATTCAATTGATCCATTTGATCCGAGTATCCCCGGAGAGTTTTGGACATTTCACGACGATAAGCGACAATCTCTTCGTTCAATAAATAGTTACTCATAAAACCAACAATTGATGATACCATATCATGGATAATCTCAATTTCTAGCCAATTCTTTCGAATTAACTATAATTCGTACAAAATTCACTGACATTGACCTTAGGTTAGCGCGATTTCCATACTCTAAAAAGTCGCCTTCTCCATCCATTAATAAAGATTTTTCCTTTATTTTCCCCGCATAAATATCCAAGAGATCATTAACTCATCGGGAACAACTATACAACGATTCATATCATTCATTTTCACGAAGGATGAAAATGGCATATTGAATCGTAAAATCAACAATGAAAGATACAATGACGCATTATCACTACAAAATCGTAGTGAATTCAATTCAAATTCTACACAACCAATCCTGATTAACGGAGGGAATTCAGGTCAATTGGCTGAGTTTTCATGCCCGCCTGCCACTTAGTATAGGAATAGATATGCGGCAGTTCGCTAGAGTCAAGGAGGCGCCTGGGGGGAGTTACAGAGGGACAGAATCACTGAATTTGTTTGTCGATGAAGATTGTTTGAGCAACAATACTCCCCCAGCATACGGGGAATGTTTTTTCCCCCCGTCGCCTATCGTCCCGGCCTCGCCCGATCTGTTCCGAAACGGCAAATTCCATCCGCTGCTTGCAGATATGCGATTGAGCCGTCAAGGAGGCCGAGAGCACAGGTATTACTTTTGTTTGGCGTTTTTGCCTTCCTCAATCAGTTTCCAGAATGTTTTGGATTCTTTGAGGATATCATCTTCATTCTTCAGGGAATCTAACTTGGAACGGAACAAAAAATCAGAGAAACTGTTTTTGTTCAACACTCGGTGAACAACGACTTTGTCGTCTACTATTTCAAAATAGATACGATAGTCCTTGGCTCGGAAACGATAAAGGCACTTACCGTTGTGTTCAATTTTGCCAAATGATTTTTCAGGAAGATTCTGTAAATCTGCCTTCGAAATCTGGAACTCGCTGAATAGTTCCAACTGATCTAATGTGGGGATTTGTGAAATCTCGGCAGCGCTGATTTCGTTAAAAACAATTTGAAGCATCGACGAAATGTAAACGAAGAATTCAGCGAGAATCAAGCCTGGATCATATGATGAAGCCAGAAAAATCCGGTTCATTCTAGCCGGAACAACAAATGTTCACAATGATCCCGGCTCAAGCCGACAATAACTTGGAGTCCAGCAGGATATTGCCCGCGATACCTTGAGGCTTTCTCTTTACTTCTGCCCAGTTTTGGCGGCAGCCCCCCGCGGCGCAGGGACGAGACTCTTGATTTCAATGCGTTTTGTATTCCTCAAAACTTCCACTCTGATAGGTTGCTCACAGGGAGCGGCATAATAGACAGCTTTCAAGAAATCGCTGTAATGCTCCACAGAATGACCATTAAACGAGATCAAGATATCCCCCGGCAGGACTCCGGCTTGATCCATGGGGCCTTGCGGAGTCACTTCCACAATTTCTGGGATCGTAGCATTGACATCGAGTTGGCACCCCAAACGGACCTTCTTCGTCGCGGGGTGATGGGCAAAAAAAACAACAGCATCCGAGGGTAAAACGTAACACTTACCTTTGTCGCGACTCCCCAACACAAAACCTACAAAATTTCCCTCGCTCGTAAAACAGGCAGCACCGCGACTCGGAATATTCCCTTCAGAAAATCTCACCTGTAACAATGGCAAAATGAAAATCGTTCCGGCAGACGACTTATACTCTTCCCCTACGTAGGCGCCACAAAAGCTTTTTCCCTGTTCGTCGAACCATTGAATCGTCTCGCCGCGCTGTAACTTAGCAGCCGGAGAGCAAACAACCAGTTGATCCAATCCGCTACCTGGTTCCACTTTAATCCGGACAAGGCCAAAGTCATCATGTCCGGGCAACAACACGCCAGTTGGGCTCACTTGCCCTTGATCTCTGCTACGAGACATCAACAAAAACTTTACTTCTTCCGCCGTCTGCGCCTGAGGCGACTTCACTTCCTCTGGCATCAACGCGATTCCCACGTTCTCCTTAACAAGAACCATCGGGACAGCGCCGACCTGAGGTTTCTGATTGGACGTTACTGGTTTTAAAAAAGCAAATCCTGCAGGTTCAGCAGCTAAAAGGGCCCCACCAATACACCACCACCCGAATGCAATTAGTAAATAGCGGCTCATGCATTCCCCCTTAATTGATCAAGAGTTCCATTAAAATTCAATAAGCTGTCTCGTTGCTGGCGGGAGTTTTTCTTTTTGTTCTTTTTCGTTTTCTTTATTTTGTTGGTTGCGGTCGGGGTTCCTTCTTTCAATAATCATTACCGACTGATCTTGGCTCACGGGATAGCGCACAGCATTGTTGGCAGGGTTAAAGATTTCCTGATTTCCCGAATCACCTGACGACAACATAATAGCGCCCACAATAAATGCAGTACATGCGGCCATGCCGCCATATGCCCATTTCCAGGCGCTGAAATTTTGGAGATACGTGCAGATGTGCTCCCACAATAGAGATCGAGACGTTTGTTTGACCACTTGAGAAGACGTTCGGTGGTGAAATTCATCCAAGAATCGATCTTCAAAATCATCAGGATAAGTTGGTTCGCTTCTTAATGAAGCTAGCAATTCGACTAACTTATCGTCATCGCTGGGCATGTCATTGGAATGTTTCATCACCACAATAAAGATTTATGATTAAACAGGGAGTCTTCTGGGTTGGCTATCGATCTCCTCACTGTATAAAGAGACAACTAGATTCTATCTTATGTTCAAAAATCTTCTCTCATTTAATTAAGATATTCTGACAGCAACGACTGCAACTGCTTGTGAGCATAGTGCAGACGCGAACGCATCGTACCCTCGGAAATGCCCAACATTGTACTAATCTCGGAATGGCTAAGCCCCTTGATATCGTGCAATACGACAATTTCCCGGTGTTTATCAGTCAATTTCGCCAAGGCTTCCTGAAGTTTTTTCTTGAGTTCCTCACGGTGCATGACTTTTTCAGGGTCGGCATCATGCGATTCATCGGCCATCGTCAAATCCTTTTCTTCACGGTCGCCGTATTCATCGTCATCCAAACTGAGCGTCATTCGTCGATTGCGTTTTTTAAGGAAATTTCTTGCTTGGTTGACGGCGATGGAATACAGCCAGGTGTAGAACGCGCTTTGCCCGTTAAAATACCGCAGCGACCGATAAGCCTTAGCAAAGGCCTCTTGAGCGATATCATACGCATCGTCGTAATTTTCTGTCATCTGATACAACACAGCATGCAATTTACGGCTATGGCGTCTGACAAGTTCATCATAGGCATACGTATCCCCATCCTTGGCCAAAGCGACCAATTGAACGTCGTCGCGATCTTTTAACGATTCGTTGGGGTTCATGGAGAGACGGAGATACGTAAATGATCAGAATAAAACGGGTTAATCAATGGGGAGGGTGTCATACGCACGACCATCCTCGCCTTGATACCACTTGATATAAGCGATATTCACAGTCGTATACCCGCCTGGAGTAGGATAATTTCCTGAGAAATACCAATCGCCGCAAGGGCCTTCTATGCTATTGTGCAAATCTTCTATTGTTTGGAAAATTACTTCGACGGGGCATTGGGCGTCATGAGGAGTCACAAGACGGGCTATTTCATCCGATATTTCTTGATCGGAAAATGGTGCATAAATTGCTTTGACACAATTGCGGCGTTCTTGTTTAGGCTTGGTCAATTCAGCACGACAGTTTCGATAAACCGTTTCGAGCAAATCGTACATGCCTCGTCTCTTGATCAGAGACACCGTCGCTTGGAACGCAATGAATTTACCTAACTCCGACATATCAATGCCGTAACAATCTGGGTAACGGATCTGGGGGGCAGTCGATGCAATTACAATTTTTTTAGGTTTGGCGCGGCCTAAAATCCGCAAGATAGATTTGCGCAGGGTAGTGCCGCGCACAATGGAATCATCTAAGGCGACCAAGACATCTTCTGGGCCAACGGCGCCATAAGTCAAATCATACACGTGAGATACAAGTTGCGCACGGCCTTTTTCTTGAGTAATGAACGTCCGCATTTTGATATCCTTATGGGCGATTTTTTCACCGCGTGGCCAACGTTTCAGGATAGCCGTTTCCAGCAATTCTTCATTCAAAGAACCGTCGTGGAAGGCATCTAACAATAGTTTATGCACGCGCCGACGACGATACAACCGCAAACCTTCCAGCAAACCGTAATAAGCCGTTTCTGCCGTATTTGGGATGTAAGTAATAGCAGCTTTGTCAAAGTGATCTTCGAGCGATTCGACCACTCGATCCGTTAAGGCAGCCCCCATCGCCTTGCGCTCGCGGTAAATAATAGGATCATTGCCACGAGAGAAATAAATCTTTTCAAACGAACACGGGGTCGGCTCCAGCGGTTTGGTATAAGGAGATATCTTCATCTCGCCATTAGCTTCCACCGTCAACACATGAGCAGGAGGGAGTTCTTGCACTTGTTCGTTTTCTACCTCAAACACCGTCATCAACGGCACCCGTTCTGAAGCAACGGCAATATAGTCGTCTGTCACCAAGTAATGGCAAGGACGGATTCCATGGGGATCGCGCAGGCAAAAGAAATCGCCATTGCCGATTGCCCCCATAATGGTAAACCCGCCGTCCCAAGCTTCAGCCGAGACATGGATAATCTCAGGGATATTGAGATCTCGAGAGATCAATTGGGGGATATCTGGGCCCGGAATTCCCTGTTCGCGGAAACACCGGTAGAGCGTTGTATGGGCTTCATCGAGATGATAGCCAATTTCCTCAAGAACAGTCTGCGTATCCGTGCCGAACACAGGGTGTTGGCCGCGCTCTATCAAACGTTGGTTGAGCTCACCAGCATTGGTCATGTTGAAATTGCCCAACACCATCAGCGTCCGAGTCGTCCAATTGGTGCGGCGCAAATAAGGATGGCAAGAGCCTTCATCGAACACACCAGACGTGCCATACCTCAGATGGCCCATCAAGATCTCACCGCCGTAGGCAAATTCACGTTTGACAGCCTCGGCATCAGTCAAATCCAACTGGCCTTTCCTCGATTTTTTGTTTAGTTTTTTGATCTGACCATTGAAAATATTCGTCAGTGCGTCTTTACTTGCGTCTCGAGTTCGGAACAAGTAAGGTTGTCCTAGCGGCATATTCAGCTTGACACAACCAATGCCTGCCCCGTCTTGTCCGCGGTTATATTGTTTTTCCATCAACAGGAAAAGTTTATTGAACCCCCAAATACAAGAACCATACTTGTTTTGGAAGTAAGATAACGGCTTTAGGAGACGAATGGCAGCAATGCCGCACTCATGCTTTAGGAAATCGCTCATGGGTTCAGATTACCAAGTTCAAGTGTTACGAATTGCCACGCGGTTAGTTCGCCTGGCCTACACGAACGGAAATACCGGCCCCCTGTCGTAATTCTCCCAATACGACACCACCTGGCCCAGCAGATAACGAAACGTCCACGTCCTCTGGACGCACAATGGCGACCCAGCCAATTCCCATATTGAACGTATTGAACCGATCAACTTCGTCCACATAAGCCAGGATCTTCTGGACAGGTTCGTTTTCCCAATAAGGCACCGTCAAATCTGCGCCCAAATCGCCCAGGAAACGTTCTAGGTTTTCCGGGAGCCCGCCACCAGTGATATGAGCATACGCCTTGGGAGTCACACCGATCTTACGCATGGAAGCCACGACATCATGGTACAAACGAGTTGGCGCCAGCAATGTTCTCAATTCTTCGTTGTTGACGACCGCGGCATGTTCTGCCAAAACGCGCCGGATCAAACTCCACCCATTAGCATGGAAGCCGTCTGAACGGAAACCGACCAACACATCCCCAGGCTGCACCGACGTTGGGTCAATCATTTGGCTTTTTTCGCAACAGCCGATGCAAAACCCAGAAAGCTCAATCATTCCTTCTGGGACAATACCAGGCATTTCAGCCGTTTCACCGCCAGCCAGAATACAATTGCAAGAAGCCAAATAATCGCACATGCCAGCCACAAGACGAGTAATGCGCTCGCGTTCGTTCTTCACATTTGAGATACCCAAATAGTCCAGAAACAGGAGCGGATCCCCCCCTGTCGTCAGAATATCGTTCACATTCATTGCGACCAGGTCTTTGCCAGCAGTTTCAGGCATATCCGCATCGTAAAGTAATTCTGATTTAGTTCCTACGCCATCGCATCCAGTAACGATCACCGGTTCCTTGTATTCGCTCAAATCATAAGCCGCTGCAAAAAGCCCAAATGCCTGATACAGCTTGCGAACTTGTTGTGTGCGATCAACATGCGCTTTGATGCCAGATACAAATGAAGCAGCTTCTTTCGTATCCACTCCCGATTGCTTATAAGTCAATTTGCCGGACATGAGAAAAGGACTGTGTGTTTGCAATATGCCATGATTTTGTCCCAGTTTCCAGCCTAAAAACAGATTTCTGCGTGCATCTGGATACATAGTTTCAGGCAAAGCCACGTCTTTCGCGTTGGGGACGAATCCCAAGATTGACAATACGATGTTTATCATGCATGGTATGAGGCACTTGATATGTTTTCGTTACTGGCAGACAAGCTCGAGGATACATTCCGCAAACTACGCGGCATGGGAAAGATTTCGGAGAAGAATATCGCCGATTCCATGAGAGACATTCGATTAGCCCTCCTGGAGGCCGATGTGGAATTTGGCGTAGCACGCGACTTCATCGCCCGGGTGAAAGAACGCGCCATGGGGCAGGAAGTTCTAAAATCGATCAAACCTGGAGAGCAAATTGTCAAGATTTTCCATGATGAAATCGTTGATTTGTTAGGGGGCGATGCCAGCCCACTCGACCTGACTCCGCCAGCTTACGTGATGGTCGTCGGACTCAACGGCGCTGGCAAGACCACCTCCAGCGCCAAGTTGGCATTGCGATTGAAAAATGAAGGGCGGCGCCCCGTACTTGTTGCATGCGACTTAATTCGCCCAGCGGCAGTCGATCAACTAGCAGTCCTCGCCAAACAAATCAACGTGCCAGTTTATTGTCCTGAACCAGGTGAGCGCGACGTTGTCGCCGTTGCCCGTCGGGCCATGAAATGGGCTCAAGACCAGATGGCCACCGTCGTTATTTTCGACACAGCCGGACGACAGGAAGTTGATGAGCCCCTCATCGACGAGCTCAAGAAACTCCATCGATGTGTCAATCCGAAAGAAACTCTTTTAGTTGCGGATGCCGCAACGGGCCAGCAAGCAGTCAAAGTAGCCGAAACATTTAACAACGCGGTTGGCCTCACGGGAATTATCCTAACAAAACTGGACGGCGATGCCCGAGGCGGAGCAGCTCTGTCCATGCGAGCAGTTACAGGCAAGCCCATCAAATTTTCTGGCGAAGGCGAGAAGCTCGACCAATTTGGACCATTTGTTCCCAGTCGGATGGCAGACCGGATTTTGGGCATGGGTGATATTGTAGGCCTTGTGGAAACGGCGGCAGCCAAGATCAATGAGAAACAGGCCATGAAATCAGCCGAACGCATGATGTCTGGTCAATTTGATTTCAACGATTTCTTAGATCAGATGAACATGATCCGCAATCTCGGCCCGCTGGAAGGATTGCTTAGCATGTTGCCAGGATTTAATAAGATCAAAAAACAATTGCCAGAAGATGCGCTCAACCCCGATCGCATGAAGCATATGGAGGCCATCATCCTCTCGATGACGATTCAAGAACGCGCCAAGCCTGATATCATCAACCCATCTCGCCGCCGCCGCATTGCAGCAGGTTCTGGGCGGCCACTCCTGGAAGTTAACAAATTGATCAAAAACTTCATGGACATGCGCAAAATGATGAGTGGCAAAGGCAAGATGGGGGCCCTCATGAAGCAAATGGCCCAAATGGACGGCCATGGGAAAAGCAAAAAGGGTCAAGTGCCCGGTGGATTTCCGGGTTCATTGCCCCCCATGCCTGGCGGAGGTTTCCCCGGTTTTGGCGGAGGCATCAGCGGTCTCTTCCGGCGTAAAAAAAGATAATAGCCTGCTCCATCAGTTTCATTCATCCCAAATCTCGCCAGGTTTGGGATGCGTTTTATAGAAAGCCAAGCATTTGACAGACTTCTCTTTCACCACCAACAACGAATCGCATGACTCAACTCTCATTTCACCGCGCCTTTTACACAGCCTCACGATCGTTGAGATTGTGTGCTGTCCTGACAGGTACACTATTTGCAATACAAAGTGGATATGCCACGAACACTGGTACACAGACAACCACCCCAACGACTAAGCAAGCAGCTATCTATCACGATGGCTGGATCGATTTCAATAAAAACGGCAAACAGGATGTCTACGAAACAGCAAGCGCACCAATCGACGATCGCATCGAGGATCTGCTTTCTCAAATGACCCTGGAAGAAAAGACCTGCCAAATGGTCACCCTCTATGGCTATGGCCGCGTCTTGAATGACGACCTGCCTACGCCTCAGTGGAAAAACAAACTTTGGAAAGATGGCATTGGCGCCATCGACGAACACCTCAATAGTTTCCTGCAATGGGGGTGCGCTGCACTCTCCCCACAAGAAAACCCCAACGTCTGGCCCGCTTCTAACCACGCCAAAGCCATCAACAGCGTCCAACGTTTTTTTGTCGAAGAAACTCGTCTCGGTATTCCAGTCGATTTTACGAACGAGGGGATCCGAGGCGTAGAAAGCTACAAAGCCACCAACTTCCCGACCCAGCTAGGCATCGGCCACACCTGGAACCGCCAACTTGTCCGCAAAATTGGTGAAATTACGGGGCGGGAGGCACGGTTGCTAGGCTACACCAATATTTATGCCCCCATCCTCGATGTCGGGCGCGATCAACGCTGGGGGCGGTATGAAGAAGTCTACTCTGAGAGTCCCTACCTCGTTGCCGAATTGGGGACTCAAATGACCCTAGGTATGCAAGAAAATTATCAAGTTGCAGCTACGGCTAAGCACTACATAGCCTATAGCAACAATAAAGGCGGCCGAGAAGGCATGGCTCGAGTCGACCCGCAAATGTCTCCGCGAGAAGTCGAATTGATTCACGTCTACCCATGGCGGCAAGTCATCAAACGAGCCAACCTCTTGGGCGCTATGAGTTCGTACAACGACTACGACGGCGAACCAGTGCAGAGTAGTTATTATTGGCTCACGGAACGCCTGCGTCAAGATTTTGGATTCCGAGGCTATGTCGTCTCCGACAGCGATGCCGTGGAATACCTTTACTCAAAGCACCGAACGGCCGCTAATATGAAAGAAGCCGTCCAACAAAGTGTCGAGGCAGGTCTCAATGTTCGCTGCACGTTTCGTTCGCCAGATTCATACGTTTTACCCTTGCGAGAACTCGTGCGAGAAGGCACAGTTAGTATGGATACGATTGACGACCGGGTACGAGACATCCTCCGCGTCAAATTCCTCATAGGTCTTTTTGACCGGCCTTATCAAACTGATCTCGAAGCCGCTGACCGCGAAGTCAATTCTCCGGAGAACCAGACAATAGCCTTGCAAGCCTCTC
The DNA here is from genome assembly GCA_949296365.1 of uncultured Akkermansia sp. Lineage (GTDB taxonomy): Bacteria > Verrucomicrobiota > Verrucomicrobiia > Verrucomicrobiales > Akkermansiaceae > Akkermansia. Next base: position 14,669 of record CASFPZ010000025.1, on the reverse strand, counting down.
GAGAATCCATCGTCCTCCTAAAAAATAGCAACAACACCCTGCCGCTTGCAAAAGACAAAATCCGCAAAATCGCCGTCATTGGACCTAACGCTGATGAGAAATCATATGCACTCACCCACTATGGGCCTCAAATGGTAGACGTCACCACCGTTTTAGGAGGCATCAAAGAAAAATTAGCGGGGCAAGCAGAAGTGGTTTTCGCCAAAGGTTGTGACCTCGTCGATAGCCGCTGGCCAGAATCTGAGTTGATCAAAACCCCATTGACAGCCACCGAGCAGCAAGGAATCGACGAAGCAGTAAAAGCCGCCATCGACAGCGACGTAGTCATCGCAGTCCTCGGGGGAGGAGTCCGAACCTGTGGAGAGAACAAATCACGTTCGTCGTTGGATCTCCCCGGACGCCAAGAAGACCTGTTGAAGGCATTGCACGCGACCGGACGCCCAGTCGTCCTTGTTTTGATCAATGGACGCCCCTTGAGTATTAACTGGGCCGATCAAAATATCCCGGCCATCGTTGAAGCTTGGTATCCAGGGTCGCAGGGAGGCAAAGCCGTTAGCGACGTATTGTTTGGCGATTACAACCCAGGCAGCAAACTGACAGTCACCTTCCCGAAATCCGCTGGTCAGATACCTTTCAATTTTCCTGCACGCATAGCTTCCCAGGTCAATGGAGGAGGTACGCCCGGCCAGCGCGGCAACCAAAGCCGAGTCAATGGCCCTTTATACCCATTTGGCCACGGTTTGAGCTATACCACGTTCAAATACTCTGACCTGAGCATCAGCCCCAAGATCGCAACACCCCATCAAAAAGTGCGAATCAGTTTCACCCTGACCAATACAGGTAAACGGGCCGGCGATGAAGTCGTGCAACTCTACACTAGAGACCTCATTTCATCCATTGCTGGATACGAAAAATTACTCAATGGATTTGATCGGATACACCTCAACCCCGGAGAATCTAAACGAGTGGAGCTCATTCTCGATCCGCAGGATCTCGCTATCATCAACCGCCATCGTGAACGAGTCGTTGAGCCGGGTGATTTCGATGTCATCATCGGCGCCTCATCCGTAAAAGACCACCTTAAGGGCAGATTGACCATCGTCCCCCCCAATCAAGGGAAAGTCCTCCCAATAAGAGAGGAGAAGGCTTCAGCCACTAATGTTGTCACGGCCTCTTCCAACCCCAAGCAAGCCATTAACGCCATCGATGGGGACGATAAGACAACGTGGACAGCTCAGGCTGGCGACGATTTGACGTTGTCCCTCCATCCCAATGCGCAACCCAAGCAAATCTCCATTCATTGGGGAGCGGGATCTGACGCTCAGTTCACCATCCAGGTGTCATCGGGCGGTGGACAATTTCTCGATGTTGTTCGCGATTCTATCCAATCATCGGGAACAACAGCCAAAACCTACAAACTCCAGGGAACGACGGCAAGCGATGTCCGTATCCTAATCACTCACGGCAAAGCCTCGGTCGCTAACGTCCAGGTCGAAGGGTTGTCCGCTCATTGAGCCAGCTCTCCCACACCAGAAAAGCGTTCCCAGTCGATCATTCTTCACGGGAACGCTTTTCCCTATTTGTCTGTATATTTTCTTCCTATGCTTTCTTTCTGTACCAATATTTACCCTGTTGAAACCTGGGACGAAACCCTTGCTCAGCTCCGTAACAGTCTGCCCGATCTTCGCCGAGAGCTCGAACTCATGCGTTCCCCGCTTTTAGCTTCTCCCATCGGAATCGGATTAAGGGTCTCGGCGCAAGCAGCCCAAGAATTATCCAACTCACCCAAGCGAATCCACGCCTTTCGCCAATGGTTGGATGACGAATACGCCATGGTACAGACGATCAATGGGTTTCCCTATGGGAGTTTCCACGAAACACGAGTCAAAGAACGAGTCTTCCAGCCAGACTGGACAACCGGGGAACGTTTCGAATATACCCGTCTTCTCATCAACCTCTTGGCAACACTTTCACCGCAACAATCCACGTCTTTGTCGATCAGTACGCTTCCCGGATCCCACCAATATTTCCACGCCAACGAAGAACGCATGCTTGCCCGTCTGGATGCCCTGTGTGGAATCATGGACCACGTTGCCCAAGAAACCGGCAAAATCATCACACTAGGTTTAGAACCAGAACCTATGGGATATTTCGATGACACGGTCAGCAGCGTTCATTTTTTTCAAGCTTTTCTCAATAGATCTCGCCGCCCCGACTTCGTTCGCCGCCACATTGGCATCACCTACGACACTTGCCATTTTGCCGTCATGGGAGAATCCCCCGATTGGACCATGTCGTTCTGGGAACAAAATGACCTCCCCATCTTCAAAATCCAATTTTCCAATGCTCTTGAATTGCGAGTAGCAACGCCTGCCGACATCGATACGCTCATCCCCTTCATTGAGCCTGTCTATTTCCACCAAACCTGCGTATCATTCCCGCAAACACAACGGCCCGCCCTCCTGTTCGCCGATCTGCCGGACGCCATCGATTGGGGGCGCCAACACCCCAGCCTCCTGCCACATTCCATCTGGCGCGTCCATTTCCATATCCCGCTCTATACCCAACCAGAGCCACCACTTGCTAACACCAACCCTTGGAATGTTCGCATCATCGATTATCTCTCTCGTACGCCCAGCTTCCGCCCAATCCTCGAGGTCGAAACATACACCTGGAATGTTCTTCCTCCTGGCATCAGAGACGATGAGGTGACACGCCAAATAGCTCGAGAACTCAACTCCATCGCCACACAACTGCCGGAGTATTGCCTCATCCCATAAACGGTTCCCTCATTAAAAGAGGGGGGATGGTACGAGCAGAAGAATCCTCACCTTCCGCCTATGTCACCATTCCCCCCAAAAATGTCAGCTTAACGCCTCTATCCCATCTATCTTTTCCTCAACAACAATCCCCTCAGGAATGGCGTCTCTCTGCAATTTCACTTGGTAATCCTGGAACGAGCGAGCTGCTTCAACCCCCTCTTTCCTTCCTATAGATATTGCTTCTATCAACTTATGAGTCGGCGCATTGCCCAATGGACAGGAATGCTTAAACAAGATTAATTTGCGCACGGCCATAGAACCGGCTGGCCTAGCTGCTGAAGAGTCAAAATCAAACAGATGGACAAGAGCTTCTTCCAACACCTCCCAATCCTGTTCTGAAAAACCGGTCTGTTCAGCCAAAAAGGGATTCATCGTGCCGCGCATGCAATACACCGCATAAGGCACCGTGTATTTGCGACCCATCGTCCTGTTGCCACCATCCTGTTTCTTAGATTCCTCTCCCGTAGCTACGGCACAACGCGTAATCGCATGTTCAGCACTGATCACAGGATCGACCGACCGAGCAAATGAAAATTGAACAGGTCCACGAACTTGTCCACAATTAGCTTCTTTCAAGGACATAACAGCACCAAATGTACGGATATCAAAGAAATTTTGGCACATCCACATCCGTGCTTGATCCTGATTTTTCCCATCTTTGTCCTTCAAGTTCAACGCTTCATAAGCCTTTTTTTGAAGATCAGTCAGGATTGCTTTTTCTTTGATATAAATATCAAACCCTGGGACATCTTTCCGGGTCAATTGAATATAATTCCGCACTTTACGTTTAAGGCAAACATCGGTTACAAGGCCTTGATTACTTTCCACATCGACTCTGGGAAGATTACCAGCATCAGGATCTCCGTTAGGATTAGCATCAAGGACATCAAATATAAGCATGAAATCAATTTTGTTCATAAGATTTATAGGGTTATTGTTGTTCTTCCGTAGATTCGGATTCTTTTTTTTGGTAAAAACTATTCATCTGGTGGTAATATCCCAGCGTGAAATACGCTTGTTGCTCTAAATTGAGGAATTTAGGTATATTCGAGCTATTGATTTTGCTTTGAATTTCTCGAACAAGTTTTTCACGAAGTATTTTTTTGGCTATATCCTTTTTCCCGAGTTTACTAAGATGTTGGGAATAGAGACGAGCCAAGCGCGGCATCACATACAACGGCGTAACCGAAGCGGCAGAATAATAGTTATCGCGTATTGTTGCATTTAATATTCTATCGGAAGCATCTTCCTGCGTTTTCACGTACACCGCAAAAAGTCTTCCTTGTAAATAACCTGGTTGTGTACATTCAAGATCTAACATAGGTTTAATAACATCATGAGATTGATTGTGTCCATGAACTCGAGCTTTCCTGATCAGCCATGCTTTCAGCGCAGCACAACGAATATAGGAAATCCTCTCGCCCACTCGAATCCTTTGTAAAATTGCTATTGCCAGGGAATCTGGATAGGGAAGATTCATGAAAATAGATTTCATATACACTCCCACCAGCAGAGGCGACATGTCTTTAACATCACGGACAGTCTGCCGCAGCACGCTAAACGGAGAAATTAACTTCGGATCCGGATTTTTTGAATTTTCCTCAGTCCACTGTCGCTGCAATGCCATATCCCGATGGTGCGCCTGTACCGACTCCATAATCTCGCCAAATGTCGAATCAGCCCAAAAACGAATCGACAACCGGGAGGCATTAGGGGAAAGCCCTAAAATAAAAAAACGTACATCCCCATGGGAGATCGTATCACGATCTAATTTACCTTTTTGTAGGGTTTGCAACAATTCCCCAAGTCTCTTAGCCGTAAAGTCGTCGTAAGCAGCCATTGATTCTTTATTGGGAATGGATAAGCAAGCAGAAAATTGGGAAACCATTTCATCCATCTCCTGCGGAGGCGCATCCGCCCAAAAGGCAAAAGTAGCATCTCCAATCAATAGGCTGCTTTCTTTCCTACTCAGCAAATAATTCAACGCGCAACAGTAGGCGAATGCCTCACTTTCAGTCACAGGTGCGTTCAAACTTTGTTCTTTACCATATGACTTAAAAGAATCGCAATGGAATGACACCAGCTTGGCGCCAGACATTTGGGCGCCTTTGACTCCTTTGATCGCAGGCTCATGCAACGAGGCAAGGGGGCCGACTTCTCCTGAAAGCAGACTCATTCCTTCTTCAGCACTACCAGTCTCTTCATCGTTTTTGTTCCATTGTTCCATCCCCCCTTTACGAAACCACCACTCTTGAATCTCGGGCAGTTCATGGACATTGTCCAAACTCCCTTGAATGTAGAAAACCCCATTACAATGGTACAAATTTTCATCCTTCAACCATTCTTTTGTATTTTCTGGATTCCATGATTCCAGGAATCGGCACACAGCCGAAAAAGCAGGATGATTCACCTGTTTTTCCAAGCTTAAATGGCGTTCCTTGAAGGATTCAAATTTTTTCTTAATCTTTTCAGGGGGTTCTTTCTCCTGGTCGCTAAATCCCAACATGTATCCGCAATTATCCCACAAAAAAGAAGGATTTAAACCCGACCCGGAAGGTTTATTCCCTCCCAACACCAACATCGGCACAGGCGTTGGATTTTTCTGTTTTTCTTTCACTGTACACAAGGAATCCATACCAACTAGTTCTCCGGATAGGCTTAACGTTACACGGAATCCTATTCGTTGAACGCTTGTCCCCCTTCTTGGGAGTTGTCCGCCCCTCTGAGGATCTCGTATCAGGCGTTGGTATAGGTCGTTGAGTTCTTTGAGTATCATGTTAGGACAAAGTTTGATGTAATTCCGGAATCTCCAAAATTCCATTTTTCAACTGCGCCATAAAGAAATGTGGCTGTGCCGTCAAACGGCTTCGATCATGAGCACTAATGATTTTCCCTTTTTTATCGGGAACATAAACAATCTCATGGAGCATCAACCCCAACGCCCTATCCCTCTGCTCCCGGGGTAGTTGAGATTCAGGGATTGCCCCGGAATCAATCAATTCAAAATTAGCCGGGAATTCTCGCGTTCCCAAATAAGGTTGGTGGAAACATTGCCCATGGCTTGCGCGTCTCTTGAAGATTTCCGCATGCTTGACCTCATCGTTAACACCATTGCAAGTTTTGAGAACATCAAAATGAGCCTCAACAACATAGTCGACGTCTCGCAAGATCGTCGCAGCCCTCTGTTGCCTCTTCTCTTCAATAAAAAAACCTCTAAGTTCTCCTCCCTGTTGAATCAGGCTTTTTGCTGGAGAGGCAATCTTAGCACTTACTTCATTCCGCCGGATCTGCACAGTTTTGATCGGGTTCAATACGTGAATACGATCAACATGCCAACAAATCTCTGGTTTCCAGTAGATGGCTGATAATATGCCAATCGCTGCCGACGGCGTCATGACATCATAGGAAACACGCTCCGATTTCAACTCAGGCCGAGTAAAACAGGCATAATCACCCCAAATCCTGATTGCAAAGCTTTTCTTCATATTCTTAACAAATGTATGATTCAGCTAACGGATCCATCCCTTTGGCAGGCAACAACCCTGTCTTCATATCATATACCCCTTCTATCTGATAGACTATATCCAATAAACCATCCATAAACGAGGTCAGTATTCCATTTTGTTTCATCGATTGGTATTCGTAATCATAAACAGAAACCATGTAACGAGCAATCTTCTGCCTAAGTTTGTAACCTATATACCGAGAATCGGTCGGCATATATTTCAATTGATTCAATTCGTTAAAAATATCCTCAATCTCCTCGTCTGGATAAGCAATCATAATCTGATGCTGTCCTTCTGGGATCATCCTGAAAACTTTCGCTATATTTGCAAATTGTAGACTACCGAGATTATTACTCAGTTGAGTTTCGTCAAGAATATGAAATTGGTCCCAATTATCCGTCTGAACTTTGCGATTTTTTAATATATCCGGAAAAATTTGTCATACAATCTTCGCTTAATGGATCTTTTGATTTCACCCAACTATCGCGAGCTGCGCAAACAGCCATGAGTAAATCCTCCATTCTTTGAGGAACAGGAAAATCTCTCAAAGCATACGAATAAACCTTTCCCCCGTCTTTGAGTTCACCATGGCGGTTACAACGACCTGCAGCCTGAGCCAACGAATCCAACCCAGCCTGATCGCGATAAACAATCGGAAACGACAAATCAACACCAGCCTCAACTACTCGCGTTGCAATTAATACGACTCGCTGCTTTGTTTTGAGGCGATCTCTAACTTTTTGAAGTACAATTTCCCGATGTTTGGGAATCATTCCTGCCGACAAGTAAAACAAATCCGTCTCTTCCCCAGCATCCGACATCGCTTGGAATAAACTTTGAGCTTGTCGGATAGTATTGGCAATCATCATCACCGACTGATTCTCTCCAACAGACTTATAATGTTCAACTAAATCGCTGCAACCCGTCAAATCGTCAATTTTTTCAATACAAACACGCTTCATGCAAGTCTGCAATTCCCTTTCCATCCTATGCCCTAGCAAACTGCCAATCTCGCTCTTGTCCCACCCAATTGGAAAATATGATTTATTCTTTTCAAATGCGGGTTGGGTGGCTGTACACAATACAAATGTGTTTCCATAATCCCATTGAAGGCATTTTATAGATTCAAGACATGGGCTCAATAAATTCGCCGGTAAGGTTTGTACCTCGTCGAATATGATCACAGCATTGCCACAATTGTGGATTTTACGACAGCGCGATGGCTTATTGGCAAACAAAGATTCAAACAACTGTACATTTGTCGTCAATATCAGCGGAGCATTCCAGTTCTCTGCCATTAGCCGTATGTTTTCCATACCTGCCTCAGAATCGTCTAAATCCAAACCAGAATAATGTGGTAAAACACATTCGCATCCGATCTCTTCTGATAAATCATTGAAAATCTGTCTAAATTCACCATAAGTCTGATCGATGATACTGGTATAAGGTATCGCCCAAATCACACGATTCAATCCTTGAGTACAGGCATGCCTCAATGCAAAACTAAGAGCCGACAATGTCTTACCCCCGCCAGTCGGAACATTAAGACGATAAATTCCTCGAGGTACGTTCTCACCTTTGTTTCTACAACATTCGTGTACCTCTTGTCTTAATTTTGCAATGGCAGGAGAACAAGTTGAGGATTTTAAAGCTTCTTCCTCTTTCTTCTCTAAATACCGCTCCAACACACAACTCATGCGTTGTAAAATATCTTCTGGCCATAATGGACGCTCAACATATTTTTCTGGCGACATAAATGATTCTGTAGCCAGAAAATCTGCATCAACCAGACATGAAAAAAGCATTCTCACCTGCATCGCAAACGCAAACCCTAACGATTGGGGGTCTTGTCGCGTATGTGGCATGATCAAGTCCAATTTCTGCGGAATTTCCAAAATTTCATCTGGTACTTGCGACTGCCAATCTGGCAATTCTTTAGAAAATCTCGATCCAAACAATTCCGTACCATCAGGAATGCCTCCATGATGCCCTGCTATGGCATATCCTATCAAATTACCCAGTATTGGAAAATGTTTGCTTGCATAAATTGCTCCAGCCGTAGAATGATCCCCACCTTTGGGTTTATTCCCTCGAATATAACTCTGGAATTCACGAGACCATTTACCCAGATCATGCCACAATCCCGTTACATACCCTACATTCCGCCACAGTTCGTTATTAGACACAGACAACCGAGAAGCAAAAGTCCCACACAGATCTGCCACAACATTTAAATGTCCTGGCATTGTCCTTTCTCCAGGGCGTGTATACAACGGTTCCTCCTCCCCGGATTTCTCTCGTATATGCGCTATAACAACCATTTTCTAATATAAAATCAGATTTTCTGAAAATATCAACTTAAAAATATACTAATCTTACGAAAAAATGATTGGAACGTTCGAAAGATCAATACATATGTTTTTTTGAGACAGGAGAAATCTCCATCTCGTAGTGGTTTACCATTGAACTCACCAGGGCGTGGGAATCGTCCATCATATTCTTCTCCGGGAACTTGTTTATTATAAAAATTAAAGTATTCATACAATCAACGGGCCTTGAATGTCGAAACTCTTATCAATCCCGAAATGTTCAATTTTCTTTTGCCAATGATTTCCCATATAGTAAATTCTGAGATTATCCTGTTCTTTATTGATGATTTTGAGTAGTTTCGCTTTTACTTTTGTAAAATCAGCTAAACTAATTTCGCATTCGAACACAGAATTTTGTACCCTTTGGCCGATATTTTCGCAAGTTTTGGCAACTTGTCTGAGTCTTTTTCGACCTTCTCTCGTCTCAGTTGAAACATCGTATGTAATGAGGATATACATAATCATTCACAATGGGGGAAAATTATCTCCAGAGAAAGGGTAAATATTCTTCCGCATCACCACGTATGGCTCGAGCCAACAATCTCGCTTGCATATGGACAACCATCCCCAATGTCATTTTTTCGTTCAACCAGGGGTGGAGGATTTCTTCTTTCTTTTTTTCCTGCCAAGCAGTAATGACTTTTTTCCGCGCCTCCTCCTTCAAGAAAACAGCCTTGCTCTCTTCAACTTCAAAATCTTTAAGTGTTAACTGTTTTCGATTGAATAAAGTCAACATTAACCGATCTGCCATAGGAGCTCTAAATTCTTCCATCAAATCTAGGGCTAAGCCAAAACGCCCGGATCGGTCTCGGTGTAAAAAACCAACAGCAGAATCAAGGCCAGCAGTTTCCAAAGCAGACTTCGTATCATGGTACAAGAATGTATACAAAAAAGAAAGGAGAGCATTGTAAGGATCCATAGGAGGGCGTCGAGTACGTCCAATAGTAATAGTTTGAGGATCTTGAACCCTCAAACACTTAAACAACGAACTAAAATACATTTCAGCGCACGTTCCTTCTACTCCGCGTAAAATATTACTTTGTGTACAAGATTTAGCCTTCAAACACATTTTAGCCATAAAATCGATTGACGGAGTTAAATCATCTGCGCCATAAGTTCTTCTAATTCTTTGCAAAAGAATCCTACAATTGGAAATTTTCGCTACAATCATGCGTGATGCAATTTTCATCCATTTCTCTTCACAATCAGCAACGCGATATTGTTCTCGCCGTAGTAACACATTACCATTCATCTTACCCTGTACACTCGCCAAAAAATTACCATGTGGCGTACAAAATGAAATAGCAATACCTTGTTCAGCGCAATACCCCATCAACTGTGGGGAAACCAGCACATTCCATCCCATTGCCACAATTCCCTCCAGGTTATGCAAAGGGACTCGCAATAAGCATTTCCCGTCTGAATGAACTCGCACAGTCTCTCCATCTTTGGAAAGCCAGGTATCATCGCGAGTCACATAAAGAGTATTAAGATGTTGTTTCATGGCATATTGGCTTAATCATTAAGAAGTTCGTTCAATTTCAGTGAAAAAAGGTCCTGTTGTCGTCGTTTCCGCGTTGAAGTAACCAGAGGCATGCAGTAGTCCACTAAAGAGCATTTCCGGCAGTCCTCAGAAAAATTTGCAAGAGGCGTTTTGTTCTCTGCAAATAACTGGTGCGTTTTCTCAATCACCTCTTGGGTCGATTTTCTCAATTGTTCATCTAGCATTACTGTATAATTCCGTTTCGGTCTTCCATAAAACAACCGTCCTTCATGTATAGAAATCTGGAAAATCTCTTCCAGGCAAAAAGCCTGAGCACACAATTGTACTTCATCTGCAATATGCTTTTTGGCCTGTCCGACCTTGTATTCTACAGGAATAATCGATGCAATACGGTTACTTGAAGGAACATATTCAACAAGTACAACATCGGCTATACCCGTAATTCTATATTTCTGAGAAGCAATGTGTAACGATCGAAGTTCACATTTATTTCTCTTTCGAGTTGTCTCTCCGGCATCAGCTCGTTCATGGAAGATTTTTCCAGCAGCGGTCGCTTGATTATCAGTCCACCAACATTCTAAATGGATCAACGCACATTGCCGTGGGCAATAGACGTAATGTTGTAATGCCGATATTGGAATAAAATCTTTTTCTTGATTCATCATGACTCCATGTCATCCCCTCTTCATCATGTTGTTCTCTAGTTATGGCCGCAATCCCCTTCAGGTTTAACTGGCTTATAACTCATACAGTTCGATCATATAAGGGAGGTTCTAAAAATCCATTCATATTAACTGACAATCCAAAGTGCCCCCAAGACTGTGGCTCAACTGCTCAGTGTTGGGCTGTTATGTAAACAAAAAATACGTTAGGTGCGCCAATTAAGACCACCCTTGACTCTCGAATGCATAGCTACAATCTTTAATTCTTCATGATATACTGGTGCCCACAGGATTGATCCACTCTCTGTAGTACTTGACTATCTGTACCAGGCGAACGATGTTGTAGGTCAGATTCGTCATCGCCACCTCAGCTCGGGCTCGAAGCAGTCCTACTCCTCTAAATACTAAGCCTCCCATTGTTCTCTCCATCAAGCCAAACACGTGCTCTACTCGACAGCGTATGCGAGACTTTTTGAGGTTCTTTCTCTGCTGCTCCTTTGTCAGGGAGGTCCACGGTGATCTCGTTCGCATATTCTCGCCTTCATCCCCTTTTTCTCAAAAACTCTCTCCGTGCCTAGGTAGCCTGAATCCAAGTAAAACTTTTCCCCTTTAACATCATTGCTGTCAATTATTTCAGAAGAACACCAGGAATCATGCATAGAGGTAGACGTCGTGACATAACCTGTTATCAACTTTAAGGAGCAGTCGCGGCTCAAGATCATGGAGTTTCAATTCACGCGCCCGTAAAGGGCGCGATTTGGATAGAGTCCGTTGGCCGTGGCGAAAGCTCGGTTTCAATTCACGCGCCCGTAAAGGGCGCGATGCCTCATGCTCTACCGGGCGCAGCAGCGCCGTGAGTTTCAATTCACGCGCCCGTAAAGGGCGCGATTGCGGTGAGGATCTTGATCTCGCCGGTGGTACTATCGTTTCAATTCACGCGCCCGTAAAGGGCGCGATGCCGTTGCCGCAAGGGATCAAGCAAGAGACCCGAGTTTCAATTCACGCGCCCGTAAAGGGCGCGATCCGTACGATCATTCATCCCATTCCCTTCCGGGTGGTTTCAATTCACGCGCCCGTAAAGGGCGCGATCCCAGACTTCCCACCCCCACTGCCACCACTACCAGTTTCAATTCACGCGCCCGTAAAGGGCGCGATTTCAAGGCGACCGCGTAGAGTACGGAATTCAATCGTTTCAATTCACGCGCCCGTAAAGGGCGCGATCGCCTGGGCAAGTGATCAACATCGAATCGACGCATGTTTCAATTCACGCGCCCGTAAAGGGCGCGATCTTTCCAGGCGATTGTTGAGGGCGCGATTTATGGTGTTTCAATTCACGCGCCCGTAAAGGGCGCGATAACGAACCTCATGATCGACATTTCTCCAGACTACGTTTCAATTCACGCGCCCGTAAAGGGCGCGATCCGATGACACCAAAAAATTTCCCCGCCGCCGTCGCGTTTCAATTCACGCGCCCGTAAAGGGCGCGATTCTACCTTGACCACGATAATCCCAACGTCGTCTACACCTGTCGCGTTTCAATTCACGCGCCCGTAAAGGGCGCGATTCGAGCCGACCCAGACCCTCCGGAAGAAGTCGGGGTTTCAATTCACGCGCCCGTAAAGGGCGCGATAATTGCAACTGACGACGAATACGACGAATACATATGTTTCAATTCACGCGCCCGTAAAGGGCGCGATGTTGCGCGGCTTGTCCGCTTGGCAGCTGTCCATAGTTTCAATTCACGCGCCCGTAAAGGGCGCGATCCGCCCCCCAGTAACTTTGGCCGCCGCGGGACTGGTTTCAATTCACGCGCCCGTAAAGGGCGCGATTGGAAGTATATAAGTGACAATGGGTTAGAGTATCCAGTTTCAATTCACGCGCCCGTAAAGGGCGCGATTTCTGGATCAACGACGACTCATCGAGTAACAACGTGTTTCAATTCACGCGCCCGTAAAGGGCGCGATCAGCTCAATTGCACGTCTACAAGTATTTTTACGAGTTTCAATTCACGCGCCCGTAAAGGGCGCGATAGGCCGTCCGCATCGCCCGAGCCCTGGGCAATTTTGTTTCAATTCACGCGCCCGTAAAGGGCGCGATAGACTTTGCCCTGCAAAGCCTGCCGCGCTAAGGCCGTTTCAATTCACGCGCCCGTAAAGGGCGCGATAACTTGGGGAATACGCTGAATACAAACTCATTTTGTTTCAATTCACGCGCCCGTAAAGGGCGCGATATACAAAGCTGAAAAAAATCCATTGCAAGCACCGTTGTTTCAATTCACGCGCCCGTAAAGGGCGCGATTCAAAGCGTTTAACTTGCCGCTTAATTATATAAGTGTTTCAATTCACGCGCCCGTAAAGGGCGCGATCCGGCCACTCTTGCGCCGCTTTTTCAAATAATCGGTTTCAATTCACGCGCCCGTAAAGGGCGCGATACGACTGCACACCCAAAAGCATCGAAGAGGTCGAGTTTCAATTCACGCGCCCGTAAAGGGCGCGATCAAGCATAAAGGCGGCCGCCCGACTACCTACACAAGTTTCAATTCACGCGCCCGTAAAGGGCGCGATCCATTTCTTCATTACACAACTCAATTCGCGACAAGTTTCAATTCACGCGCCCGTAAAGGGCGCGATTCTCCAACACCCGCTGCCCGTCCTCACTACCAAGTTTCAATTCACGCGCCCGTAAAGGGCGCGATGGCATACTACTACCCCTTGCAGCACGCGAGGCAAGTTTCAATTCACGCGCCCGTAAAGGGCGCGATAGCCAATAGCCCCATGATCCCACTCACCGCGAAACAGTTTCAATTCACGCGCCCGTAAAGGGCGCGATGCACCGCACCTACGCCGAGCAGGACAAGCTCTATAGTTTCAATTCACGCGCCCGTAAAGGGCGCGATCTAGCTCGCGCCCGTCCAGCCTCATAAGCCTCCTGGTTTCAATTCACGCGCCCGTAAAGGGCGCGATTCGAGGCGTCGTTGAGTTAACTCGAGCTGCCGCCGTTTCAATTCACGCGCCCGTAAAGGGCGCGATTGTTGTCCTCCGGGCACAAGGCGTCAGTCGGTCGGTTTCAATTCACGCGCCCGTAAAGGGCGCGATCCTATTACGGAGTACCGATCCCTGATAATTATCCCGTTTCAATTCACGCGCCCGTAAAGGGCGCGATCAAGCTCGCACTGGTCTAGTTTATCGAGCAAGCAGTTTCAATTCACGCGCCCGTAAAGGGCGCGATTCCAACGAGGAGGCAGTCAAATCTTTGCCAACAAGTTTCAATTCACGCGCCCGTAAAGGGCGCGATGGGGACTGGGCATTTAATCGACTCCCTAGAGGCAGTTTCAATTCACGCGCCCGTAAAGGGCGCGATTCGGCAGCTACCTCGCCGAGGAAGTCCCAGTGCCAGTTTCAATTCACGCGCCCGTAAAGGGCGCGATGAGACCATTTTCGTCGAAGACACCTTATCGCCCGAGTTTCAATTCACGCGCCCGTAAAGGGCGCGATCACGCCCGCCGCGAGCCTGGAAGTGATCCATCAAGTTTCAATTCACGCGCCCGTAAAGGGCGCGATCTACCCGTCCGCCGCCCAAGCCGAGGCCGCGGGGGTTTCAATTCACGCGCCCGTAAAGGGCGCGATAGCAGATAGGGGAACTTCCTATTGTACAATGACTTGTACAGATAAAAACGCCAACAAGACTTTGCCTATCCGCTAATGAGAAGTATGATTCCAATTTATGCGTTTGTCAATATTCAAGATCAAGGACTTGTGAAATCCGCCAACATCTAGGTAATTTTACAAGTGCTTGAGGTTGGCGTC
>CASFPZ010000024.1 GCA_949296365.1 uncultured Akkermansia sp. | reverse complement strand
TCCACGCGTTTTTGAAACTCTGCTACAACACCAAAGCAGAGAAGGTCGACAATAAGACTCTCAACAATTGGTGTCTTGAGCTCTTCAACTCGCTCTTAGGAGAACCACCTTGAGGGGAGACTTTCTCAAAAGTTTTACCGGACACTAGTGTTTCACATTCTGTTTTAATAGTATAGTAACTCTCTGAGGGGAGAAGGGCTAGTTTGTTCAATTGCAGAAAGTTGGTGGGATAGGTCATGCTAATTTCCAGACGCACAAGAGTAATACGAGACTATATAACAACCGTCTAAGGTGTATCGCCTTTCCCCAACTGGAACTGAATAGACGAAAAATCCCTCCAGTGATTTGATCACGCTAGAGGGACTGGTAAATAAATCAAAAATGCTGAGATAGAGAAGGAGTCAGCTTATCTTTTGGTCTTCATTTTTCTGGGATTCAACCTCATGATTCCAATACCAGTCGTCGTAGATTTTGATGCACATAAAAGGTAAGTTGTTGATTCGTAAAAATCGGTGCGCGGCAAGGAATCATTTTTCCCCATGTGCATCAATACAAATCATTGCAGAAATTGTCATGGTTCATTTAAGGTATGACCGAACGGCCTGCAGTTTAGCCATTACCAACTGTAGTCCGTTTTTGAACACAAGCCTATTAGGAGCAAGAACTAGTTAAGAGGCCATGGGGCGGAAATCCAGCGTTTCCCCTCCTGCCGTTGAACAGGAAGAAAAGTGATGGCCCAATTTTGATAAGGGAGTAAATAAGGATTCTCGATCAACAAAATATTTTTTCCCTTTTTGACAGGGATAGCAGTCGGAGGCCGAGTCCACCAGAATTCTTCATCGGAAAATGGAATCTCGTTAGCAGGCTGAAACCACGTATGGTTAGGATACGAATATTTTCCTGGTTCTTTCCACTGGGGAGGCTCGAGCGATTTGCCATTGATCCAAATTTTAGTATTAAAATTGGACCAAGTTCCTCGAGCAGGAATACCCGAACAGCGCCGATCGGATCTCGCAGGCGCATCAAACCCTATAAAGGCATACAATACGCCATCCTGTTCAGAGGTCCACTCAGTTTGAGCCCAAACGACAACTCCAGGTTGAGCCTCTGGCCAAAGTCCGCACCCGTCAGCACGAGTTTTCATAGCAAGATATCCACCGCGAGCCTCCTTGGTAAACAACGAATCGTCTCCACTTAAGATCCGGCGGCGCGTTGCCTCAACCGAATTAGCATCTTTCGTCGGCATCGGAACCGTCGTTTTCCAGACGATCTGCGCCTGACTCCAATACTGGAATGGCCTATTTAGACTGAGTCCCAAAGTTTCCAATCGTTTCTCAAACAATTCAAAAGCACGAAATGCCTCGGTATCTCGTGGAGGTAAAGCATTCATATAGTCTCGAGAGGCATCGATGTTGCCCCCCTTCCAGCTACGTTCGGCAAAAGTCAGCAAACAGGGCCACATGGGGTTCTGCCGTTCAATCTGATGAACATCAATGGCTCGCACATCATTCCACAAACAAACAATGCCGCCCAAAGCCGTATCGTCTGCTTTAGGAACGCCACAAGGTTGCCTGAAAAAGTGACGCCTAACCATAATGGGAGGGTCTGCCGTGTTCATATATCCTCGTGAATCAACACGTGGGATCAATGCCGTCTTTTCGAAATTTTGGTTGTCTTGCCAAAGTTGAGCAATCGCCGTATCTGCCAAATGAAGTCCAGGATGCCACTGAAGTGATCGTCTACCTAGGGCTGTTAGTTTACGTACCATGCGATTAACAAATTCCTTAGGTTGCTTAATATGGCATTCATCTGTACCGATATGAATCCATGGACAGTCCTCTTGGGGTATTTCAGCGCAGAATTCTTCCAAAAGTGATTCCAAAATTTCCATTCCCTTGGGACTATCCATCGTGAATCCGAAGGTCTTAGTGAAATACGTGCTATGTCCAGGCATATCAATTTCCGGAATTACTCTGATGTGGCGTTCTTTCGCATATGCAATTAAATCGCGAATTTCATCATAGGTATAAAAGACTCCTGGATAGCGTCCGGGTATCTGATATTGAGGATCGTTGAGTTGCGGCCATTTCTTGGCTTCAATCCGCCATGAGGGGTAATCGGTTAAGTGCCATTGGAACATATTGATCTTGAAACGAGCCATCAAGTCGAGATGTTCCTTCAACACGCTAATGGGCATGAAATTGCGTCCGACATCATGCATAAACCCCCGATTAGGAAAGGCCGGGATATCCTGGATTTGAGCCACCGCCAAGACGGGATCTCCCTGCTTATTGGTTCCCAAAACCATCTGACGAAGAGTTTGTAACCCATAAAAAAGTCCTGCTTCCGTCTGAGCTGTCAACATAAAACGATTAGGCCATGTTGCAAGGCGGTATCCTTCTTTGCCTAAGCCAGCTTGAGGATCCAGTCGCATAATGGATGATGAGGATGGGTCTCCCTGTGCTTGAACGAGAATATTAGGAAAGACATCCTTCAATGCACGTTCCAGCCCGTTGGTAGGCAAAGTAAGAATCTGACGAAGCCCTGGTGTCGAAGTTATATGCTGAGGTTGAGTCCCCCAAACGACCTGTTGAGGGAAAGGCAACAAGGCAATCGGCGCCAATTCTTCAACAGTCAAAGGATGGGGTGATTTCCAATCGTTTTTCCCCTGTCCGGCAGAAGCCGAAAGTATTCCTGTTATCATTAGCAACACGGCAACTGAGCGCCTGCAGCAAATCCGCCAATATTTCCCCGACATATTCATATATAATAACACTGAAGCTATGTTATCTTGCCATTAAAAGTAGATTATCACTCTCCCGTCTAAGAGACACCAATGAGAAGTCTCAACTTTTTTTGGAAGCATCGCCCAACCATGTCCACCAATGCCATAGTGATTCCAAGGGGCCTTGACGATGTTTCTTAAGCCACCACCTGCAAAAGGTAAGTTGAAGCCCAAAGATAACCACTCCCACCAACAAGCTTAATGTATATCCGCAATACGGCGCTAGATAAAAACCGACTGGGAAGAAGATCAAAGCACCAATTATTGATTGCGTCACATAATTCGTCAAACTCATGCGTCCATAGTATCGCAGGTTGGACACCAGCTTGCAAAAACGCTGACTCCGGTAATAAGCCAACACAAATGATGAAACCAAAACGAACGTAAAGGCCAGTTTCTGCCACATATCGAAAACCGTGCCCACCGTTTTCACGATAGATGCAGAATCACTGTTCCCCAAAAGTTCCTTCCACGCATAGAGCGGAGAAAAAGCGACAGCTGAAAGAATCAGGACTTTTCCCCAGAATCGTAAATTCTTTTGGGTCATTAAGAACAAGCCTTTGCGGCCAATCAGCATACCTAATAAAAATAACCCGGCTGTCTGAAAGAAACGCCCTGCATCTACTGCCCACAGCAAACTGGCTTTTTGGCCAAGTGTTACATTCGTCCACAACATGTTTAGCCAATCGACCTCCTTCACCACATTGCCAACCTCGTCATACATAGCAGCAATTCCCCAATCAGGCAAAGAAAATCCAGGCAGCAACCAGCTCATTATCCCATAAATCCACTCCATCGGCTGCAACAAAAAAATAGCTGCTAACACGCCAACAGCCGAATCACTCCATTTCCTAACTAAAAATAGAACAAGACCTACAATAGCAAATAACAACAACACGTCGCCTGCCGGGAAAAAAGCCGCATCCAACGTGGCAAATCCTAATAACAACACCATCCTCCATAAAAAACGATATCCGAAATCTTTTCCTTTTCGTTTCTGATTATCCGATTGTAGGAAAAACGTAAAACCAAACAACAACGCAAAAATCGCATACGCCTTCCCAGCGAATAATGCAAAAATTCCAGCCAAAACGCCTTGATCGATAGCCACCAACCATGCGGGCTGATTTTCCGGATAAACGGGAAAAATAAAATGTTCTACACTATGTACGAGGACAATCGCCATCACGGCAAACCCTCGTAAGGCGTCAATTACATCAATGCGAGGCCTTTTCCCAAGACTATCCAGAAGGTTCTGCGCTGCTTCCATGCCCTATATACGCATTCAAATCTGCCGCTCTTTCGCTTGGAGCCAATCTATTGCCTTTTGCAAAGCCCTTCCACGATGGGACATCGAATTTTTGACGCTGCCTGGTAGTTCGGCAAATGTTTGATCGAACCCCTCTGGCACAAAAAGCGGATCGTATCCAAATCCCTCCTGGCCTCGCTTTTCCAAAATCATATGTCCCTCGACAACCCCTGAAAATTCTGCCAGGATCTTACCTTTTTGGGCAAGCACCATCACACATCGGAACCGGGCCTTAGTTTGATCAGGAGTTGAAATGCCAGCCTGTTTCAATTCCAAAATCATTCGTTCATTGTTTTTAGAATGGTTCCCTTCTTCGCCACCAAAACGAGACGACCACACTCCGGGACGCCCCCCTAAAGCATCTACTTCCAGCCCTGAGTCATCCGCCAACACAATACCAGGAATACATTGAGAAGCTGACACTGCTTTCAAGGCCGCATTTTCGGAAAATGTCGTACCAGTTTCTTCCACAAGAGGTGCCTCCGGATAGGTAGACAGATCGCGTACTATATAAACTCCCTCCAACATGGATCGAATTTCATCCGTTTTATGCGAATTGCGCGTGGCAACGACTAATAAAGGCAATTGTTCTTTCATTACCAATTGTGGATTGATATTCAAACTATATTCAACGATACAGGGCAATGGTCTGACCCCATAATATCCGGATGAATAGCAGCAGCCTGAACTCGAGAACTAAGTTCTTGAGATACGCAGAAATAATCGATTCGCCATCCCACATTTCTAGCACGGGCGCCGCCGCGATACGACCACCACGAGTAGGCGTCTCGCGTATCAGGATGCAAATGCCGAAACGTATCGACAAAACCAGCTTGCAGCAATTCAGTAAATCCTTGGCGTTCTTCATCAGAGAATCCGGCTGAAAAATGGTTCGCTTCTGGTCGAGCAATATCGATTTCTTCATGGGCCACATTCAAATCTCCACAGAACACGACTGGTTTATGCTTCGCCAAGCTTGCAACATACTCGCGGAAAGCCGTATCCCACACCTGACGATACGGCAAACGAGCCAATTCATTCTGGGAATTAGGCGTATAGCAGTTGACGAGATAGAACGGTTCAAATTCCATCGTACAGACACGTCCTTCCTGATCGTGTTCTTCAATACCGATTCCTAAGATCGTTTGACACGGCTGCATTTTACTTAGGATCAATGTTCCTGAATACCCTGGACGCGTTGCCGGATTCCACAACTGGTATGGCCATGTTGCAAGCCACAAATCTGAAACTTGTTCTTGTTTCGCTTTAATTTCTTGGAAACAGATAACATCTGCTTTCAACTCCTCCATCGATTCTGCCAAACCTTTTCCAAGCGCAGCACGCAGGCCATTGACATTCCAAGAAACCAATCTTATTTCTCTCCTTTCCATATCCGACTATTGTTTTATAGCTGTTTATTAAAGAGCATGGAGGGAAATCTTGTTCTTACGGCATATCTCAAACACAGACTCGCGCTGAAGCAAAAGAGTTTTCCCAGCCTCCATAACAATCTGAGATACCCCAGCGTCACGGCAAGTTTCCAACGTCAAATTTCCTACAACCGGGACATCGAATCGCATGTCATGATTCGCCTTTGCTACTTTAGCCAACGTTACATTCCTACCATTGCCCAGGGCGCCACCTCGTTTGATGCATTCATTTGTTCCCTCGAATCCTTCTACCGCCAACACTGTACCATGCCGTACAAGAACAGACTGGCCAATATCAAGCCGACTCACTTCTTTGGCAATGCGCATACCATACTTCGCATCCAGCATCTGACGGTCGTTCGGCACTGGACCGGCAATATGCCCCACTCTAGGAATATGATCTTCCATGTATGTCGTCGCCGGAAGAACCTCAATGCCAAATTTGGAAGCTTCATCAGCTACAGCGCCAAAAATTGTTTCCGCATTCCGCCTCGGCAACCGAGCTAAAATCATCAATGCCCGCAAATCCGGACGTAAATTGAATAAATTGCTCGGTGCAAGTTGACCAGCCATAATGACCTGCCGTACTCCATGTTTGCTGAAAAATTGAAATGGGCCCGAGACTTGCCCTACCCGGAACCATTCACAAACATCTGCTAACGGAACGAGATCTTGTCGCGTCTCTCCGCGAAATGCGACGACGACTATTTTAATGCCAGGTACTTGCTTGCGGGCTCCTTCAATGACCAATCTAGGGTATTCTCCATTACCAGCTACAAGTCCCAATATGGCAGCTTCACTCATTTATCTAACTAGTTCCAATATTCTACAAATATTCAGGTCTCTGCAACAATTCAGCAACACGGCGCAGTAATTTGCCAGCATCGCCGCCGTCAATAACCCGGTGATCAAACGAACCAACAATATTCGCCATCGACACAGGAATAAACGCTTCCACCTCGTCGCTCCAAACCGGTTCTTTCGTCACGGCCCCTACACCTAAAATCACAGACTCACTAGGCATCGGCATGGGTGCAGCGGTCGTCAATCCGAACCCCCCAAAATTACTCACCGTGGCAATGCCACCTTTTTGATCGCTTTGCGGCAAGCGTCGACTTCGAGCCAATGCTACCAAACGATTGTATTCATCCAGTAGTTCATTCAAGGTGAACTCATTAGCTTGCCGGAGGACGGGCACCATCACACCGTCAGCCACCTGTACGGCAACACCAATATCAATCGCCCGAGGCATGAGAATCTTCTCTCCAACCAAATAACCAGCACATTCCGGATACTCCGCTAAAGCCAAAGCCAAGGCTCGTACAAAATACAATGTTACTCCAGGTTTCTTCGGATGGTTACGGCGGTGCTTCAAAACTGGATCCATATAGACCGGCCTGCCAGCAGAAGCTAACGGACGAGTCCAACTGCGACGCATCGAATCGGCTACAGCCATCCGCATCATTGACGCCTTCTTTGTCGGCCATTCCTTCACATAGTTAAGGAATTCTTCCAAATCGTCAATAGTCACTCGTCCGCCTGCACCAGACCCCGTGATAAAAGCAATGTCAGATGCTCGCATTCCCAGTTCATCCATTCGAGCACGCATGCGCGGAGACAAATAATGGGCCCCTTTCATGCCAACAGGCACAGGAAGGCCGCGCACGCTAGGTTGTACAACAGGAGACACATTCTGTTCGCGATACTCACCACTGACCTGGAAATGGACACCTGATTGGTCGCCATCACTCGAAGATACAGATGATAAATTAGGGACAGATTCCGGGCTACCGGGAAGGGTCGGCGGAACATCATCGCTAATCGGACGAGCCCCCGAACGCTCGATTTCCTTTTCCGTCGCCTCGATCATGGCCATACACGATCCTACGACCACAGAATCGCCCTCGTGGATCAAAACGTCCGTCAGGGTCCCGCTGCACATCGTCGTCACCCCCATGGTGGCTTTGTTGGTTTCTACCTCAAAAATCTCCTGATCGGCTTCTACTGGCTGCCCCAAGGGAACAAGCTGGCGCAAAACAGTCGCTTCAGCTATCGATTCGCCCAGCTGAGGCATGAGAATGGGAACTTTCGGCATGGCTTCAAACAATTAGATGGTTAAATGGCAAGTAGATGGCGGAGAGACGATACAATAGATTCTAGAGTAGGTCGATGTACTTTCCAGAGATTGGGGTGTTTGGGTATTGGACAATCGCGTGCATTCAGGCGCATCGGAGGAGCATCCAACAAATGGAATCCTTCTGCCACAATACAGGAAACCACCTCAGCCGTCACCCCCCCCCACGGAAAATCTTCTCCCACAGCCAAAACTCGCCCAGTCCGGGCTACAGAGGCTATGATTGTATCAACGTCCAGAGGTTTGATGGATCGCAAATCGACCACTTCTACCTCATAGCCGCTCTCAGTAGCTAACAAGTCGGCAGCCCGAGTGGCTTCGTGAACCATAGCACTATAGGCTACTACCGTTGCATGCTTGCCAGGGCGAGCAATACGGGCACGACCAAAAGGCAAAACTGTTTCATCCCGATACGACTCTGCCTTCAGCCACCTGTATAAAAACTTGTGTTCCATGAATATCACAGGATCAGGGATCTCAACAGCCTGGCGCAACATCCAATAAGCATCAGCAACCGTAGCTGGAGTCATCACATGCAAACCTGGGAAATGGGCAAAAAGCGCTTCGACACACTGACTGTGGAATGGCCCTCCCCCTGGTGTACCTCCACTGGGCAAACGTACTGTTAAATTGACAGGAACTCCTGTTCTATAAAAATGAGAAGCCCCCATATTGGCTATCTGGTTCAATGCAATTGTGCTAAAATCAGCGAATTGAATCTCCAATATTGGTTTTTTCCCGGCAATAGCAGCACCAATTGCCAAGCCCGCCATGGCATCCTCACTAATAGGAGAATCAATCACTCTCCTTGGGAAGAGTTCTTTCAAATGCTTGGTTGCTTTAAAGGCTCCGCCAAACACGCCTATATCTTGCCCATATATGAACACATCAGGTTCTTCCCGCAACAAATCCTCTTGAGCCTCTCTGATGGCATCTATATACGTCACACTCATGTTTTTAATTCTTGATGCGTGTTCAATAAGTTGTTTGCCTCCAAACTGTTGCCGACCAATCTTCTACAAAAGGATCAGGCTCGGGTTCTCGCTGAGCTTGTGCCACAGCTGCTTGAACCTCGGAAGCAGCTTCGTGTTTTAATGCAACAATTTCTTCCTGAGTCAACCAACATTGTTCCATAACTTGGCGTTCGGCCACATCCAAAGGATCGCGTTCTGCATAAGCTGCTTTCAATTCTTGAGGAATGTACGAAGCATCATCGTGTTCTCCATGTCCGCACATTCTCAATGTGTTCGCTAAAATCCACTGAGGGCCTTTCCCCGCCCGAGCTTTGCCAACAGCTTCGCTAAATACTTTTAACGTTGCTAACAAATCCGTTCCATCGACTTCATAAACCTCCATACCAAACCCCTTGCCGCGATCAATCAAACTCCGACAACCAAATTCGTGAACATTAGGCGTAGAATAAGCAAATTTATTATTGGACACAACTAACACCAACGGGAGTTTTTCTACTGCTGCCAAATTACAAGCTTCATTAAACGCACCAGTCGATGTCGTACCATCACCACAAAATGCCATACCAATTCGGCCATCCATCGTATTGTCCAATTTGTGAGCAAACAATTCGCCCAAAACAACAGCTACCGTTGCCCCTAAATGAGATATAGGAATGACATACCCAACGTCTGGTTTTCCCCGATGAACATCTCCATCGCGTCCTCGAGTATAACCTAAAGCAGAACCGAAGTAAGACCGAGCCGCTTCAATTAAAGGTTCGCCATACGCTAAACGCCCTGCCTGCTCCCGAATAAATGGTGAAAAAATATCCTTACCCATCTGAACCATCACTCCGCCAGACGCAGCAATCGCCTCGTGGCCGCGCCCTAGAAAGACACCTCCAGTTATTTTCCCTGCCTTATACAAACTAGATATTTTAGTATCAAACGCCCGGGCCACCACCATTGCCCTATAAGCTCGAAGCGCAAGTTCTTTGATGTCCATCGTTCTCAATCCCGTACACCGTCATCATATACATCTATCGGGGGAAATCAATGACTCACCAAATTTTTTTTAGGCATGACTTCCTCAATCACAGTCTCGCCTGTTCTAACCTTCGTTTCATTGCCACCTCCGGAGAACTTTGTAAGGCTTATTTTACTTCAAAATGTTTTCGAGCTAAAACAAGTCAGGAGAAAAATGAGCCAACCAATACATTTCTCTCCTGAGCGAATTTTCTTGGGTTTTGCTGTTTTGCCATTTGTGCCGAGACATTAACAACCTTTCCCATACATAAGCCCTACATTATGAATACAGAAAAACACATATTGTAGCCCCAATTTAATACACTCTAAATCAATATTTTATATTGTCTCGCACATTTTAATCATCACGACGAGCCCCCATTAATATCATGACGTAATACAACAGAGAAGCCAATGACGCGAGAGCACTGACAACATAAGTCATTGCAGCCCAAAATAAGGCGCTTTTGGCACATTCCTGATCTCTTGAACTAACGTATCCTGAAGAACGTATCCACTCTAATGCGCGATGCGATGCGTTAAATTCGACAGGAAGTGTCACAAACGCAAACAACGTCGTCAAAGCAAAGCATACGATACCAATGATTAAGATCCATGGATTACCGCTTGCAGCCAATAAAACCAATCCACCCAAAATCACCCATGTTCCTAAACTTGACGCAATAGTTACAGTTGGCACCATAGCCGTCCGCAAAGACAACCAATGGTAAGCTCGTGCATGCTGCACCGCATGGCCGCATTCATGAGCCGCAACAGCCGCAGCCGCGACATTCGCTCCGTTGTACACCTCTGGGCTCAAATTGACTGTTTTATTAACTGGGTTGTAATGGTCAGTTAAAAAACCATCGACGCACGTCACGGAAACATCGCGAATATTGTTCTCTCTCAACATCTGTTCAGCAATTTGCTTCCCCGTCAAAGCAATCGGTAATCCCGAATGATGTTGCATCTTACGCTTCATCATCCACGAAACAAAACAACTGGCTAACATAGAGCCAATGAAAATAATCCAGTACAAGTACATATTACGTTGCTCTCTTTGATGTTTAAACCTCGACGACTAGTCGCGAGCTCTTGGCGTCTTACGAAGACAGAGGTTAGACTACCATTCTCCCTTAAGCGTTCAATAATTAAATAAGATAATATTAATAATCGCAAAAAATCGAAATTCTCATCTCCCTTTCAATCAAAAGGCTGACCCACAGCTATAGTGGATCAGCCTTTGAAAATGAGGCATTAGAAACTCAACTTTGAATCAGGCGAATTTCTTGATGAAGTCCTGACGCATAGCTTCAAGTTCCTTAGGAAGCTTGGAGCCAACCTTATCGAAGAGTTCTGTTTGACTTTCCAGTTCAGCTTGCCATTCGCTGCTGTTAAGCTGCATGTTGCTGTTGAACTGTTCTTCAGAGTAATCAAGGTCAGTTTTGTCAAGTTCGTTGTAGGTCGGTGAGGTGCCGAGAATGGTTTCCTGACCTTGAGCCTGGCCTTTAGCACGACGAAGGATCCAGTCAAGTACTCGCATGTTGTCGCCAAAGCCCGGCCAAATGAAGTTACCATCCTGATCTTTACGGAACCAGTTGACATTGAAAATCAACGGAAGGTGAGCCACGGTCTTACCCATATCCAACCAGTGCTGCCAGTAGTCGCCAACATGGTAACCAATGAACGGAAGCATAGCCATTGGGTCACGACGGACCTGGCCAATCTTACCGAATGCAGCAGCAGTCATTTCGGAGCCCATGGTTGCACCCACATAAACACCGTGTTCCCAACTGCGGCTCTGGAAGACCAACGGCATAGTTGTAGCACGACGTCCACCAAAGAGGATAGCAGACAGGGAAACACCCTCCGGATTCTGCCATTCAGGATCAATCGTTGGGCACTGATATGCAGGAGCTGTGAAACGGGAATTCGGGTGAGCGCACTTACGTCCGCAATCCGGCGTCCAATCATTGCCCTGCCAGTCAATAGCATGGGCAGGCGGTTCCCCATCCATACCTTCCCACCACACATCACCATCGTCAGTCAAACCAACATTGGTAAAAATCACATTCTTCTTAATGGTTTCCATGGCGATCGGATTGGTCTTGTAAGACGTGCCCGGAGCCACACCGAAGTAACCGTTTTCCGGGTTGATAGCATGGAAAGTTCCATCTTCATGAGGCCAGATCCAGGCGATATCGTCGCCGATGATCGATGTCTTCCAACCTTTTTCTTTGTAGCAAGCAGGCGGAACAAGCATCGCAAGATTCGTTTTGCCACAAGCGGACGGGAATGCGCCACCGATGTAAACTTTTTCACCGGAAGGATTTTCAACTCCAAGCAAGAGCATGTGTTCGGCCATCCAGTTATTTTTACGAGCAATCGAAGAAGCGATACGAAGAGCCAGACACTTCTTCCCTAACAAAGCATTGCCACCGTATCCGGAGCCAAAAGACCAGATCTCTTGAGTTTCAGGGAAATGGCAAATGTATTTTTCTTCGTTGCATGGCCAAGTCGTATCCTTTTGCCCCGGTTCAAGAGGAGCTCCCACAGAATGGAGGCAGGGAACAAATGTGCCATAGCCGTCGCGTTTGGGATTACCACCTCCCTGAGTTTCTTCTTCAAGACGATGAAGAACCTCAGCGCCCATCTTGGTCATAATGCGCATATTAACTACAACGTATGGGCTATCGGTAATTTCAAGACCGATCTTTGCAAGAGGCGAATCGAGTGGTCCCATGCAGAAGGGGATAACATACATGGTGCGGCCTTTCATACAACCTTTGAACAAACCGCGAAGAGTTTCCTTCATCTTAGCAGGATCTGCCCAATGGTTGGTCGGACCAGCGTCTTCTTCCTTTTCAGAACAAATGAACGTGCGATCTTCAACACGAGCAACGTCAGAAGGGGTCGAACGAGCCAGGTAGCATCCAGGGCGCTTTTCCTGATTCAATTTGGTAAATACACCAGTTTCAACCATCATTTCACACAAGGCGTCATTTTCCTCTTGGGAACCATCACACCAGTAGATGGAATCGGGCGTACAAAGTTGGGCGAATTCATCAACCCACTTTTTGGCAACTTCGTGAGTAGTACCAGTCACAGTCGATTTCATGGTAAAAGTAAATTACACCTATTTTTACTGGCTGGCAAGTCTGCTCTTACACTCATTGCGGCATGATTGTATTTCTAGAACAGCCAGTTCTTCTACTGGTCACGAAATACCAAGCCGTGCGCGAAATAAATACCAGAGTTTTTGGAACATATTCACTCGATAACGCTTGGCAAAGACGTGAAAACCATCCGCTTTCATTTTTTCCAGGATCTTCCCGTATATCATAGCCATCGCCAAGGTTGGTATGAGAGCATTGCGATCTTTAGCTGACAATTGGGCATATAATCCTTCTGCTTCCCTAAAAAACTTCGTTGCCAGTGCGGCCTCATACTCAAGCAAGCTCTGGAGTTGGGGGGAATGTATCCCCTGAGCTAAATCCTCCATGGTGTACGAAAATGCCACCATGTCTTCCGTCGGCAAATAGACACGGCCATGTTTTTTATAATCCTCTGCTATATCGCGGATAATATTGACGAGTTGAAGGGCATGACCCAATGCCACTGCATAGGGGAACGCAGCTTCAGAAGCGCCCAAAATTTTAGTACTCGTCAATCCAACGCACGAGGCAACGCGATATGTGTATTCAAGGAGTTCTTGCCTATTTTGGGGCTGCTTAGGGAGAATATCACAACGGCACCCCTCAATCAATTCAATCATTGGACCCGGATCAAGCTCTAACTCGCGAACCAACCGTACAACATCGCCTTCTAATTCATTGGCAACCTCCACCTGGCCTTGCACTAGTAATTTCCACCGATCTAGGGCAGCATGCCGCTGTTCAGAAGTCATGCCTGGTTCATCGACGATATCGTCAACAGTCCGACAGAAAGCATAAAATTCTGCCATATGGCGACGTTCCGTTTCGGGAAGATCGATGAGAGTAAACGCCAGGTTGGATTTAGCCTTGCGCGTAATTTCTTCGGATTGAGACGACATGATTCGAGATCAGGGTATCATTCCCCAGTGTACAGTAAACGGCCATAAAACAAAACAAGCTGGACCGACAATATTATATTGGGAGACAGGCCCCCAATAACGCGAATCGAGAGAACTCACTGTATTGTCGCCCAACGCTGCATATTGATTCAAATAAGAATAACGCGTGTTCTTGACAAGGCGCAACGACTGTCCCTCAGCCAAATAACAAGGAATCTCTGTATTGGTCCGAGGATCGATCGCTGGGCTAACGGGATGATAGCCAACTTCATTATAGGGGAACTGGCGAGCAGCAACACGTTGAATCGTCCATGGTTGGGCAGGTTGACCATCAATCAACAAATAAGGCCGTTTAATTGTCAGAGTTTGCCCGGGTAATCCACAAAGCCGCTTAACATAGTGTGTCGCGCCAGCCTGATCGCCCGTATAACGTTTTAAGGGATTGATTCCCTTTGTGTTAAAGACAAACACCTCACCCAATTCCGGCTGTCTGAAATGATAAGCCATTTTATTCACGAGAATCAAATCACCGGTATCAACTCTCGCCTTCATGATAATATCTCCTGGAGAAAACGAAGCAAATTCAGTACCCTTCGTTTTTCTGAAATACCCCCGGACTTCGTTTTCCGCGGAAGGGACTTCAATGGTAGCCCCATTGTTGAACACCACTGTCGTACGAGTCAAGATCAGCCAACTCGTCGACTGCCGATAGTCAATAATCGTCTGATGTGAGTCTGCTTTTTCTTCTACATAAGAAGACCCTGTAATCATCCAATCTGCTACTCGAGTCAAAAATCCCGGTTTCTCTTCGCAGGGAATCACGCGGATTCCGTTAAGCGACGGATACATGGACCCAGTTGGAATGCGGAATGGTTGAACAATGTACTCTTTGATCCCTAAAAAAATCACTAAGATGACAAAAAGTACTTCAACATTTTCAGCCAAAGCAGATACGGATGAATCCGGCAGGGAATCAACAGCCATCTCTAATTTATTAGATGCAGAAACGACTTGTTCGCGGTTCCAGTGCAGTAGCGCATCGCGCAACGTCGCAATACCAGCTTCTAGCTCTGCAACTTTTTCAGGCGTCAACAAGTCTCGCTTGTAATTAACGTATTTTTGGGCGCCCACGCGAACCAGTAGGGCTTTTCGCCGCCACTTCGGCAAAAACCAGGTCAAACAATGGTCGAGGATCGAATTGAGGATAGTAAGGAAAAACTTCACGGAAAGACACAAATGCTGGTCAATAATGGAGGAAGCCGAGACAAGATTAAAGCACAATTTCTTTCATGGCATACCCATCTTGCCGGGATTCAAGATATGATAGGGATCCAAACAACTTTTGAGTTTCTGGTGTAAGGTTAAAATTTCTGGTCCTACTGCCTGCGGGAACCACTTAGCTTTGGCCAGCCCAATACCATGTTCTCCTGTGATAGCCCCCCCATGTTCAATTACCCAACAAAACAATTGATCAACACACCGCGCAGCCGCCAACTTCCGGGATGTATCAGCATTCGCCTCAACCATGATGTTCGTATGAATATTGCCATCACCTGCATGTCCAAAACATGCAACGGGAAATCCCAATTCCTGTTGAAGAGAATGACAAAACTCCACCAACTCCACTAATCGCGACCGAGGAATGACGATATCCTCGTTGAGTTTAGTCATCCCTGTTGCCTTCAGACTATAAGAAAATTCGCGTCTAAGGGCCCAGATTGCCTCGACCTCCCGTTCCGTTTGAGCTCGGTCAACCCTAATTGCCCCACACAATTGAACCAATTTTTCCAATTCTTCCAATTCTTCTGCTAGACCGGTTAGCCGACCGTCAATTTCTACAATAAGGTGTCCTTTAGCCTCCACCGGTAGCGTACCCGCGCCTAAATAACGAATAGCTGCGGCAAGTGTCCATGAGTCGGTAATTTCCAAAGCAGACGGCAAATGTCCGGCATTCAGAATCTCCTGTACAGCGCGGGCTGCTGAAGGGAACGATTCGAAACTCACCGCTAGAGCCATGCGTGCTTGAGGTCTAGGAATCAACCGCAAAGTCGCTTCTGTAATAATTCCCAACATTCCCTCAGACGCTGAGAAAAGAGAAACTAAGTCGAACCCAGTTTTGTTCTTATGAGTCCTACCGCCGCAACGAATAACAGAGCCATCGGTCAAAACAACTTCCAACCCTAGGACGTACGACCGAGTCACTCCATATTTTAAACACCGAGGTCCTCCTGCATTTGTTGCAATATTGCCGCCAATCGAACACTCGCGCCGCGAAGCTGGATCCGGTGGATAAAACCACCCTACCTTTTCTGCCTGATCTTGTAAATCAGCTGTTATGACTCCAGGTTGCACCACAGCAACTCCATCACTCGGATTGAGCTCAAGGATCTGGTTCATGCGCTCAAAAGATAACAAAATACCACCAGACTCCGGCACACATCCACCAACATATCCGACTCCGCCTCCACGCGCTGTCACCGGGATCCGATGAACGGCTGCAACTTTCATCACAGTTGCCACCTCTTCCGTAGACACTGGCACGACAACCACATCCGGTACGTGGGTAGCATACCAACGATCCCCGGCTCGAGCTTTCCGCGATTCCTCATCAAGGAGAAGGCGTTCTAAACTCACAGCTGAACGCAAATCGTTCAGCCAATTCGTATTAATAACCTCGTTCATCATTTTAATAAGGCTATGGGGAAACAAGAAGGACGATGAAAATCTGGCTCTCCCGATAATTCGTCCATTGTGCTTAAAAAAATCTGATCCGGACTATTGAGGATGAACGCTGCTGCAAGGCCAGCCCCTTGAATCTCTATGCCAGGCAGCGACGCAAGAGGAATTTTGGCCATTGCAATCCATGAATTGCCTTCTCGTCTACTACAAACTTTCACCCCCGCCAACGGAACATTATCCTCAGCCGGTACGCGAACCTCGGAAAACACGCACGACCACCAAGCTCCATTAGGGGCTAAATTGAATTCGAGGTAATGCAATCCATCCCCTGCCCGCATAAACCACTCGGCCGCATCATATTTCCACAAATTTGCACAATATGCTCCAGGCGACGCTCCGGGATGTACCATGTATCCGGTCCGCCGCGCTGCTAAATACCATAGATAAGCTCCATCAACAACAAAACAATATTCTGCCGGAGGATCAACGTCATAACCATACCAATCGTTGACAATTTTCTGACGCGGCATAGCCAATAAATGTTCAAAAGATCCTGGGAAAGCCCATTGATGTACGACGCATTGCATACAAATACGATGAACATGATACGTCGAGGGTCAAGCTCGTTGTGATTTTTTTTACTGAAATGCTCAAATTCTTTTGTTAAAGACTCAGTCTCATGTTCTCGGTATACCCTCAACACCCGCTTTCACATGCAACTCAAGCCACCTTGCCTGTATACACGATCGTATTTATTGGCGGCTTCTGTGATAAATGGCTGGGACTCATGTCTAAAATTTGGGAACATTTCCAATATTTTGATCCTGAAACACCATGGGCCAAAGCGTATTATCATTGGGATGGCGACGGAGGAGGGCTCTTGAACGATCAGAATGTACGAATCGTCAACGACCTTAACGCATGGATTCAACAATTTCCCCGCACGCACCTATTGCTCATTGGCCATAGTTATGGCGGCAGTACAGCTATGGAAGTGCTACGCAAACTCGGCCAAAGTCGTCCTGCTTCTACCATATTGGTTACCTTAGATGCTGTTAGCAGGAGACAAAAAACCAATCGGGCTCCAAGGATTGATTGGTGGGTAAATACCTATCTATCCTGCGGAGGAGGGCTTTTGGATATAGTGCCAAGAATTGGAGGGCGTTGGGGAATGCAAGGGCAAGCAGATCTGAATCTAGCTTTCAATGGCCTGCATGGTACTGCTGAACATCCCAACGCCTACTCACATCGAGCAGTCTGGGATATGCTGTTTACGGCACCCGCCGGGCAACCTACGGCATGGGAGTCTATCGTTTCTCACCTCCAGATACTCAATACCCAGGATAATTTAACAAATCTTCCGACATGATGAGGCGCCAATTCCGCCACAACAGTACCAACTGTGGCCAATAAAGGTATACAAGCCAGACCAAAAACAATATTACAACTCCACCTAAAATAGTCGAAATAATAACCCACGTCCTGGCCTCGCGAGAATATTTACAGGCGCTTTCCCAATCTCCAACTCCTTGTGCGTCAAGGCACTTACGCGCCGCTCTCACGGCGACAATCCCTGTCGGGAACAGAAAAATCGTCACAAGAATCGCAACGAACAAATGAGAGCGGACGGATTCAGCACGAGTTTTTTGTTCTATCATAGTCCCGACTTTCTCCTTACACGAATTCTCCTGGTTTTGCAATTAAGGATTGCGAACAAAAAAAACTATGCAAGAATGTGCCCGCCTTTTCTCACACTCATGAAAATCATTAGCGGCACTGCACACAGGAAACTTGCTGAATGTATTGCTCAACACGCTGGCACAACATTGACCGACGTTACCGTTAATACATTCCCCGATGGAGAAAGCTGGGTCAAAATCAATGAAAATATCCGAGGCAAAGATGTTTTCCTTGTTCAACCGACCTGCCCGCCCCATACCAACCACAATTTTATGGAGCTCTGCGTTATGGTCGATGCAGCGCGACGCGCTAGCGCCGGGCGAATCACAGCAGTCATTCCATTCTTCGGTTATGCCCGTCAGGACCGCAAAGACCAATCCCGAGTTCCTATCACTGCTAAACTAGTTGCCAACTTGCTAACAGCTGCTGGCGTCGATCGCGTCTTGACAATGGATCTTCACGCTGCACAAATCCAGGGTTTCTTCGACATCCCGGTCGATCACATGTATGCCAAGCCCGTGTTGATCAGACATCTCCGCGAACACTATGTCCAAGACCTTAAGAATCTCGTCGTTGTTTCACCTGATGTAGGTGGTGTCAAAACAGCCCGTAATTATGCCATTGCTCTCGATGCTCCGTTGGCAATCGTAGCCAAAAACCGTGTCAATGCCACTCAAGTGGAGGCCATGAATGTCATCGGCGATGTCGCCGGTCACAATGTTCTCCTTGTCGACGATATGACAGAAACGGCTGGGACTCTCTGTGCTGCAACCAAAATCCTCAAAGAAAGCGGAGCACTGCGTGTCTTTGCCTGTGTTACCCACGGTGTTTTAAGCGATCTTGCTCGAGAACGTCTCGCCAATTCAGAAATTGAACGACTCTTGACCACTGACACTGTCCCTCAAGCTCAAGGGGAAAAAGTCGATACAGTCAGCGTTGGCAATTTGCTTGCTCAAGCAGTGAAACGAATTCATGACGGAGAATCTGTATCATCATTGTTTGACTTTTAAGTAAGTTTGTTGCAGAGTTCTGCTCCCCGGCCCGGCCGCAATGCGGGTGTGGGTCGTTTTTCGGCAGATTTCTATGCGAAACTGCTTCCAAAAACCAACCAATACCAACGTACGATCTTATTCTAACTAATTATGGCTACGACTCATACTCTCAAAGCCGAAACCCGCACCGTTACCGGTTCCGGCAAATTAAATCAACTCCGCAAATCTGGATGGATCCCCGCTGTCGTCTATGGTGCCGGTGTTGACAATGTCAATATCCAAGTCAATGAACGGGAATTCGCGAAAATGCTCGCAAATGTTTCCACGGAACACTTCCTTGTTGACCTTCAAATCGACGGAAACTCCAACTTAGCTCTTTTGCAAGATGTGCAGCATAATTCGCTCACTGGTTGTAACGAGCACATTGATTTCCTCTTGGTAAACGACGAATCAGAAATCCACTCTATCGTTCCAATCGTTGTTGTTGGAGAAGCTATCGGAGCAACGCAAGGAGGAATTTTTGATCAAACTCTGCATGAACTCCATATTACATGCAAAGTGAAAGATCTGCCTGAATCCATTGAAGTCGACGTTACCAATTTGCAGATAGGTAGCTCTATCCGCCTTGCTGATATTACTTTGCCGACAGGAGTGACTACTTCCATTCATGGGGACACCCCCATTGCCGTTGTTGAAGAAGCCTCTGCTGAAGAAGAAGCTCCTGCTGCTACCGAAGAAGAATCGGTTGCTGAATAAAGACCTTTTTATCACCCAGTTTCCACAACCCGAATCTGCTTTTTGCAGTTTCGGGTTTTTTATTGTGGCATCAACGATTTTTTTTTGGTAAAGTACCGCATATCATCCAAACACCTCTCGCTATTTATGAAACATCTGATCTTGCCTACTCTTCTTGCTGTAGCTCCATTGGTCTTGGCCGATGAAATCCACATGCTCGACGGTACCGTCTATAAAAATTGCACGATCGAAGTCGAAACGGACCAAAAAGTCACCTTCATCGTACCCATCACAAAATCGATCAAAGATTCAAAAACTGTCAACCGAGACCAAATCCTGAAAATCGTCAAAAGCACTCCAGATGAAGTTGAATTCAATAAGCTTGCCAATAAATACGACGAAAAGGCTCTTGCTGACATGAGTCTTGACGATCTCAAAACAGGCAAAGAAAAAATCGAGAAACTCCTCAAAACGTATCCCAAGTCAAACAAGAAAGCCGACATAGAAAAATTACAGGCAAAAGTAGCAGATCAATTGAAGAAACAAGAAGATGCTGCGGCCAAGGCAGCTGCTGAAGCTGAAGCTAACAAACCAACGGAAGAAGAAATGCGCCGCTTCCGTTACGATATCGAAGCAGACGACTTGCTCAACAAAATGAACTCTTATGTCAAAGCTAATGATCCATTCATGGCAATGAGGACCTTTGATACCCTTAAAAAGAATTACAGTGGATCAAAAGCCTATGCTAATGCTTACCCGCTTGCTCAGAAATTGACAACACAACTTAAGGCACATCTGACTAAACGACTGGAAATTGCCAAAAAGAAAGAAAAAGACAAAGAAGAAAAAAATCGTCTTGCTCTCAGCCAAGCCAGAAAAATCAAAGATGCTGAGCAACGGGAAGCTTATGAGAAAAAACGCCGTAACGAAGCTGCTCAAGAACAACAACTGCGAACTCAATACCGCGAGGCAACTCAAAAATTGAGGGAAAAGCAAATTCGTTGGTTCGAACCTATTGACTACGTTCCAGCATTAGAAGATTTGTTGCAAGTAGCCACGACAG
Organism: uncultured Akkermansia sp.; assembly: GCA_949296365.1. GTDB lineage: Bacteria > Verrucomicrobiota > Verrucomicrobiia > Verrucomicrobiales > Akkermansiaceae > Akkermansia. The sequence continues at coordinate 14,946 of CASFPZ010000024.1, read as the reverse complement.
ATGCCGAGACTCTCTCTAATCCCATCGCTCAGGATGCAGGTAAAGCTACCGAAGCTTTCAAAAAAGCCTGGGCATTGATCGATGAAAAGAAATACGACGAAGCTAGCAATGAATTGAGCATCATTCGTTCAGTGCGCATGGACAAAGCATATTTTGAAGAATTAAGCAATGCCATCGTTGAAGGTAAACAAAAAGAACGTGAAGAACGCGCAAAAGAACGTGAAAAAGAACGTGAAAAACGAGCAATAGAGCGTTTAAAACAGCGTGAAGCCAGACGACAAGAAAGGTTACAAAAGGGTAAACAACAGAACAAGCTCAATGATCTGAAGGATCGTTTATCTCCTTCTTCAAAAGACGATAAGAAAGAATAAGGATTCCCTTGTTCACACCCAATTATCTTTGGAGGGGACATACCTCAAGTACCCGGGGTATGTCCTTTTTCATTCTTTTGTAATCAGCATAAACAAGATAGAAAAAGGACATGAGACAGGATTCACGACGCAGAACGACAGGAGAAACCGATATCAATCTCGAACTGAATCTTGATGGTACTGGCCACTCGATCATTTCAACAGGGCATGGTTTTTTCGATCACATGTTGACTCTGTTTTCTCGCCATTCGCTCATCAATTTGAAAATTGACGCCCATGGCGATCTTGGCGTAGACGCTCACCACACCGTAGAAGACGTAGCCATTACTCTGGGAGATTGCGTGCGTACAGCCCTTGGCAACAAAAAGGGCATCGTTCGTTATGGTTGTGCCTATGTTCCTATGGATGAAACGTTGACCCGTACAGTTATCGACTTAAGCGATCGCCCCTATTTGTCATTCCGTATTCCGACAGGTGGTCTACCTGATGCCCCCAATTTTCCGCTTTCCTTGTGTGAAGAATTCTGTCGAGCGTTTGCCAACAATCTTCGTTGCAATTTGCACGTAGAGGTATTCTACGGTCGAGATGGGCACCATATTGCCGAATCTATTTTCAAGTCTCTGGCTCGTGCGCTTCGCGAAGCCGTTGCTATTGATCCCAAAAACAAGGATATGATTCCTTCCACCAAAGGGATTCTCTAACATATGTACTTCCTCTTATTATGAAACTCGGCATCATTGATTATGGAGCTGGTAACCTGCGCAGTGTTCGCAATAGTTTCCATGCCATAGGTATCGAGAGTTCTCTCATTCATGCCCCCGATGACCTCAATGGCATCACCCACCTTGTCTTCCCTGGCGTTGGCGCTTTTGGTGACTGTATGAACAAAATCAGAGAACAGGGATTAGAGGAAACCATCGTCTCCTGGATTACTGCGGACAAACCTTTCCTAGGCATTTGCATTGGATATCAGGCTTTGTTTGAATCCAGCGAAGAATCTCCCATCATTCGAGGGCTTGGTATTTTTCGCGGCCAAGTTAAACGATTTGACGAATCCATCAATTTGAAGATCCCTCACATGGGATGGAATAATATTGAATTGACTAATCCTCGCGATCCTATTTGGCGAGGCATGGGAGAAAATCCCTACTTCTATTACGTTCATTCCTATTATCCTTGTCCGCAAAATTTAGAGATCATTGCTGCTACTACAACGTACGGAATTCCATTTGCCGCAGCTATCCGTTGTGGGCGGCTTGTTGCAACCCAATTTCATCCAGAAAAAAGCCAACGCCTAGGATTGTTATTATTGCATAATTTTGCAACTCTCTAAACTGCGTCAAAGCACTATTGCCCCATCGTTGAAGTTACAAGGAAGACAAACCATATTTACTAAAAAGTAACAATACTCATTAGTATCTAGTAGAACTTTTCCCAGCAAACTTCCCCTTGATGTAGTTCTGTTTAAAGTCTGTCTGTTGAGGATTTTAGAACATCAATTTGGGAGAGACTTGTTGTCGATCTACTACATATGTGCTGTAGCAGAGTTTTAGAAACGACTAAAACTTTTTTAGATTGGTTCCGGTGCTCAAGATTTGAGGTTCATGTGCAACGAGAGCTGTTACACTTCTTCGAAACGCAGAAAAAGAACTAGGTAAAAATGCCTAAAAAAGCCGGGAAGAAACCTCCAGAACCTACCTCGTTCCGATCGAAAGCTTAGTTTTTCAGAAGAACATCCGTGACGTTTGTTTTATGAGCATTACGGAGACCTCAATTCTATCTTTCCTGTTTTTACCGGAACTAAAAAAACATCAACTCACGCAATGTAGATCTCTCCATTGAAATACAAAAACCTGCATTCAATCCTAGCTAGGACGAATACAGGTTTTTGTAGAAAAATAAAAAAACAGCATTCAAATGGGCAAATATTAGTCCATCTGTACGCGAGAATAACGATAATAGGCCTGATAACTCAATTCAGACGGAAATTCAGACATCCCGGTGGCAGGATTATATTCACGGAGGCCGCTAGTACCACAAAATCCCTGATAAGGAGGCTTATAAGTACATTTGTAAGTAGGAGCCCAAAAAGTTACCAATTCATATAATCCGTACCCCATTCTCTGGAGCATACGGGATGTTCCATCGACAAGACCTACGGAGAATCCAGCATAATCACCGCTTTCTGTAGTCCAGCGAACCATCTGAACAGGAATTTCTTCAGCAGAATAGAGGAGATTATTAAGTGCCCGTCCCAACTTGCGGGAAGGCGTATATTCAGAAGCAGGAGGAGCCTGAATATCAGCCATGGCTGTTCCGAGCAGCCCGGCCGCAAACAGAAGAGTATATATGGCGCGTTTCATGGTGTTCTTTATATATGGAGAAAATTTCTGAGAAATCAATCAAAAAAATACGAGATTTAATCATGTTCTGGTCTTGGATCGCGGTTCATGAGCTCGTTTAATGCCTCAAGCGGAGGTTTTTCCTCGTAAAGGACAGCATAAACAGCATCGATCAGGGGGGTTCGTGCATGAACTTTGCGAGCCATTTCATAGATTGATCGGGTATTGGGCACACCTTCAGCAACCATTTGGAGCGAATCAAGGGTTTGTTGTAACGAATAACCCTTCGCGAGGCTCTGACCTACCTGCTGGTTCCTAGAGTGCTGAGAGTAACAAGTAACTACAAGGTCGCCAATGCCAGATAGTCCCATAAAAGTTTCCGCACATCCTCCGTACAACGTACCAATCCGCGTCATTTCACCTAACCCTCTAGTCACTAAAGCGGCCAATGCATTATCGCCTAATTTAAGGCCAGCACACAATCCCGCCCCGATAGCAAAAACATTTTTGATAGTACCCCCCAACTCCATGCCAGTCACATCATTAGACGTATAAATGCGCAACTTAGGAGTCGAAAAAGCATGTTGGATGTAATCGGCGCAATCCTGATTTTCAAACCCAACCAATGTCGCAGACGGAAGCCCCAAACAAATATCTTCAGCATGATTAGGACCAGAGAGGGCGCCAATGGAAAATTCCGGCAAACGTTCTCTTAACAACTGTGTCATACGAAGATGGGTTCCTTGTTCGATCCCCTTCGAACAGGAAATGATGATCGTGCGCTTATCAATTCCACTAAAACTCAATTTTTCAGCTATAGACCTCATAGCCACTGAAGGCACGACAACAAGGACAACCTCTGCCCCTAAAACACGGTCAAAATCCGCCGTCGGATCAATATTATCCGCCAGAAGGGGAGCTGAAGGCACCAACAAAGGGTTACGCCGTGTCACTGCCAACGTTTTAGCCTGAGACTCGCTTAAGGTCCACAAAACAACATGCTGACATGATTCTGCCGCAGCCATAGCCAAGGCTGTCCCCCAGGAACCGGCTCCAATAATAGCTAATTTTTTGATATCTTTCATTTCCTCGAAAAAACTTTGGGTTCAGTTCCACTCATAATTCGGACAATATTGGAGCGATGCCTAACAATCACTAGAGCTGCCACAGCAACTAAAAACCCGATGATTACCACCTCCGGGCGCCATGTCAACCCACCTGGTTTGAAAAAACCGTAGGCATATCCTCCTCCAACAACCATCCCTATAGCCGAAGTTATACTCGCAACCGACACATATCGGAATAGCAGCAATGCAACAACCCAAGTTGCTAAAGCAATGGCAAACATAGGAAACGACAACGCCATCAAAACTCCGGCAGTTGTCGCGACGCCTTTCCCACCCTTAAATCCTAAAAAACAGGTATACGTATGCCCAAGCACAGTTGCAAAACTCACCAAAACCAAAACAATAGCTTTCAGCCACGCGATTTCTCCCGTTCCACACGTTGCCCACATGTCAATGATAGAGTCGCTTAAAATAACTGGAAGATAACCTTTAAGGAAATCGAGTATAAAAACAGGAATTCCCCAAGTTTTTCCTAAGACACGCACAACATTGGTAGCGCCAATATTGTGTGATCCATGTTCACGCAAATCAATCCCATTAAGTCGACCAGCTAAATAACCAAAGGGGATGGCTCCTAACAAATACGCGGCAACAATGTATAAAATGACGAATGTTATCACAACCGGGACACATCATACACCAATTCTCCCCACAGCTCAATGGTGAAAAACACCCTTCGCTGATCCGAGAAGAATTGGGTCATAATAAACTTTCAATTCCAGCCTTTTGCGTCTCGGCCCCCTTTGTCTCGCCGAGAATGCCCTTTGCTAGCTCGTCCGCCACGTGGAAACGAATGTCGACGTTCCCCTTCATAAGAATCAGATTCCCAAAATGATGGACGTTTTTTCCGAGTTCTAGAGTACCCATTCCCCTCGCCCATTCCCTTATCTTCTCGAACATTAACGCGATATCCACAGAGAGTAGCATGCCCGAGGGCTTCAATCAAATGAGGGGCTACTTGAGCATCGACCTCAATCAACGAATATTTGGGAAACATGCGAATATCTCCCACAGCGCCTCGATCCATCTCGACCGTATTGTAAAATAAACCCGCAATGTCCTTGGGACGAATGCCCAACATCTTCCCTGCATTCATGAATAGAGTCACCGTCTCTCCACGATCTTTCCAAGAGTCGCCCTTTGGGGGGATTTCGCTGCCTTCTTGTGTTACCTCAGTTCCCAATCGATCAAGGCGTTTTTGCTGTCGATCTTCGGGGATATCCTGCACCTCGCGGCGAGTTTTGGCTTTTAACAAAGCAAACAAAGCGGTAGCAAGTTCTTCCGGGGTCGCCTCTACTTCTTTCAATTCTTCTGGCAACACCGCCCCACGCTCTATCAACTCAATGACTTCGTCGACAAGCGCCTCTGTCCTCATTTGTTCTACCTGAACAGCTGTCATCACAGGCTCTCGCTTCAACTTCACCCCGATAAAACGCTCAATACGTCCCATCAACGCAAAATCGCGTCGCCCGACAAATGTTATTGCTTTGCCTTCTCGTCCAGCTCGAGCCGTCCTACCAATGCGGTGAACATAATCTTCTGGGTCGCGAGGCAACTCAAAATTGACGACGACATCAATATCGTCAATATCAATTCCTCGTGCGGCAATGTCTGTTGCTACTAGAACATTTAAGCGACCTTTCTTGAACGAGTCCATAACGCGTTCACGCATCACTTGCGGCATATCGCCATGTAGCCGATCAACTGCATATCCACGGAACATCAAACCATCAACAATATCGTCGACAACTCGCTTCGTATTGGCAAAAACGAGTCCCATTTTAACCTTGCCTGTATCCAACAAACGACTCAACAGTTCAATACGAGACGAAAATACAACTTCATAATAAACCTGCTCGATCGTAGGTACAGTTAATGTCGGACGCTTAATGACAATTTCTACGGGATCTCTCATAAAACGAGAGACTAACGCCCTAATAGAAGGAGACATCGTTGCCGAAAAAAACAGAGTTTGTTTTTTTTCAGGCATCGCTTCGGCGATGCGCTCAATGTCTTCCAGGAAACCCATGTCCAACATTTCGTCAGCCTCATCCAAAATCAGCATCCTTAAATGCTTCAAACTCAAGGCTCCAGATTCTAAGTGATCGATGATGCGTCCTGGCGTTCCTACAACAAACTGTACACCTCGCTTCAATGCCTCTAACTGAGACTTAAATGGAGCTCCTCCATACACAGGGACCGCCGATATCCCATCCATAAACAAGGCCAACTTATCCACCTCTCGACATATCTGAACAGCTAGCTCTCGCGTCGGGCACAAACACAATACCTGCACAGTCGACTCGTCCGGAGAAATCAATTCTAACGCCGGTATAGAAAAAGCGAGCGTTTTCCCCGATCCTGTGTGTGATAAGCCAATCACGTCTGATCCATTCAAAGCAGCTGGAATTGCCTTTTCCTGAATTGTTGACGGCGAGTCAAAACCCAAAACTTCAATGGCCTCAAGAATTTCGGGACAAATCCCGAGAGCGGAAAAAGAGAGTGCGTCAGACATAAAAGTTGATGATAAGAATGCAATTAAGTCCGCAAAAAACTGACTGTTCCTTCTCTCTCTTGCAAGCGCAAAGATACAAATTTTTTGCTACATTATCGTAACGCATTACGATTCAATGATTAATTCGTTAAAATATTTTTCAATTGTTCGATCTGCCGATCGATTTGCTCCTGCGCAAAGTGAAAAGTTCGGAATCCGAACGCCATACCTGTCAAAATATTTTCTTTGAGGTCATCCACGTACAGCGTTTCGTTCGGTTTTATTTTGAGCTGGGAGATTGCGTATTCGTACATTCCATCGCCCGGTTTGGAAGCACCTACTACAAAAGAATAAATCGCATCGTCAAACAATCGATAAAAATTACTGTTTCGGATTTCTTCCTCATGCAACGCATTTGTGTTGGAAAAAAGAATCAATCTAATCCCTTTCATTTTCATCCATTCACAAAATTGCTGCATGGGAAGAATTGGCTCAAAAATGTCGCACCAAAGAAAAGCAAACTTGTGATACGTCCCCCGAAATCCCGTAATTTCCATTCCACAGCTAACAAATTCTTCCGAGCTGATTCCCCCAACTTCATACAACGCATACAGCTGCATGAAATGGTTCACTTCTCTCTGACTCGGCTTTTGGCCCTCTGGATACAGATTCGTCCAGGGAGCACAGCGCAGTCTCAACAACACATTACCAACATCCATTAAGGCATTCTTAATCATAAGTAATGCCTTAAGGATGATCAATAATGGAACTGAAGTCCAGCCTTGATGTAAAATCCGGGATCCATCCTCTTTTTAAAGAGATCATCATCACCATTAACAGTCTTAAATCGTGCTTCGTTATAAAAAGACATGCCGACGTCAACCGCCAATTTAGGTAAAAGCGATCCCCACTTACCTAGCTTCGTTTCTGAAGTTATACCCAACACTCCAGATGTCCATTCGAAGCGTTCATGATGTCGATTGTGATTCACCGTCCATGTCCCCGATACGAGAGAACAAAACGGCCCCCAGGCAAAACGATCGCTCACCTTGTTCATTACTGATAAACGAATCCCCTCAAATTTCAACGTCCACTCAGGATTGATCTTCCAATCCACTAAAAAAAATGGGATAATGGGAGAATCTCCTAATTGAGGACTAAACGCTACCCCCAGAGAATACGTCAACATTTCTGAAACCTTCCTCTTATAAGAAAGGTGACCGCCCCAGTAGATATCTCTACTACACCATGTGTCAAAATCTGTCGAAATCTGCGGATTGAATCCTGCCAATATCCAGGAAGATGGACTTAATCGATACCCTCCGCTTGCAGTCAACCATATTGTGTACAAACGATCCACATCGACGTCCGCTTCTCCCTTCCCGTGTACCCACGTCATACGAAAAGCAGTATCCAATCCCCAAAAAAAACGCTCGCTCTGCCCTTTTAATAATTTGATATGCGTCGTCCAGTTCGTCAAATGAATATGCCCTGCCCCATTCTTCGCCTTCATGGGCCCCAATAATTCATAATAACTGCTCGACGGGAAATAGGCATTGTACCCATCACCTGACATATCAATACTCCCCGCGCCACTTAAAGGCTCATAAGTATATTCCATCTCATCCCTTCCAGCATAGTTTTCCTCAGGTACATAGCCATATAACTCATACTGATCTGCTACTTTATTGTACGCTGCTTCTTCTCTCGTCTGAGCCCATGCATTCCCATTCAACAGCATCCCAGTCAACAATAAAATATTGAACGTTTGTTTACTAATAGACATGCATGTGTTTTACCAACTTCGCCCAATAAAGAAAGGATTTTTTCCATATTTGTACAATCATTTAATTGTCAATATATTATATACAAAAAAACAATACAACAGGTTCCTAAAAGTAAAATTCTGCGATTTTTTTTGCATTTTAGTATTGCCTTCATCCAAGGAATTCATTATAATGCGCCCGCGCTGATTCCGTAAAGGAAAGGCTCGGTAGCTCAGTCGGTAGAGCAGGAGACTGAAAATCTCTGTGTCGGCGGTTCGATTCCGTCCCGAGCCACCATTTTTTTCGGGAAGTAGCTCAGCCTGGTGGAGCGCCTGCTTTGGGAGCAGGATGTCGCAGGTTCGAATCCTGTCTTCCCGACCACGTTAAATAGTGAAAAAGGAGACTCCTTGTTTTTGTTTAGGAGTCTCCTTTTTTTGTTGAGTTGAAATAGGTGGCAAGAGACTTCCACAGGTTTTGAGACAAGAGTATTGAGGGCATTCAACCTCCTATTTAAGTGCAAGAACAAGTGCAGCTGCAGAATACTTGGAATGAGTCAAACTGATTCTCCAGGAATTAATGCCCAACTTCAACGCAACAATCTCTGCCTTGCCATGCAAAAGGACCCCTGGCACACCATGTCCAGAACGTGTTATTTCAATATCGCGCCACGAGCAATGTACACCTATGCCCGTACCCAACGCTTTAGATACAGCTTCCTTAGCAGCAAAACGAGCCGCCAGAGAAGGAACCGGATTAACAAGTGAAAAACAATAAATGATTTCGGCTGGAGTACAAATACGTTCAGCAAATCCCAAACCATAACGCGAAAGGATCTTGTCGACTCGATCCAAATCGACAAGATCCATGCCTACAGAAACGACGTTTCCTTCCATGGAAATTTTTAGAATAGTCGAGCTAATTCAGCTTTCATATCCCGTACAGCCTGCTCTAAGCCCACAAACAGAGACCGACACACAATTGTGTGACCAATATTCAATTCATGTAGATGAGGCACCACCGCCAAATCCTCTAAGTTTGCATAATTGATTCCATGGCCCGCATTGACGTGAAGACCCGCATTGGCGCCCGCTTCCGCCGCTGCTTGCAACCTGGTCACTTCTTGGGTACGCAGTTCTCCCTGGCTATTGGCAAAACACCCGGTATGCAACTCCACCATGGGAGCTCCTAGTTTGGCAGCCATTTCAACCTGGCAAACTTCAGGGTCAATAAATAAGCTAACTTTAATGCCAGCCTCGCTCATCTTGCGGATGTTTAGAGACAATTCGTTTGCATGCAACATAACGTCTAGTCCACCTTCAGTCGTAATTTCCTGTCGATTTTCTGGAACAATGCAAACATAATCCGGCTTGAGCCGAAGTGCCAAATCCACCATCTCCGTCGTATTCCCCATCTCTAGATTCAAAGGGAGAGGAATTTCCTTGCGAACGAGAAATGCATCGGCATCTTGCATATGGCGGCGATCGCCTCGCACATGCAATGTTATCGAATCAGCTCCGCCACGCCAAGCAGCACGAGCCGCCTCAAGCACGCTGGGTTCCACATTGAAAGAATCCAGCATCGTGGCATAACGGGCCTGCCGCAATGTAGCCACGTGATCGATATTGACACCAAGAAGAATCATGACGTTCTATGAGTAATAAATTAATTGATCACAAAATAATACTATTACGCATTGCACCTTAGTGCAGGAAGTGGCGAGTTCCTGTACACACCATAGCAATACCTGCTTCGTCAGCAGCCTTAATCACTTCCTCGTCGCGGATTGATCCACCAGGCTGAATGCAAGCCGTAGCACCTGCATCAATCGCCGCTTGCAAACCATCAGCAAACGGGAACATCGCGTCAGAAGCAATCACACTGCCTTTCAAACTTAAACCTGCCTGACCTGCTTTCCACACAGCAATGCGCACAGAATCAACTCGGCTCATCTGCCCAGCGCCAATCCCCAACGTGCGGTCAGCTGTACCAAATACAATCGCGTTCGAATGAACCTGCTTCACCACCTTCCAGGTAAATCGCATGGCCATCAATTCTTCTTCTGTAGGCACGCGCTTCGTCACTACTTTGCCCTCCAAGTTGTCTAACCCTAATGGAGTTACATCGCGATCCATGACCATCAATCCGCCTGGAGCCGAACGAACTACTGGCAATGCAGAGGCTTTTTCCCAAGCCTTTGTATCCATCCGAATGATTCGGCAATTCTTTTTCTTCAAAAGTAGGGCGCGGGCTTCTGGTTCAAAATCTGGAGCAATGATCACATCGGTAAAGATCGAACTGATAACGCGGGCAAGGCTTTCTGTCATCGGACGATTCATCACGATTACTCCGCCAAATGGCGCCTGGGTATCCGTTTCAAATGCTTTTTGCCAAGCAGCACGTAGGTCTTCATCGTCTTGTCCAACTCCGCATGGATTCGTATGCTTGAGGATAGCCACTGTTGGCGGAGTGAATTGTGAAATCAACGTTGCGGCTCCTTCAATATCGAGCACATTGGTATAAGATAACTCTTTGCCCTGCAGTTGATGGAAAATATCGCTGAAATTGCCATACAGGCTAGCTGCCTGGTGCGGATTGTCGCCGTAGCGCAATTTCTGGCAAAGCGGCAAACAGATAGAATAATTGCCGCCCGTACGCTCGGCACTCTGGTTCCCCAAAAAGTTTGATATCGCGCTATCGTAACTAGAGGTCCGCAAGAATACTTTGACTGCTAAACTTTCACGCGTCTTCAACGTCGTGTCTCCTTTGTGCGTCCGCATCTCATCCAACACACGCTCATAATCGACCGGATCTGACACCACAGTCACAAAAGCATAGTTCTTCGCAGCAGAACGTAACATCGACGGCCCGCCAATGTCGATCTTTTCTATAGCTTCCTTAAGAGTCACCTCCGGACGAGCCACAGTCTGTTCAAAAGGATACAAATTAACGCAAACCAGATCAATGGGTTTAATGCCATGTTCCTGGGCCTGTTTCTGGTGTTCCTCATTGTCACGGCACTGCAACAATCCACCATGCACCATCGGATGTAGCGTCTTCACACGACCGTCAAATAATTCCGGAGCCCCTGTATAATCCGAAATTTCGATTACAGGCAACCCTAACTCCCTAAGGAATTTGCACGTGCCACCCGTCGATATAAGTTCAACTCCCAATTCATGGAGCCCCTTGGCGAATACATCCAGACCAGTTTTGTCGGATACGGAAATCAATGCGCGTTGTATAGCCATAGTGGTAACAAATGTCGTCCGAATTCATCACATCCCACCCAGTTGGCAGGGTAGAACCCGGTTCACCTCTCTAAAGACTTTCCTCTCTAAAATCAAGAGCAATGTGACATACTCTTGTCATCCCTCGTCTATTATAGTAAAGTATCTCCGCCGTAGCAGAGCATTACTATAACCTCACGTTCGGCAAAAAATCGGCAAGATAGAGGATTTTTTACACTCTCCTCTTGACATTGTGCCGATTGGACACTAAATGAATCGCTCACTTATTTTATCTTTTTCTAGCCATGGCAACGATGGAAGTTATTCTCGCAACAAAGATCGAAGGGCTCGGCGCTGAAGCCGATCTCGTGACTGTTAAGGCTGGCTATGGCCGCAACTGTCTCATCCCGAAGGGCCTCGCCTATGAAGCCACCTCTTCTAACAAGCGTTTCATTAAGGCTTTGCAGGCTAAACGCGCTGAACGCGAAGCAGCCGAATTAGCTCAAGCTCAAGAAATCGCTTCCAAGATCGAAGCGGTCGCCATCGACCTCGTGCTGGAATCAGGCCAGGGCGGCAAAACTTTTGGGGCGATCACCAATCAAAACATCCATGAAGCACTTGCTGCTAAAGGTATCGAAATCGAACGTCGCATGATCGATCTCGAAAAACCAATTAAGCACGGCGGTTCCCATGAGGTCAGCGTTAAGTTGCATCCCCAAGTTACAGCTACTCTGAAGGTCAACATTACCATCGAGGGTGGTGAACCTGAAGTGCCTGTGCAGACTGAAGTAGCTCCTGAAACTGCTGAATAGTTCTTTTTACCCTTTTGGTGGGTTTCTTTTTTCTCTATTCATATTTACAAATACCCTTCCTAGCTTATGTAGCTGAGAAGGGTATTTTGATATAATCTCTTATCCAGGTTCTTAATGAGCCACTTTGTGAAAAAATGTTCAGCTAGTCGTCCAAGGTTTCATTTTTTCTTTTCTTTTGCATGTCAATAGCCTAACATGCGGCAGCAGCCGGCTTCATTCCCCGTTCGCTTTCTCGTAAACCTTTATTTCCCTGTCGTCCCTATGATTCGAATCTACCGACAGACCGAAAGCGGAATCGACCGCGTAACCCATATTGACAATGTTGAAAACCTTTCTTTCGACTCGGTCTTTTGGGTTGATTTACTGACGCCTGACCACGATGAGATCCGATATACAGAGCGTCTGTTTGGAATTGAAATGCCTACATATGATGAGATGCGTGAAATTGAGGCGACGAGTCGATTGTACATGGAAGACGGTGCTCGTTTCATGACTGCTATTGTCCTGAGTCGGGTTGACACCGAATCCCCCAGTTTGTCAGAAATCACCTTTGTTCTCGTCGGCCACCGGATTATCACCATCCGTCATTCAGATTCGTATTCCTTCCGACTCTTCTCCCACCAACTACTGCGTCGCAAATCAATTTCGCGCGACCAAGTCTTCATTGGACTATTGGAAACAATTGTCGACCGCCAAGCAGATGTGCTCGAACGCTTCGGTTCTGAACTCGACCGACTTTCCAAAGCCATTTTTTCCCGCGAAAAACCTGAAGAAGGCAAGAGGAAAAAGACGCCCTCCACCAACACGCTAAAACTTATTCTACAAGATCTAGGGAGAGTCGGCGATTTGTTGACTCGTCAGCGCGATTGTCTGGTTAATCTCTTACGTTTGCTTACTTACGCCAGCAATCAAGAAGCCATTGACGAACCTGGTTCCAATTTGTACGTCAAAATCAGGCCTATTAGCCGAGATGTTTCTTCTCTTTCAGAATATGCGGCCTTTCTGTCCAATAACGTTAATTTCATGCTCGATGCTGTCTTGGGGCTAATCAACATTGAACAAAACGAAATCGTCAAAATTTTCACAGTCGCGTCGGTCATTTTCATGCCGCCAACTCTTATTGCTAGCGTCTACGGTATGAACTTTGCCAATATGCCCGAAGTTCAAACGCAGTACGGTTATTATTTTGCGTTAGTTGCCATGGCGGTCTCTATCATTCTACCACTCGTATATTTCAGATCGAGGCGTCTTATTTAGTATTTTTTGTCTGACTACATGCATCATGAATCCGAATCTTGATTCGCTTATCGACAAGGCTTCTGTCATCGTCAATGCCTTGCCCTATCTGCAAGCCTACCGCAACAAGATCTTCCTGATCAAATTTGGTGGCAGTGCTATGGATAATCCAGAACTTGTCAAAAAACTTCTCAAAGATATCGTCCTACTAGAAGTTCTTGGTATTAATCCTGTTGTCGTTCACGGAGGGGGTAAAGCAATCTCCGAAGCCATGAACAAAGCAGGCCTCCAACCCCGCTTCGTCAATGGTCTCCGCGTCACTACTCCTGAAGCTATCGAAATCGTCGAACGCACGCTTTCCCTAACCATCAACCCTGGGCTCGTCCAAACTATGCGCCAATACGGAGGCAAAGCTGTTGGAATTCCGGGAACAGAAATTTTTATTGGCGAACGGATTCGCGAACGAGATGAAGAAGGAAATCCGATCAATATCGGAGAAGTCGGCCAAGTCATCGGTTCTCTGTTACCGCGCATCCGCGAAGCTCTCGACATGGAAATCACTCCTGTCATTTCTCCTTTAGCTCGAGAATTAGGTACCCAAAAAACCCTCAATGTCAATGCAGACTTGGCCGCAGCTGCCCTAGCCCGGGAATTGCGTCCAGCTAAACTCATTTATATTTCCGATGTTCCAGGCGTTTTGCGTAATCCTTCTGATCCATCCTCACTGATCAACTCCCTCACTCGAGATGAAGCCATGGATCTCATTAGTGCAGGTATCGTCAAAGGTGGCATGATCCCCAAAATTCATTCCGCCGTAGACGCTCTCAACGCTGGAGTCCGTAAAGTCCATTTCATCGATGGCAGACTCCCCCATACCCTCCTTCTGGAAATCTTCACAAGCGAAGGAATCGGCACTGAAATCATCCGACAGCAACGTTAATCTTTTCCATCAATGTTACCCTACCCCCTTGCCGACACTGTTTCCATCCAATCGGAACTACGATAAGGGGAGAGGTCCCTGTTTTTATATTTCTGAGAACTAGTGTTCGGTAAAACTTTTTAATGATCCAAAATTAGAGCTGATTTTCTCATTGGGAAGTCAGCTCTTTTCATCATCTTTGGTTCTACTATCAATGGACGATAACGATAAACAAAGGGGCCCAGTTCTTTGGATAGCCGGTGTTCGCTCAGCTAACAAGTTTACTTTCTAAACAAAAAGTTCTCCAAATCAGCAGGGTAAGTAGCGCTGCGCGTTACATCAAACATTTCAGTATATAGCAACACCTCCTCGTCATGCTTGATGCAGTTATATTGCAAAAACCATGATTCTTGGAGACAGGGAATGGGATCCAGAAAATGAAAAAACTGGAATGCCGCCTCACTGGACACGTCGTCACGTTAGGGCTAAAGGACGGACGGTATACGTTAATCTCCGCATCTCGCGACAAGAGGACGACAAGGAAAAAACAAAATTCCCCACGTGAGTGGGGGTGTTTCTTCCAGCAGTTTTCAAGAAAATGACACGGGCCTTCACTAAATCAACTCGAGCCCCGGTTGGTCGGGCTCAGTGT
>CASFPZ010000023.1 GCA_949296365.1 uncultured Akkermansia sp. | reverse complement strand
AGGTTGTAAAACTTCTAAATAAATAATTATTAACAGCGTATAAGAACATGAAAAAGATATTGATCATCTCGATTATCATGGCGTGCAGCAGTTTTGTTGTTCCCGTTGTCGCTTTTGGAAATGAAAATTCGAATGATAAACTCATTCGAAGAGAGATATGGATGAAAGAAAAGAACATTAGTTATAGCAATTCTAGCGATCCGATTGTCCTTGATTTTAAGAAACTTAAATCTTTAGCGCAATTGGACGCAATTCTCGACGATTATCTCAGAAAACATTTTGAAGAATATACGGTTCGGGGAATAGCGTATTTTTACAGGAGTGAAGGTCAATTTCGACTTGCATTTACATTAGTGGATCATCGAGACAGAAAAGCCTTTGTCTACTTCGATGTTACTGAAGCCTACAAAAAGTTGGAAAAATCTGGGAATAAAAAGGAGAGAGAAAAACTAAAAATTAGGCTGCGTAAACATACGGGGGAAACGGAAACTGATAATAAAAATAAATAAATTATCGTTTCCATTTCATTTTCCTATTTCGTCCGGCGTGTCAATACAACACGGAAGCGAGTTTGGCATGTCGGACGGAACGTATGCCTTCTTTAGTTATCGCCAATCTTCATNNNTTCATCCTCATTAGAAACAAGATTGAGGTGTCCGTAATGCCCATCAAACGGACCTTACGGATAATCTTTGTGAAAAAGTGAGCTCACCCTATCAAAAAAGGTTACTTCAGGAGATCCAACCTCGGTTTCCTGGAGTAGTTTTACCTAGTTTTTTCTTCCCTTAAAAAAGTGAAACATTTCTCGCCGTGCATGTGCCTCAAACCTGACCGACAGAACTGATCTAAAGAACTTCCACGCGTTTTTGAAACTCTGCTACAACACCAAAGCAGAGAAGGTCGACAATAAAACTCTCAACAATTGGTGTCTTGAGCTCTTCAACTCGCTCTTAGTAGAACGACCTTAAGGGGTGACTTACTCAATAGTTTTACCGGACACTAATGATATTCTTTCTGTACTGCCCCGTAAAAACGAGGATAAGACAAAATTGAGACGCGTACAATGCCCGTCAAATAGACGTTGCGGAGAGGGCTCTTTCTTTAAGCTTAGTCTTTCCTGGACCTGATAGAAAGTAAAACAGCTCGCGTAGTTCATGCCCCTAATTATTAGAGGCCATTCCAAAGAAATTTCACGATACCTGAAGTGATTTTGTAGTCCGGGGATAGTTGATTGATGATAGCGGATCCTTTCGATAGCCAGATGGCTATCTTGATGAATATGAATGCTCCCCCATAGAATTGCTTGCAAGGACTCTTTGAAGCCATGCAGAATCAAGCGTTGATTTATTAATCTTGTTCGAAGACAGAGGCCCCTAAAATGCGGACCGCATCCATATTGAGGGTAAAGAAATAGGGCGAATTGCTGATTTTGCCAAAATAGAAGGAACTATAACCTGCTTGTCCGGCCGGAGCTATTTCAAGGGTGATTTCTTGGATAGAAGTGGGTGCTGAATTGGTCTCTTCATCTTCAATCCCGGTTTCGAGTTGCTCTGGATCGAAGGTCAATTTGAGACGGAATACCGGTTTCTTCAGGGCTTCGATGGCTGCGACATCGGAATAAGAGAGCCAACTGGCCACCTTCATGTTCTCTAATTCAGATAAATAGCGGTTAGCTCGATTATTGTTGAGGTCGACAGTAACGTCTTTACCATTTTGTGTCCCTTCCCAAGTATCGTCGAGATAGCCGTATTTGAGAATCAACGGTGCTGAGCCAATATGTTCAAGGCTCATTTCGCGTAATTCAAATCGGCTAAAATTGAATAATTTATTTTGCTTCCAGTAGAGGGATTCGGTGGGAAAGGCGTTAATGAATGTTGGAGAAAGTTGATAGATACTTGGTTTGCCGAGTTCGGTGGCGTACCAAGAACCATTTTGGCTGCGACCAAAGTTGAAGATGGTGATGGATTTGTCTTTTTTCTGAATGGTCAGGACTAAGCGGGGTGTGGTAAGCCCATAGTTGGCGAGATCAACAGGATTGTCAGAAGCGAATCCGGCGACTGGTTCCTGAAGCAAAGTTTTCATCATTTTGAACAAACATTGTTCATTGATGGGGGCTAAATCGGCATCGTCAGATGAATACAGCCATGCAGGAGCTCCCATTTTGCCGTCTCGGCCATGAGGAAAGTATTCAATTCTGATAGGCGTGATGGAATCGGGAGATCGAAGAGCGAAAGCCGTGAGTTGTTTACGATCAATGTTACATAAAAATTGAGATCTTAACTCATTGAGAGTGAGAGGTAGATCGCTTACTCCAGGAACTTCGTTGCTTTCTGATTTGATGGGAAGTTCGAAGATTGCCTTGCGATCGGAAACGGTGGCTCGGATTGTCGTTGCAACTTGTGTATCTGGTGGATAGAGGGTTAAAGTGAGCGGTGGATCGCCAGCAAAATTATCTAAGGTAATCGTTGTTACATTGTCACCCTCAGAGTTGGGCAAAGTTCCATCGACTGGCATGTCGATCACTTTGTTGGCGGTTAGTTTATGTAGGCCATTAATAAGTTTTCGGATGGCCTCAGCATTGGTAGCTAAGGGAAGTGGCGATTCTATTTGCCAGGGCGCTCCAAAACGTTCTCGCGTGAGAACGATTTTTTCTTGTTGGCGGGAAATGACGATTTTTTTGGGTTGCGTGGGGATATTGAGCTGGGCGGGCGGGAGCAGGAGTGGACGGTGATCGCGAAGTAAACGAATGCCTTCTTTGAAGAGAACGAGGATGTTGCCACTTGCAACAAGGATGTTGTCATTAGCCCCGTAGAAATCGGTTCGCATGTAAGTAGTGGCATCTGTCGTTTTGCCGTCTGGCGAGTCGATCAGCCATGGAGCTGTCGAACCTAAAGTATAACGAGCAAGAGTGGTATAACGATCTGAACCAACTTGTTTTTTGAGAGTGAGCTGAACTGGACTGGTCTCAACTCCAAACTCTCTCATGGAACGTTTAACTGTATCATTGAGAGGAAGTTCATCAACGAGGGAAGTCGAATAAGTGAATTGAAGGATGGCGGCAGCTGCTCGTGGACTCAGGCGGTCGTTCCATGGACTTGACATCCACCACACGCCTCGCTCGTCGCGATGGGCCTCAAGACGTTCTCCGACGACTTCAACTCGCATCCACGAGATGTCTTTAATTTCTCGATCAGTGTAAGGGAAGATTCGTTCGCCTTTTTCGAAAACATTATGGCCGGTTAATCTGGAAAGATTACCATCGATCATGAGTACGACGACTCCTGCGAGGCTGATCAACGCCAGGATACTCAAAATAATGGTTCGAACAATGCGCATGGTAAACTGAATCTCGTTGTGGGTTCCTTCCTTGGAATATGGGTTAATTCCGGCGAGTATTCCAGACTATTAACGCAATGAGCAATGCCAGTAAGGGGAACCCTAAATTGGCCGCCATTTCCAAAAACGAAAGAGCATGGCGATCCAAATTTAATTTAACGGTAAGATCTTTGTTTGCTCCCATTCCTGACAGCTCTTCTCGATTGGTCATCCAAGAGATAATGGATCGAAGAAAATCGCGTTGTTCTTGCTTGATTTGTTTGGGCCGGAGTATGTCTACATTGCCAAAAACTGCCATGCGGCTGGTAGTTTTGCTGAGGTTGACATCGCCTGTATTGCCTCGCTGTACTGCAATCGCAATTGTCAGTGGCCCTGCGTTGTCTTCTTCTGTGTCGAATTGTGGGTTAAGTTTATTATACTTAGTCTCTCCGTAAAATTCATCCGTCGTGGCGAGGAGCGGGAAAATGCTGATCCGTCTGTTGCCCAATTGCGGATCATTAGGATCGGCTTGCAGCGAAATACTTTCACCTTCGAGCCCGGTACTGGAGTTCCAGAAATCATGAGTACAATCTAAACCTGGAACGAAGAGCGCGTTGATTTGGTAGTAGGCTTGCTTACGGTTTTTTAACAAAATTCGATCGTCTTGTGGGCGAATCCCTTGTTCGCGGAGAAAACGATAGAAAAATTTGGTATCCTGCGCGTTGGGATCAATGAAGGTCAGGATTGAGGAATTGGGGCGATTCCAATAATTCGAAATGATTTCTTGTTCCTTCTGGGTCAAATCGTACTGCGGCGCTACAATCATCAGCCCCATGGCATCGTCTGGAATCTTATCTAAGCCATTAATGCGAATGGGAATAAGTTGAATGTTAAGGGAACGGCAGATGTGGTCTAGTGTGTGGTAAACCGAATTGTCATCTCGAGAACGGTCGGCATTGAAATTGCTTTTGTCGGCAATGACATATACTGGCCGAGAGGTCCCTTCAAGGGCGCCAATGAGTCCGGCTGTCATTAAGTCTTCCATTTGCAGGGCTACGGCCTTTTGCGATTTGCCATCTTGACTCTTTTCGTAGACAACAAAAGCATCTCCTGCGATAAAACGGACGTGAGATACTCCTTCTTGTTTACCCTCAAAACTTTTGAGTGCGCGAGTCGTGTCTTGCCGTGCGTCGATGATGACTTGGTTCTTTTTGAATTCAATGCCATAAATTAGGGCGATTTCACGAGCTCGGTTGGGTTGTCGGAGTGGGTCAATGCATTCGACTTGGATTTTGCCGTTGGAGTGATAGACGTAATCTTCCAAGAGGGCTCGCATACGCGTGTAGTTTTGTGTCGTACGCTGAAAGGCAAAAATGATTTTGACTGGAGATTGCCGTTCTTGGAGCCGTGTGGATTTGAGGAGGTTGAGTGACTGCGATGAGATAATGTAACGCTGGTCTTCGGTTAGGTCTCGACGGTAATATTCATGGTAACTGATGAAATTGACGGCTACGACAATGAAAATCAGCAGAATCAGATTGATCCAAACCAGAAAATCCCGCTTCTTACGGAGGGTTGGAGATTTTTCTGATTGTGTCGGTGTTATATCGCTAGTTTCGCTCATGGAATCAACAATGCAAAATGAGTTGAAATAAAAAACTTATCGCTTCCAACGTCGGTAATCGACAATACGGAAGGTTAATGCCAGCGTGAGAATAGTCATGCTGGCGTAAAAGACGAGAGGCCTCGTATCAATGAGCCCTGCTGTAAAACGATTGAGGTGCTCGACACTGGAAATGTAGTGGAAAATCCCAGAAGCTGGAAATTCTCCCCAAATCAAAGGCACTAACCCAAGAAAATAGATACATAAAAGGGTCCCAATAGTCGTAATACCTGAGATTAATTGGCTACTCGTTAGAGAGGAACAGAGAATGCCAATTGATGTGAACCAGGCACCCATCAAAAACAGAATCGCGTATGAACCAACCCAGTCACACATCCGGTAACTCAACTGAGTATCCATTGTGGCTGTATAATCGTAAAAAATGGAAACGTAAACATTGGCTAAACTCCCTAATAAGGGATATAAAATGAGTGGTAACCACAAAATCATGAAAAAGACGTATGCCGCTAGATATTTGCCAATAACAACTTGTGGTGTTTTTAAGGGCGCTGTCAATAAAGATTCTAGAGTTCCTGTCTTTTCTTCTTCTGCCAGCGTACGCATGGTGATGAGTGGAAAAATAAATAAAAAATAGAACCAAAAGGTGGGGGCATGGAGAATGAAAAACAAAATTCCCTCTTTTTGGGGTTCAATTTGAAAAACTTTGAGCGTGGCAGATAAGGAAATCCCTTGGAGGAACATGACAAAAGCTAGAATGATCCAGCCAT
Organism: uncultured Akkermansia sp.; assembly: GCA_949296365.1. Taxonomy (GTDB): domain Bacteria; phylum Verrucomicrobiota; class Verrucomicrobiia; order Verrucomicrobiales; family Akkermansiaceae; genus Akkermansia. The sequence continues at coordinate 34,896 of CASFPZ010000023.1, read as the reverse complement.
AAGGCGTACCTAGGTAACCTCGGAGTTCCTTGCGAAATATTGTGATGATCGGGGACATGAGTGATGTTTGTTAGTAAACTGTCAACGATGGCGAGTCATTTCAACAAAAACTTCTTCCAAATTAGGCACGTGCCTGTAAATGTGTCGTAGCGGACACTGATGGCTAGCTAGAATTTGAGCCAGTTTTTCTCGGGTGTCGGTTCCGGCATCGGCTCGAATGATGACTGAATGCCAACCTTCTGGGGTGGTCCCTTCGAAAAACACTTTCTTGACGGCTGGGAGTGCTTCGAAAAGGGCTGTGATCTTGTCTAAATCTCCTTTAAATTCAATGCTAATGCGGCCTGCGGCGCGGAGTCCATCGGTAAGGTTGCTGGGGGTGTCGTTAGCTTTGATTTCCCCTTGGTCGATGATAATGACTTTGTTGCAAATCATTTCTACTTCGCTGAGAATGTGTGTCGAGAGAATGATGGTATGCTCTTGCGAAAGGGTTTTAATCAATTCTCGAATTTGGCGAATCTGGTTGGGATCGAGCCCATTGGTCGGTTCGTCAAGAATGAGCAAATCGGGGGCTCCTAATAGGGCGTCGGCGAGACCTACTCGTTGGCGGTAACCTTTGGATAACGTCCTGATCATTTTGCGGTAAACGAGATCTAGCCCACAACGCTCGAGAGATTGAGAAACTGCGGAATGAACTTGTTTGCTGGGGATCCCTTTGAGGCGAGCTCGGTACTTGAGATATTCTATGACTCGTTGATCATCGTAGAGAGGAACGTGTTCTGGTAGGTATCCAAGGTGTTTGCGTGCTTCGAGCGTTTGATTAACAATATCGAATCCTGCAATATGAGCAGTACCGCTTGTAGGGGGCAGGTATCCGGTGAGCATTCGCAGTGTTGTGGTTTTTCCTGCTCCATTGGGCCCTAAAAATCCAACGATTTCCCCTTTATCAATACTAAACGAAGCATCTTTGACTGCTTGAAAACGACCAAACGATTTGGATAAATGATCGGCTTTAATCATAGGGATCGAGCGGGTAGCTCTATTTTAGGTTTTTCTTTCGGTGTCTCAAGCCGTTTTTAGATAGAGTGGAATTACTGTCACATAAGTTTTCTTCATGATGAGTTGGGACTTGACTATTGTGTGCCTTATACGTAATCCATGCGCCCTGTTTGGAAAACGTGATGTATGACAAGTGACGATGGATGAGAATTCTTTAGGTAAAGCATCCTGTGTGAGCGCGAATGCCGCAATGATTAGTATTGCCGGGAAAGAACGAGATGGCTTTTTTAAAGAGTTGGCGGATATGTTGTTGCTTTATGCTGTAACGATGGTAGCTGCGGGAGCCCACACTTCTCGTGTGGTACGCAATACTGCCCGAATTGCTGAATCATATGGGTATAGTGTGGCGATTACGATTTTCCAAAAATCTGTTATGATGTCTGTGCAACTCAAAGAGGATTCCTCGGTTCTCCAGACTTTGATCAGAAAAATTCAGCCCGCCCCTGTCAACTTTGAAACAATTTCTCTGTTGGGCGCCTTGAGTTGGCAGGTTTACGACCAAAAATTGGGACTGGATGAATTCCGTCAAAAATATCAGGAAATCATTGATAAAAAGCCTATGGCAAGGTGGAAGGTTTTATTGCTGGTATCATTGGCCAATGCGGCGTTTTGTGGGTTGTTTCAAGGTGATTGGATCGCGATGGCTATGGTGTTTATGGCGACGTTGGCTGGGTTTGGATTTCGACAACAAATGATGGAACGACATGTTAACCACTACATCATGTTCACAATATGTTCGTTTGTGGCCTCGTTAGTTGGCGGATTGGCTGTTCTGTTTCAATTGGGGCAAACGCCGAATGTTGCGATGGGGGCAAGTGTGTTGTTTTTGGTGCCTGGGGTCCCATTGATCAATGGTGTGATGGACCTGTTGCAAGGATTTGTGTTGATGGGAATTTCTCGCTTGGTGACGGCTTGCAACTTAATTATATGCATTGCTATAGGGTTGGCGATGTCATTGTACCTATACGGAGTTGATATGTTATGAAAGAGGTCTGGGAATGTTTAGCCCCAGTGATGGCTGACGGATTATTGGCTGCTGTGGCGGCTACTGGGTTCGCTGTGGTATCGAATCCTCCCAAACGAGCTATTCTCGTTTGTGCTTTACTGGCGGCAATTGGTCATGGATTCCGCTTTGTCCTCGTGGCCTATACCTCGATGGGTATTGTTATTTCGACGGGCTTGGCTTCGCTGGCTATTGGATTCCTAAGTATTTTTTTTGCTCGACGGTTGTATTGTCCGGCTGAGGTGTTCGCTTTCCCTTCGCTGTTGCCGATGATCCCTGGAATGTATGCGTATAAAACGGTGCTGGCCTTGATGAGGTTTTTCCGAGTGGAAGACGATTCAGGGTTTTTAGATGCGATGATCGATGTTTTTGACAATGGTTTGAAGACTGTTTTTATTTTGTTGGCTATGGTCGCGGGTATCGCTTTATCGATTTACCGTGAGTATGCATTGATGACAACGCGCCGTCCTTCGGAACATCATACAACACAGAGTTGATGGCGATTCTCAATTTCTGCGAGAACAATAAGGTCTGACGAGCTCGGGCAGTGTCCCTTCGCAATAGAGATAATGACGACATACGGTCTCAAATCCTGAACGGGTCGAAACTCGGCGGATTTGGTATTCAAATTCCTGTGGAAACCCTTGGACAATGTGAATGATGAATTTTTTGAGACTGTTAATATGTTTTTTCTCGTCGATTGACAGCGGTTTCTGATCCCAAAAACACGACTCAAGGTTCATGACGTATTGATAAACTTGGCGAAGTGGAATGGGAAAAATGGTGGAATTGGTTAAGTGTGATCGAATCTGATTGAAAAGCCATGGATTACGGATAATTCCGCGTCCGATCATCAGTCCTGCTGGATGGACGTGGTCGATCCAGTGTTGGGCAGAACGGGTGTCGATAATATCTCCATTGGCAATGACGGGACAGGGAAGGGTATGAATCGCTTTTGTAACCCATTCGAAATGAATGGGCCCTCTGTACATGTCTCGAACTGTGCGTGCATGAATGACGAGGCGATCGGGACAGTGACGAGCAATAGTTGCCATAATAGATTCAAATTCTCGCGGATCTTCCCAACCAAGCCGACATTTAACACTAAAAGCCCCTGGAGGGAGTATGTCGCGCAAGGCTGCTAGGATTTCATCCAGAAGGCGAAGTTTGAGAAGTAGGGCTCCGCCTGCTCCTTTATTACATACGAGTTTGGTCGGACAGCCGAGATTAAGGTCAATCCCGGCTGGCGCATAGTGCTCCATGAGATAATGGGCGTCTTTGACGAGACTGGCCCGATCGTTGCCGACAAGTTGGACATAAACTGGGATGTCCCCCGGAGGGTGGCGCAAGATGTCCATAATACGGGAACTCTCGAGATCATGCCCTGGTCCTGAACGAAAATACTCTGTGATTAGATAGTCGGGCCTTGAACCCGAGGCTAAGAGTGCTTGTAGAAAGGGCAAGACGGTAATGTCTCTCATGGGCGCTAACGCAAGAAGCATATGCATGACTACTCTTGATAGATCACTGGGACAAGAGACAATGTCGACTTGACGCAAGAAGATTCCTGTGGCCTTCTTGGGGCATGGAGCGACAGCCCAAACAAAATCGACGAATTAATGTGCGGCGTAAGGATGTCATGGAAGCTGTACAAGCTAAGGTGAAACAGCATTATAGAAGTCCTTTGGTCGAGTCATTGCGTTCATCCGGAAATCAACTTAAACTGAAATATACGAGTTTTTACTTGGCTCGAGAATTCGGGTTTTGTACGGGAGTTCAGCGGGCAATTGACATTGCTTATGCTGCGAGGCGCGTATTCCCAACTGAACGTATATTTTTGATCGGCGATATTATTCACAATCCGGAAGTTAATCGGCAATTGGCGGGAATGGGGGTGGCACGACTGCCTTGGGAGGAGTTGAATGAGGAATACAATGTCTTGTGTGCGGGGGATGTTGTGATTATTCCGGCTTTTGGGGTTCCTTTGTCTTTTATGCAATTTTTGGAGGAACGTGGCGTTTCTGTTATTGATACGACTTGCGGTGATGTGATGAAAGTATGGCGGCGAGTTAAGGATTATGCCTCTGTTGGCATTACGTCGATTATTCACGGAAAAGCGACGCATGAGGAAACCCGCGCAACGGCTTCACGGGCTGCTGGTGAAAACGACGAGGGAAAATATATCATCCTTTTTAATGAAGAAGATGCCCGCATTTTGGCTGATTACATCAAAGGCAAAGGTGACCGGGAAATGTTGATGAATCGCTTTGCGGGGAAAATGTCTTCTTCATTTGACCCTGATCGTGACTTAAACAAATTAGGATTGGCGAATCAGACGACTATGCTGAAAAGCGAAACCCAGGCAATCCAAAAGATGATTCGCGAGGCGGTAATTCAAAGAGATGGCTCTGATGAACGTTACTTTGTATTTGATACAATTTGCGGCGCGACTCAGAATCGCCAGAACTCTCTATTTGAATTGTTGGAAAAAGATCTGGATATCATGTTTGTGGTTGGCGGGTACAATAGCTCAAACACAACGCATTTGGTTGATATTGCCCGAAAAGTTGTCCCAACTTTTTTCATTGAGACCTCTGCCGGCATCCTCTCATTGTCTGAAGTGGAATGCTTCGATCTCGAAAAAAAGGCTATTTGTAAACGTGCGTTCCCTGAAAAGGTGGCCAACTTGAGTCGCATGTTGCATGTCGGTATCACCGCAGGCGCTTCGTGCCCAGGTAACCTGGTCGAAGAAACGATCTTTCGCATGGCTATGCTACGTGGTGATTCCTTCGATGATATTCTGGATAAAGCCGGACTTAAAAGGGAAGAACAGAACGAGGATCAGATAAGATAACTGTCAATAACAAACCAGCCGATCATGAAAATGGCGATGGCCACTCGGAAAATGGGCCCTGCTAATACACCTAGCACGGCGCCGAAAACGGCTCCCCAAAGGCTTGTAGGCTTTTCTTCTGCGGATCTTGTTTTGAGAGAATAAATCAATTCTCCGACGAGCGCCCCTAATATTGGTCCCAAAAACAAACCAACTATAAAGGGCCCAGGCAAGGGGATGAACCCTAAAAACATTCCCACCATTGCCCCTATGCTTCCGTATCTAGAAGCACCAAAACGCTTGGCTACTTGGTAGACTAGAACGTTGTCTCCCAACATCCCAGAAAGGCACAATACAACAAGGATAACCCAACCCCAAACATTTGGCGTGAAAACTGGATCGGGTGCAAATGAGGCTGTGACGCACGCTAGCAAGACGACGAGAGTACCGGGTATCGGGATCGGGAGGATACACAAGACGATCCCAGCGATCGCTAACAAAATTGAAACAGAATAGAGAAACCACTCCATAAAAATAAAAAGACCGACCTCAAAACGGACCGGTCTGAAACGGGTAATTAATGGTTTAATAAACCTCCGGGAAATGAATGAAAACATTTCTGACCCCGGAGGAAGACGTTCATAAATTATTCAGCTGAGGTTTCAGAAGCGCTTACTCCGATAGTTGGCTTTTTACTGGCTTCTCTTGAAATAGAAGCTAGTCTCACAGGGACATTGTGCATGCGTTCCTTCTGGCGCTTCAGATAGGTGATGCGACGACGACGTTTTGCAATTTTGCGGTGTTGCTGACCCATGATCAGATAAGTTTGTTTGGTTCTTGATCTTTTGTATGAATTGTCGGTAAGACGCCTTCTATTTAGCCTGTAGTCGCCATAACGGCAAGAACAAAGTGACAAATTGGTCTCATAACTCTGTCTTTTGTATTTGACTCCAGGTGAGGAATAGCTCATTACCGGGATATGCGTGAGGGAATCCCCAAAACCCGTTTTGCTCCTAGCCCTAGTGGCCAACTTCATTTGGGACATGCGTTGGCTGCTTGGACGGCTCGTCGTCTTGCTGATGACTTGCATGGAGAGTGTTTGCTTCGCATGGAAGATATTGACTCAACTCGATGCCGCCGCGCTTGGGCCGATGAAATTATCCAAGATTTGGCTTGGCTAGGTATTCGTTTCGATGGCGAAATCATTTATCAATCGTCCCGCATGCAACTTTATGCAAAATTTTTGGAACAACTTAAATCTCAAGGGCTCGTTTATCCCTGCTTTTGTTCTCGTAAGCAAATCCAACAGGAATTGGCCGAAATGAACTCGGCTCCTCAAGGAAAAAGAATCGACCTTTATCCGGGAACGTGCCGCCGGTTGTCTCTGTCACAACGTAAAAAATTGATCGACGCGGGGGTCCCTCATGCCTGGCGCTTGGATTGTCAACGAGCTGCTTCCCTAACTGGTGCGTTGGAGTGGGTGGATTTGCGATTGGGAACCCAAGTGTGTTACCCTGAAACGTTGGGCGATGTCGTCTTGGCTCGAAAAGATTTCCCTACGAGCTATCATATGGCGGTTGTTATAGATGATGCTCTGCAAGGTGTGACTGTTGTTTCTCGTGGCGAAGACCTGTTGGTATGTACTGGAATTCACCGTCTGTTGCAGGAAGTACTTCATTTGCCTGTACCAAAGTGGTATCATCATGGCCTTGTCAAAGATGAACGTGGTGTCCGTCTCGCTAAACGTAACGATGGCTTGTCGATCAAAATATTGAGAGCACTGGGGATTTCTCCGGAAATGGTACGTGAGGCCTGTTTAGGAAATACAGTTGACAAATTGTACAGATTTGTTACAATGAAAACCGGTTCTGTAAAGAGATGAAGAGTTATTATACGTTGTCCCTCATAACTGCGGCTGTTGCCGCTATGACTCTGGTTTCCTGTGTGCAGGAACCCCGTATTGTTGAACGCCCTCTCCCTGGGTATTATGGTTCTCCCTATAACCAGTCAGCAACCGCTTCAAATCATTCTGATCTTTTAAATCAACTGCAGGATCCTTCTTCAATCGGAATTCAGGGACCTGCTGTGCAAGAACCTAATGTTGTAGCTCCTGGAACAGGTACTCTTGCTCAAATGATTGGTAATTCTCCTAAAACGGGCCCTCAGCCTGGTATTCAGACTACGCCCCAACAGATCGCTAATAACACGAACATAACTGGATCTTCTGGCGTGTCCCCAAATTCGGTGAATTCGGGAATTGCGAATCCTCGCCCTGTAACCCCTACTAGTAAAAATTCTTCTAACGAAAATATTCCGACTGCCTGGGTAACAGAAGATCCCATGATTGTGATCAGCCCGTACGATAGGACAAAGAAGATCAGTATTAGAAATTCCAATGGTACTCGCTTCCCTTCAGGTACTGTAATGCGCGATCCGAATTTTAAAAACGAAGTGCGCAAATTCAGGGTTCCATAATTTGTGAGGTAGATAGAGTTATATAACGAGGGAAGGGGAATGGTTTTTTCGGCGCCGCCCTTGAGGGTGGGCGGCGCTGTTTTTACATACTGTAATATAATATTGAGTTGATGGAGATTCATCATGTGTCCATTCTGGGCCCTGGCTTATTGGGCGGGTCATTGGCGTTGGCATTAAAGAAGTATTGTCCGGAGATAAAAGTGTGTTTGTGGGGGCGACGCGAAGAATCCTTGCAGACCGCGAGTAATATGCAGGCGGCTGACATGTATACAATTGATCTTCCCGATGCTGCAACTTGGGCTGATTTAATTGTGTTGGCTGTGCCTGTTGGCGTTATGTTGCCTCTGGTAAAGGGAATGGAGGGCTTCCTTAAGAGCGGACGCGTGCTTGTAACTGACGTGGGTTCGGTGAAAAGCTCTGTTCACCGAGAGGTCGGAAAGTGGTTGTCTGTGAGGGGTATCGATTTTATTGGATCTCACCCGATGGCAGGGTCGGAAAAGCAAGGAATAGAGTATGCTGAAGCTGATCTATTTTGGGGGGCGATGGTGGCGATGACGAATGAGGAACAATGTCCTACTGAATTGGTTGAGCGTTTGGCGGCATTTTGGAAGTCTGTTGGTGGACGGGTGATGATGATGCACTCAGACGAACATGATCGCGTGGTTGCCAGAATTTCACATTTGCCTCATGCGTTGGCTGCAACGTGTAGCCGAGCTGCGTATCAAGATTGTGAATCAATCAAGGAATTGCTGAAGGCATTAGCTGCTGGCGGATTCCGCGATACGACACGCGTATCGATGGGTAAACCGTCTATGTGGGCGGAAATTATGTTGGAAAATAAGCAGGAAATGCTGTTGGCCTTGGAGGTGTGCCTTCGTGAATTAACTTCGTTACGCAAAGCATTGCAAGATGATAACTTCTCTTGTATTCAATCTTGGTTGCAGCAAGCGGGGGAAAGGCGCCGTCTGATTTATCCTGAAGATAAAGCCTGAATAATAGACGAAACCTGAAGAATATAGCTTTTGTGAAGCAGACTAGGGGGGCGTTTTTCTATGGGAAAGGTTAATCGGAGCGGCCCATCATGGCTCGGGTTTCCTCTATGGTTTTTACTTGGTACTCCTTGAGCGAATATACAGGAGGTGGGGCGACGCGGTTTCGTCGCTCGGAGACGTAATCGCTGTTATTGGTTTGGTAATTTTTCGCCCCTTCCCATGCCTCTTGCCATTGCGGTGCAACTGGCTTAGTTTCAAAATCCTGTTCAGCTTGCTTCCACTTTTTGGTATTAAAGGCTTCAGCTCGGTTAATGAATTCTGGTGTGTCCATTGTCATTTCATTGAGCTTGCGACTATCTCTCCATTCTTTTGTATCAAATGTTTTTCGGGCCGCATCTGCCATGGTTTTCTCAAAGGACTTTGTAGCAAATGATTTTTTCTCTAAATTGTTATTGTTAGAAGTATTGCTGTTGAATTGGCGCCCTTCAAACATGCTCCTTCGATCGGAAGAAACTTCGCTGATTCCCTCTGCATTTTTTTTGTAGGAAAAACCGCCGGCAAAATGCTCTAAAATATCGTTGCGATTCTTTTTGTTGTAATCTGACTTAAGGTTTTCCTGTTTTTTTTCACTGACGAGAGCTGTTTTGCGACTCACTTCTGATGAGCAGCTGACTAGAAACGCTGTGCAAGTCAACAGCGCGAAATAACGAAACAATAAAATCATGTCTTCTCATTAACGAATCTTTCCCCTCACTTCAAGGAGAGATATCAAAAAACGCCTTTCCATCCCAAAAATGAAAAGGCGTTTGAATGATCAAAATAAGAAGGGTTCCTTAAAGCTGGGATACTTTATCCTTCAGTTCTTTGCCAACTTTGAATTTGACAACCGTGCGAGCTGGAATTGGAACATCCTTGCCGGGAGCTTTGGGGTTGCGACCCACCTTAGCTTTGACTCTTTTAATTTCGAACGTCCCAAAATTACGTATGACGACACGATCGCCAGCGGCTAACGTCGATGTGATGATTTCAACGGCGTGTTGAATGACGTTAAAAACATCAGACTGTGTCATATCGATTTCAGAACTGACTTTGTTGACAAGATCGCGCTTGGTAAGGGTGTTGGCCATGGTCTATTGGTTGAGTTCGTGTGAAATTGTTGCTTCTGTATAATGTCGAAAAGTCTGTTTGTCATTCAAAAAAAAAGGCATGCTGACATGAAACCTCATTCGACAACTACGTTAGTTTTAAGATCTTTCTGCTTGACAGATGATAAGAAATAAACATTGGAATGTCCCATGCCCAGCGCTTTACATGGGCGCTGTGCTGTAAGGAAAATGTCCCTGAAAACGATGTCGGCTGCAACTATGTCTCGTCTTTTGTCTGATGCCCAGGTCAAGTCTTTATTCAAGATATTGAACGAAGGGGCTTATCAACCGCGCCAAATTCCCTATGCTCGCTATAGTTATAGCCGGCCTGGACTCATGATTACGGTGTATGAAAAAGGAAATAAACTGTTGGTGCAAGGCAAGAGTGACGCTGTACAGGAATGGATAGAGTTTGTGTTAGAACCTCAAGTACTGAAACAGGCTCTGTGTCCTGAGTTGCCATTAGAAAAAACGCCGTTTGTCGCTAGTAAACAGAACCTTGTAGCTCATTTTGGTATCGATGAGAGTGGCAAAGGCGATTATTTTGGCCCGTTGACGATAGCTGGTGTCTATGCGGATTCGGAGATTACGCGGCGACTTGAAGGGTTAGGTGTTTGTGATAGTAAATTGATAAAATCGTTGGATCGAATCAGAAAATTGGCAAACGGAATTCGCCAAATCCCTGGTATTAAAACAGCTGTTGTAAGCGTAGGCCCCGAACGCTACAATCAGTTGTATAAACAATTCGGCAATTTGAATTCATTTTTAGCCTGGGGACATGTGCGGGTTATTGCGTCTTTGCTGGAACAGCAGCCTGATTGCCCTCGGGCTTTGAGCGATCAATTTGCTCACCCCACGGTGTTGAAACGTGCCTTGGCTCAGCGTGGCCTGAATATCCTGTTGGATCAGCGGACTAAAGCTGAAAGCGATTTGGCTGTAGCTGCCGCTTCAATTTTGGCTCGAGAGCGTTTTGTAAATTGGATGGAACAGGCTGCGATAGCTGGTAAAGTCGAATTGCCGCTTGGTGCGTCGCGACACGTGATTGTTGCCGCAAAAAAACTCGTTGAGATCTATGGTGAAGAAATGTTGCCCAAAGTCGCTAAAATGCATTTTAAAACGACGGCTTCGGTACTACCGCATTGGGGAAAGGACGTAGAGAAATGAGGAATTGGTGTGTTTTCTCTTGGTTGTTTTGTAATCTATTGGTATAGGGGCCAGACATGAAGCGCACGGCAGTATACGCGGGTAGTTTTGACCCGTTGACGAATGGACATCTCTGGGTAATTCAACAAGGAACCTCGATGTTCGATGAACTCATTGTTGCAATAGGGACTAATCCAGATAAAAAATATACCTTTTCTCATGCTGAGAGATTAGATATGTTACGTGGCGCTCTTGCAGGATTCCCGAGGGTGAGAATTGATGAATTCCACAATCGATTCCTTGTTGATTTTGCTAAGGAAAATCAAGCTTCATTTATGATCCGTGGAATTCGATCAACGCAAGACTATGAGTACGAACGAGTAATGAGACATATTAATGCGGATATGGCTCCGTCTGTGACGACTGTTTTTTTAATGCCGCCGAGGGACATTGCAGAATTGTCGTCAAGTATGGTCAAGGGATTGATTGGCCCAGAAGGTTGGGAGGAACAAGTGAGCCGATATGTCCCAGAAAATGTGTTTAACATTCTTAAAAAATGGCAAACAGCTCCTCATGATGAAGCTGTTTGAACCCCCGAATAGGCAACAGGTGTGACTCAAGGTTAAGGCATGAATGGCTACGTCCTTGCCAAAATGAAGGTAGAGTTTATAATAGAGACGAACACGGATCTTCTACAACTATGAATTCTTCGGTCGTACAAATCGGGCAATATCTACAAATGATTGCCATGCAGTTTATCAAAAATCCCCAATTGGCTGAACTGAGAGTAGCTGAGGTGCCTAATAGCAACGTGGTGCGCTTCCGGTTGATATTGGAAAAATCAGATGTTGCTCGCTTGATCGGTCGTAACGGCATGACGGCCTCTGCTATTCGTTCTCTGGCCAAAGCTTCAGGTGAAAAACATGGTCTCAAGGTCATTGTTCATATGCTTTCTAGAGAAGAAGCTGATGCTGAGTCCGAAGCTCGCGGTGAATAAGTTCCCCTTATATCCCATAACTTAACCAGTATAGATACCTATCCATCAATTGATAGCCCCCAAGGGGCCATGCTACTGCGGCTAATAAGAGGCTGGGCCCAAATGGCATGGGCTTGCCTAGACCGTATTTTCCTAATAGGCCAACGGCAATGCCAATGACTGAACCAACTAGAAGGCAAAAAACAACTCCTTCCCATCCGGTGAGGCTTCCGATCATAGCCATGATCCAGGCATCGCCATACCCCATAGCTTCTCGGTTGGCTTTAATGTGTTTGAGTGTGCCGCGGGCTGATTGGATCTGTTCAATGAGAAAAACTGTCCCATCTGCTGCGACAATTCTATCTTGAAATAAGGTACAGGTCTCTCCGGGAATGAGATGATTATCTATTTCTAAAGAAACGCCTGAGAGGATTGCCTGGTCGCTTGAACGTGTAAAGAGCTCCGACCAGGTGTAGTCGCCATCGGGGAGTTTGAGGGTGAGTTCGGCTTGGTCTGAATCTGGTTCTCGTAGCTCCCAGGAACTATTGTCAGGATATTCGCGTTCCCATCTGCCAAAAAGCAATTTACCTAATTCGATGACTAGTCTGATGACTATGTAACCTGTAACCCATCCGATCACCGAAATACTCAAAGAACTGAAAAAATCTGGAGATTGGCCTACTATCCATTGGGGACCTGACAGGCTAACACCAAGACCCGCTGCTGTGGCAATGAGTGTGTGCCTCGGAAAGACGAGCATGTGCTCAGCATCTATGAAGGCGATGGCAATGGCAAATGATACCCATACCCCTAGTAAAATCAGCGTAACCAACGATGAATTTTGATTGGTGTAGGCAATGGCCGCAAACAATAGGCCTGTCAGGACTTCAACAACCCAGTAACGAAACGAAATTGGCGCTTTACAATAGGCGCATTTCCCTCGAAGCACGAGCCAACTGACCACTGGCAAGTTATGATACCACGGAATGGAGGCGTGACAGTGCGGACAAAATGATCGCTTGGGTGAATTGATGGAGAGGCCGCGTGGAATGCGGTAAATGACGACATTAAGAAAAGACCCAATGCAAAATCCAATTAAAGTGGCAGCAGCTGGTATGAACCAGGAAGGTAACAAATCTGGCATGTCTCGAAAAAATTAGAGTCCTGGGTAATCATTGATCCGATCAATGAATTGGCGGAGTCTTCCGTAGCTGGTCCTATTAAATTTGAAAACAAGACGAGGAAGGTTCATGATCAATGGCTCATCGTCTTCTTCGGGCAGAGCATTGCGGAGCTCTAGGGTTTGATCTTGAATAATGTCGCTAAATTCATCTTGTAACCGCTCAATCCACTGTTGGCTAATAGCTGTGTTGAGTCGAATGATGATGAGCCCATTCTGTATGCGATAGGAATGGAAAATCCGGTAAAAAAGGTCGATGTGCTCTATGGCCTCTTCTGGACTCTTGGTGATGTGAATGAGGTCCATATCGCTCTCGGAAATGAGCCCTGAATCTAACAACTCAGTATTAATAAATGTTTGCCAATTCAACCAGAAAGTCTTGCCGGGTGAATCTAGTAGAACGATAGGGTAGATGGGTGTCTTGCCGGTCTGAATCAGGGTGAGTGTTTCGAAAACTTCATCCATTGTCCCAAACCCTCCTGGAAAGGCTACCATGGCATCGCTTTGTGAAACGAAGTTGAGTTTGCGTGTGAAAAAGTAGTGGAAATTCACTAAACGGTCGATGTCTTTGACGACGTGGTTGGAATGCTGTTCGTAGGGGAGTTTGATGTTGAGTCCGAAAGATCGCTCCTTACCGGCTCCTTCATTGCAGGCTTGCATAATACCTGGCCCCCCACCTGTAATGACCATGTAACCGTGTTCGGCGGCCTCCCGGGAAAATCTAAGTGCTGTTTCATAAGCGGGTTCGCCAAAACGTATGCGGGCCGAACCAAAAATGGCGATTTTCCGGATGTGACGGTAGGGCGCAAAAACAAGATCGGCTTTAAGCATTTCGTAAACGGTGCGCAACATCGTTGCATAGTCGTGCTTGGGTAAGTCGGACCGTGCCATGACTGTCCCCATAGTGATGAGTGCTTGAAGATAAAGTGGATCGAAGGTCGTCGAGGCCTTCTCAGAAAATTCCTTGATTTCGGCGTCTAATTCTGGAACGCCTGTGGTGAGCTTTTTATCCTGGAGATTTGAGGCTCGAGTCCCTAAAACGTCGCGCTCGTTGAGAAATTGGGGTTGTTTGATCATGGGTAAAAAGAAAAGCTTGTTTCTTCTCTTATTATGCCCTATTCCCTATCGTAAGTCACAGTTTTTTTTTGTGTGCAAAGAAAAAGTGTTGATTGTTTTTTATGTCAGACTAAAGTTTCTCCCACGCGAGTAAATTACCGAGGTTGTCGTAGGTCCTCTCGGGAAGTGACTGCTTGTTCATTTCCGAGGCTCGTCGAGGGGGAAACCCGACAACACCATCATACGACTATGTCGGATCAAGAAGAGAAACACGAAGAAATCAAGGTTTTGGGCCGTTTTGAAGTGCCCAATCGTCTTGAGAAAATTGAGGATCCAGAAAATCCTAATCACTTAACCTTTGTAGCTGAACCATTTGAAAATGGATTCGGTCATACATTGGGTAATTCCTTGCGTCGAGTCCTTCTCGGTTCATTGGAAGGTGCCGCTATCACTTCCGTCCGGATTGCTGGAGCTCAGCATGAATTCACGTCACTCCCTGGTGTCGTTGAAGATGTGACGGAAATCATCCTCAATCTCAAAAAGGTCAAATTCAAACATGCTAGTAAAGAACCTCGTTTGTTGAGCTTGAAAGTACAACGCGAAGGTGTTGTGACGGCTGGCGATATTCAAGACGACCACGTTTATTCGGTCGTTAACCCAGATCAGGTTATTTGCCACCTCGACCAAAATACTATCTTCGATTGCGAATTTGAAGTCCGCGTGGATCGCGGATTTAAAACGGGCGAAGAAAACAAGGTCCCCAATATGCCTATTGGCGTGATCCCTATTGACTCCATTTTCTCTCCGGTAACTCGTGTAAAATATTCTGTGATGAATACGCGAGTAGGCCACATGACCGACTTTGATAAGTTGACATTGGAAGTGTGGACTGATGGCCGTATTTCCCCTGCTGATGCTATGTTGCAGGCCTCGGCGATTCTTCGTCACCACTTGGACGTGTTTGTCAACTACGACGACTCGACTGTGTGCTTTGAAAAAGAAGCAAGCCCGATACAGGATGAAGAAACGGCTAAACTCCGCAAACTTCTCAATATGAGCGTTAACGAAATCGAACTTTCTGTGCGCGCCGCAAATTGTTTGAACAATGCTAATATTACGACTGTCGGTCAACTGGCAATGAAGACTGAAAGTGAAATGCTCAAGTATAGAAACTTCGGTAAAAAATCCTTGAATGAAATTAAGGATAAATTGTCTGAATTGGGCCTGTCTCTGGGGCTTCCTTTTGACCCAAGTCTTTTGAATGGCCCTGCTCAGCAGAGTAAACCTCGATTGGGGGCCGACGATGATAATCAACAGATAGGCCTTGCTGATTTGATTAAATCAAATCTTGAAGAAGAAGACGAAGACTAAATATTTTATCAACCTTTCGAATATAAACTGAACTAAAAAACCATGAGACACGGACGCAAAATCTCTAAACTCCAGCGCAATGCTTCTCACCGTCGAGCTTTGCTTGCCAATTTGGCTGTTAGCTTGATCTTAAAAGGACGCATTACGACGACGCTTGCTAAAGCCAAGGCGCTGCGCCCTTATGTTGAAAAACTGATCACGTTGGGTAAGCGAGGCGACCTCCATGCTCGTCGTCAGGCTGTCGCTAAAATCCATCATGCAGAAGCTGTAAAAACGTTGTTTGATTCGGTCGCTAAAGCTTGTGCCGATCGCCGAGGTGGATATTGCAGAATTATTAAGCTTGGGCAAAGAATGACGGACTCGGCTCCTATGGGGATGATTGAAATTATAGATCTGCCTCGTGAAGCCGCTGATAATCAGGAAGTTCCAGCTGCTGCTACTACGTCGTCAGGAACGGGTACTGTTGCTCAACATGAAGAAACTCAGGCCTAATCCCGTTTCATCAAAATTCTTTCCTTTACACAAAACCCTGCATTGTTCTGTCAATGCAGGGTTTTGTATTGAATCCTCTTGGGAAACTTCTCTTTGTTCTGATTTCTGAGTCCTATTACGCTTGATCTCGTTCTATGGCCTAATATTCCCCAAAAATTTGTAATAAAATGAATCAATGGGAATTACGGCGTTGGTGAGATGCAATTTTGATGGCTAAAAGGAAGGCTTGTATGGTACTGGAAGGATCGGCAATGTTCTTTCCTGCGATACCAAAAGCGGTACCGTGATCGGGGCTAATTCTAGGACGTGGTAATCCTAAAGTAATATTAATGGCTGAGTTGAAATCGAGGAGTTTGAGGGGAATGAGTCCTTGATCGTGATAGGGGGCCAGGATCCCGTCAAATTTACCACTTACGGCGTCTCGGTAGACGGTATCTGGGACCTCTGGCCCTGTGAATTGGGCGAATTGGCATTGTCTGTTGAGCTGTTGTACGGCAGGAGCAATAATATCGAGATCTTCGGTCCCGAATGCTCCGTGTTCTCCAGCATGGGGATTGAGGGCTGCTAAGGCGATTCTAGGGTGTTGTATGCCTTTCTGTTGGCAAAATACAGCAAGAAGTTTACCAATGCGAACGATTTCGCGTGTATTAAGGAGGCCTGAGACGCTTTTAATTGAGGTATGGGTGGTTGCTAGAGCGACTGTTAAGTGTTTGCCTGATAGGCACATAGCAAAGTTAGAAACATGAAGTCTGTCTGCAAAAAACTCTGTCTGACCGGGCCACGTAAAACCAACCTGATGGAGCCCTTCTTT
Source organism: uncultured Akkermansia sp. (assembly GCA_949296365.1). Classification (GTDB taxonomy): domain Bacteria; phylum Verrucomicrobiota; class Verrucomicrobiia; order Verrucomicrobiales; family Akkermansiaceae; genus Akkermansia. Next base: position 18,363 of record CASFPZ010000023.1, on the reverse strand, counting down.
TGAAACGGGGCCGGTAACTAAGGCATCGATTGTCCCGGCATTTAAGGCTTGGGCTGCGAGTTCGAGATGGTCAAATGCAGCTTGCGCCGATTCTTTGCTGGGACAACCTGGTGTAACTGGAATGGTGTTTCCAATGAGGGTATAACGAACGTTAGGGAGGCGAAGATGAGAAGTGGCTAGTGCCTTTTGCATGACTTCTGGGCCAATTCCTGCTTGGTCTCCTAATGTATAACCGATTGTGAGCGGAACCATGAATATAAAAGTGGATTGGGTTAGTTTTCTGTTGGTTCTGATTCGGGAAGAGGTTGCGCAACTGGAATAGAATTGGTAGTGATTGGTTGATTATTGTTTTTGGGCTGGGGCTGTACTGGCATGACTCCTTCTTGGATGGTGTAGGGATCATCCGAAGTCGCGGGTTGCGATGATTGCTTGGGGGGATTCTGGGGTGTAGAAGATTTGATCTTGATGTTATAATGGCTTGTGGTAACAAGCGGATCTTCCGGATTACGAATAGAAAATTCGATCGTTGCGTTAGTGTTCCATTGGTAAAATACTGTAATCACGAGCATAGAAATGACTATGATCAGAAGAATAATGCCTATGAAGGAGCGCATACCGTATGTATGCAGCGGATTGATCATTCTTTCAAGTCGGATTGAATGAAATTCGTCTTTTAATAATCGAATTTCCCATGTATAAAAGAGTTGAGGCTCGTCCTGATGGTTTCAATGGATAAAAAATTATCTTAAGAATTTCTGGCTGTGGCGCATTTTATCCAACATGTGTTAAGCAGATCGCTCAAGCTGTTCCTAATTGTTGCAATATTGGGAATTGGCTTGATGATTTGGTATGCTTGGTATGCCTCGACCCCTGTGTTGGACCCTTATACGAAACCGGAAGTTCAACTGGACGGGGTTAACGGATTGGATTTGCAGTTTTTTGAGTTTACGGGAGGGGATGGAACCCTCATTGAAGGCTGTGTGGTGACGAGGAAAGAAATACCTGGCGCCATGACGCCAAGATTGAGCCGAATTCGTGATTTGTTAAATACGCGCGGGAATTTACTGACGCTGGATAGCCAGGCCGGAGTGGTATTGGTATCGACTACATGGGATCATGGTATCGAAAATTCAATGAATTATGCGGAAAGTCTCGCTGGTGCTGGATATACCTGCGTGTTGTGGAATCCTCGTGGCAAAGGAGCTGGCCGACGTGAATATTGTTCCTATGGGTATTATGAAGCGGCCGATGTGCCGCTTTTGTTGGATGCTCTGAAGGAGGTCGTAGGGGATACTGCGCCAGTTGCTGCTGTTGGCCAGGGCTTCGGCGCTTCTCTGCTTATGCTGGCCGCCTCTCGTGAACCGCGTATCAGGTGTATGGTTAGTATGGATAGTTTTTGTATCCTGAAATCTGCGTTGATGCGTGCCATGGAAGCTGACTGGGGGGGGACTGCTGGTTATGTGCCATTTTGGTTGATGGAATTTGGAATGCGTGTAAGAGCTGGTTACAGCAGTTATGAGGTGGTGCCGGTAGATGCTGCAAGGTCATTAACGATTCCTGCCATGTTGGTCTGTACTGATGAACTGTTCTTCTCGAATTTACAAGATACTTTGACGATGTATGCGGCTGTGCCGGGCCCTGACAAAATAGTCTTCCATGGAAGAATGAATCACGAACCTTACGGAACTAAAGTAAGAGAACATGTCGAGATTGTCGAAGGCCGACATGGTGAAAAAATTGAGGAACATTACCAAATCCATCTGTATGACGGGGAAGATGATTTAATGGCTTTTGTTGCCGAATGGATTCAAGATAATAACCGTTTGTCCAAACCTAAAGTATTGCCAGGCGAATTACCTGGAATGGCGTGTAAGCAATATTAATATAATTATGGCTATATCAGAAAATATTCAAAATTTAGAGAACAAACGCAGAACGGCAAGGTTTGCTTTAAGAAATCAAAAAAATTTTTGGGCGCTTGTTCTTTTAGCCTTGTTGATTGCGTTAGTGTCCCATCTCGCGGTAATTTGGTTCTTTCAAGAAACTGGCTATGGCATGTCTTTATCTCCTGTTGTTGGACAATTGCCCCCAGATGTCCCAGAAAAAGAATTGCGCCCTATTGTGTTGCAGTCTGATGAATCAGCTGAAAAGGATCCCCCGCCTGAGGAATTGCCTGAAGCTATCCCAGACAATGAACCGCTAGAAGATATGTCGTTGCCAGAACCGATTGATATGGAAGTCGAGGCTATAAAGGTTCAACCCGGCGCAAGCGATATCGGTTTGGATAATGAAGATTCTATGGAGGTCCAGGATTCTGTCATTTCTCAAATAGATCAAATTGTCGACGATATTGGGGCCGCCAGCAGTGCTGAACCGGCTCCTAGTGATGACTTGCTTCCTACGTCGAACCCAGATTATGTGATTAGATCGTTGGGCTCTGATAAAGATATCGATCCTGATCAATGGAATAGAGAGAATTTGAACGGGGGAACCGGGAATGACGACCAAAACGTGCCGGGGGTGACCTCCTTTAAAGATTTATTGGCTCAACCCTCCAATTCTTTGGGAAAGAATAGTGGACATGGCGTCATTGGCGCCGATTTGTTATTCGAGTATAACCAGTCGAGAATGAAACAATCGGCTCGTATCGGCTTATTACAGCTAGCCTCGCTCATTTGTAAAAACCCAAAAACTTATTTTATTATCGAAGGCCATACTGATAGCTTTGGCTCTAAGGAATACAATAGAATTCTTTCGCTAAGGCGTGCTAATGCTGTTCGTACGTGGCTTTTGGAGCATGGTATAGACTTGTCTCGTGTCTATATCCGCGCATGCGGCTGTGAAAGGCCTGTCGTTTCAACTTCAGGAGATAAAAAGGCCCAAGCTCCTAATAGACGTGTGGAAATCCATATGCGTAAAGAAGGCGAGGAAATGCCGCCGGATGTATTGTCCGTGTCTTACAAAGTAGACATGGATACTCCTATTTCTCAGCAATTGAGGCAAGAGAGACGTAGTGGAACAAGCCGTTCTTCGACAAGTTCTTCTTCTGTGCCTTCATTACCGGGTTCATCGCGCGTGAAAGATCGTCGTGGTTCGGTGCCTGGTAGCGTTCGCAATGTTGTGCCCTCGCAGAGCTCAAACGCGTCAAGAGTTAGTGATAACCGAGTTCGGGATGGGGTGAAACAGAATGATCTGCCGTTACGCGATTTAGAAGATATCCCTGCTCAACAGGTTAATGGAGGAAACATTCCGGTCGCTGAACCTCTGCCTGAAGAAGATATCCCTGTGGCTGAGCCTATTCCTGAAAACCAACCCAATGGGTCTGGTAAAAAATCTGGGACTGAACCTCTAGAACCTGGATTTATGGACCCGTTATTACCGTGAGCGATTATTGAAACGTATGGATATAAAGGCTCTCGAATTTCCTCAGAGTTGCCGATGGTTATTATCGTTTGATTTTGACGATACATTATACGATGCAAGTAGCTTTGATAAAGTCCCGTCAGTATTCTTCGACATGTTGAGGGAGGTTAGACAAGAGTACGGTGTCGTATGGGGGATTAATACAGGAAGGAGCCTTGACTATTTTATTGACGGGTATCTAGCAGAGGCCTCGGCTCCTTTTGCGCCTGACTTTGTCGTCACTCGGGAACGAGATGTGTATTTGAGAAATGAAAATGGAGAATTGTGCCCGTGCTATGAATGGAATCAAGCATGTAGCTTGGCGCATAGGGAATTGTTTGAATGTTATTCAGGGGCGTTGACTGAGTTGTTCCAGTCATTGAAAGAAGCGTTTGCCGATGTGGATTGGTGGGTTCAACCGGGTGAACCCTATTCATTGGAAGTCAGGTATCCTGGCGATTTGGACCGTTTTGAACCTATCGTGAAGCCTTTTTTGAAACTTCATCCTGGGTTGTCGGTTCAACGAGCAGGCCCTTATTTGAGGTTTTGCCATGCTGCATATAACAAGGGAACCGCATTAGCCCGAATCGTTGAAAACTGGCATGTCAAGGCTCACCATGTTTGGATTTTTGGGGATAGTTACAATGATCTGGATGCTATGGCTTATAATCCTCAAGCAATTTGTTGCTGCCCTAAGAACGCGGTTGCCCCTGTACAAGAACTTGTTGTGACTCGACACGGCTACGTCAGTCAATATGAAAAAAATCAAGGCGTTGTCGATCTACTGGAACATGTCGTTATACCGGCTTTGCGGCGTGGCTGAATTGAGGAAATATGAGAAATGACTGCCAAGTAACTTGTCTCGATGGAAAAGTATAACTACCATCCGCAACGGGATGGATTTGTTTAGTTTGCAGGAAGAAAACCTCGATCAATCTAAGCAAGCGGTCACCTCAAAAGTGGCCCCAATGCCTCTGGCGGCTAGGATGCGTCCGAGAACATTAGATGAAGTCGCTGGCCAACAACATTTGCTCAGCTCGGGTAAATTGTTGCGTCGTGCTATCGAAACTGATCGATTCTCGTCACTCATTTTGTACGGTCCTCCTGGAGTGGGAAAAACGACGCTGGCTTCAGTCATCGCAAAAACGACAGATTCTTTTTTTGTTGCGTTAAATGGGGTAGAATCAAATGTTAGTGAAGTACGAGAACAAATTGCTCGAGCCAAAGTGAGAATGCAGGCGCAAGGACGCAAAACAATTCTATTTGTTGATGAATTGCACCGTTTTAACAAAGCTCAGCAAGATGTCCTGTTGCCTTATTTGGAAGAAGGAACTGTTCGCTTTATTGGCGCTACGACTGAAAATCCGTTTTTTGCAATCAATTCTCCTTTGTTGTCGAGATCTCAGGTCTTCCCCTTGGAAACAATTTCTCCGTCTGAATTAAAAACATTGTTGGAGAGAGCGTTGAGAGATGAGAAGAGGGGCCTCGGTGCATGGCGCACGATTGTAGACGAAGTTGCGCTTGAACATCTTGCTACAATGGCTGATGGAGATGTCCGAAAAGCCCTGACTGCTTTGGAGGTGGCTGTATTGTCGACGCCTCCAGGAGAAGATGGCGTAATCCACATTGATTTGTCGATTGCAGAAGATTCTATCCAGAAGAAAGCCCTGAAATACGATCGCGCTGGCGATGGCCACTATGATACGATCTCGGCTTTCATCAAATCGATTCGGGGGTCTGATCCTGATGCTGCTTTGTATTGGTTAGCTGTTATGTTGGAAGCTGGCGAAGATGTCCGTTTTATTAGTCGGCGTCTAGTCATTTCTGCTTCTGAAGATGTGGGCTTGGCTGATTCGCATGCCTTGAGAGTTGCGCTTGATGCCGCTAAAGCGGCTGAGATGGTTGGGATGCCGGAGGCTCGAATCCCTTTGGCTCATGCGACGGTCTATTTGGCAACAGCCCCCAAAAGTAATTCGGCTTATGCGGCGTTGGCAATGGCTATTCACGAAGTTCGCAACGGAATCTCATTGGCTGTCCCTGAACACTTGAGAACTCCTACCCGAAAAAAATTAGCAGAAAAAGGAGGTAGTTCTCCTGCCCAACTAGAATATTTGTATGCGCATGATTATCCTGAAGCCTACGTGCCTCAGGCCTATTTGCCTGAAGGCCGTCATTATTATACCCCGACGACAAATGGTCTGGAATTGCGTATCGCCGAACGAATGGCTCATCGGCGAGATTTGGCAATGAAAGCTATGGAAAGTCAACGGAAACGGGATCAAAACGGAGGACGATAAGGTGTTGATTTTACCTAAAGAATACGGTATTTGAATGCTCTCCGCTGTCGGCCATAATGCCGTGAATTGGAAATCTGTACTTTCATAAACAATGGCTTTTACGCTTCTAGGTCAGGATGAAATGAGTGCTGCAAGGCGTGGTAGATTGGTTCTCCCTCATGGAACTGTAGAAACCCCTGCCTTTATGCCAGTAGGTACCCAAGGTTCTGTGAAAACGATTCATCCTGATGAATTAAAGGCAATGGGGGCTCAGATCATTTTGGGTAATACATACCATTTAGCCTTGCGCCCAGGAGATTCCTTGATCCATGAGGTCGGAGGGTTGCATCGTTTCTGTGGATGGGATGGCCCAATTTTGACTGATTCGGGAGGATTTCAGGTATGGTCGTTGGCTAAGTTACGTAAAATTACTGAAGAAGGCGTGCGCTTCTCGAACCATTTGGATGGTGCATACATGATGTTGAGCCCAGAAAAATCAATGGAAATCCAGGCTCATTTGGGGAGTGACATTGCGATGTTGTTTGACGAATGCCCTCCCTATCCTTGTGAACGTTCTTATGCAGAAAAATCTTTAGGGTATACGATCCGATGGGCTCGCCGTTGCAAACGTTGGATTGATGAACATCAACCAATGTCGGGTGTGTCTAGACAACTCCATTTCGGTATTGTGCAAGGGTCTATCTATGAGGATTTAAGGAGGCTCGCTGCGGAAGAATTGGCGGCAATGGAATTTGATGGATATGCCATAGGGGGCGTTTCTGTTGGCGAACCTGAAGAAGAAATGTTCCAAGCTATTGAATATGCTGCCCCTTATTTGCCTCAGAATAAACCCCGCTATGCCATGGGCTTGGGGACTCCTCCTCAAATTTTGGAAATGATTGCGCGGGGGGTCGATATGTTCGATTGCGTAATGCCAACAAGGTTAGCTCGACATGGCGTGGCCTTGACGCCGGATGGCCCATTGCATATCAAGAATAAACGATGGGAAAAAGATATGAGGCCTATCGATGCCGAAGGGCATCCCTTCGTCGCTCGGTTTTCTCGTGCTTACATCAGACATTTGTTCAAAGCTGGTGAAATACTCGCTTTGAGATTGCTTTCTTTCCAAAATCTTGAATTCTATCTACGGCTCATGGCGCAGACGCGCAACGCTATTGAGACTGGAACATTTGGCTCATTCAAGGAGGCCTTCATTACGCGCTATCAAACAAACGAATTATCATGAATTACGCATTGGCACAACAAACGCAGGTACCTGCTAATCCTCCTACTCAAACCTCTCAAACCCAAGGTCAAGCAGGAGGTTTCAGTAGCTTGGTTTTTATCGTTGTTATCATTATTATGATGTGGGTCTTGATTTACCGTCCCCAACGCAAGGCTCAAAAGGAACAAAAAGCTCGTGAAGAGTCCCTGAAGAAGGGTGATCGCGTGATTACTACCGCTGGGATTCATGGAACTATTTTGCATGTAGATACTCGAACTGTGACGGTTCAGATCTCTGACTCATCGAATGTCAAATTCGAAAAGAGCTCTATTATCCATGTGATCTCAGAAAAGGAATCTGAAGGCAAAAAGGAGAACAAGTAATCCCCTCTAAATCCTCTTAGTGATTCAATCGCTGGTTTGCCCATTCTGACAAACCAGCGATTTTTTATGGTTGGAGTGTGGTTTTATGCAACCTGATTCATCCTTTGGTGTTTAGTAAAATGTAACGAAAATGAGGATGTTAATTCAACAACACCGTGGCGTATATGGTTGGATATTAGTTGTTGCCGCCGTTTGCATGACTGGCGTTTCGGTAACTATCGCTCAGGATCCCCCTCCGCCTCGCGCGGATCAATTAGCTCAACTCTTGATGATTCGGGATATTATCTTGACTAGGTATGATCAAGATGGAGATGGTAAACTCAATGCTGAAGAAAAAAAGTCCCTCAACCAAGATGCAAAAGCTAATAAAGAAAAAGCTAAAAAAGAGTTCATTGCCAGGTTTGATCTTGACCACGATGGCAGAGTCTCTCGTGAAGAATTTCAACAAATGCGAGAAAAAATGAGGCGTATGCGAAAAGTAATGCCTAAGCCGCCCCTGCCAAAGAATGAACCAAGTAAAAATCCTGGCCCCCCGCTGCCGCCTCACCCAGATGGAAAAATTGGCGCACGTCAGGTCAAAATTGTTGTGGAGAACTCTCAAAAGCGTCAATTCGCTGTTCGTCCTTCATTATTTATGTTGGCGCAGGCGTTGATCTTAGAGAAGTATGATGAAAATCTCAATGGAAGGTTAGATCCCAATGAAGTCGAAAGATTAGTACTCAATTCGCGACAATTGTATTGGGAGCGAGTGCAAGAATTGTTGGTGGTTTACGATAGTAATAAAGACGGCGTGCTAAGTAGCGAAGAAAAACAACACGCCTTGGAAAAATTAAAAAATGAAAAAAACAAACTGTCGATTCCTGGCGAAACCTTGGATGATATCGACTTGTTTATTCAGGAAACATATGAAACGGAGTTAATGGAAAGTTTGAAAGAAGGATATACGCTTCTTCTTGAAGATGAGAATAAGGGTACCCGATGAATGAATTAGAAAAAGAATTTCAACGTTACTTATTTGTTGAAAAACAGGCTAGCCCTCATACTCTGGAGACTTATGCTCGTGCGTTGCGGATGTTTCGGGAATGGATGGGTGAATGTTTTTCTGATTGGGAATCATGCCAGCCAGATCATTTCCGGCGTTGGCTGTTAGAGGGTTTGAAAGAACAAAAATCATCAGCAACGTTGCGGTTGCGTTTTTCGGCTTTGCGCTCTTTCTATGGTTTCTTACTTCAAAAGGGATATTCTGTGGTAAATCCAATGGGCGAATTATCGATGCCCAAAAAACAGGATTCTTTACCAGTAATCCTGACTATTGATCAGATGCTGGAATTATTAGAGTTACCCTATCGTGTTCCTGTCCCTGCCTCGTCGCCCCAGTGGCTCCCTTATCGAGATGCTGCAATTTTGGAACTTTTTTATTCGTGTGGGTTGCGGTTGAGTGAATTGGTATCCTTGAATGTTCATGATGTGTCTTTTAGTAGAAAGGTTTTGAAAGTTACTGGGAAGGGTAGAAAACAACGCATTCTGCCTGTAGGTGATCCGGCCTTAGTTGCTTTGGATACCTATATCGGCATGGCGGGGTTAGGGGGCCATTCCCCCTTGTTTGTCTCTCGCTTAGGAAAACGCCTGTCAGGTCGTTCTATCGAGATGTTGCTTGATAAATATGTACGAGCTTCGTCGCTGCCGTTTTCTATTTCTCCGCATAAGTTGAGGCATACGTTTGCTACTCACATGTTAGAAGCTGGCGCTGATTTGCGATCGGTTCAGGAACTGTTGGGACATGCCTCATTATCAACAACCCAAATCTATACTCATGTGACACGTTCCAGACTGGTAGAGGCTTATAAAAAGGCTCATCCTCGTGCCTGACATGGATTTTATTCCTGAATTGACGTTTGTAGGATACCTTTTGATCTCGCAAGCCTCCCCGGGTCCTGATCAAACGTTAGTGACTCGGACGAGTCTGGCTTATGGCTTGCGCGCTGGAGTGGCTGTTTCTTTAGGTATTGCTTCTGGGGCGATGTTTCAAGCTCTGTTAGTATGCACGATCGGAACGGCTTTGCTAGCTAGTAGCTGGAAAGAAGTTTTTTGTTGCCTGGCGGGTGCTTGGCTTTTGTTCCTTGCCTGGAAAATCTGGCCTAGAAAATCAAACAATCAGGGAAATATAACCGAAGAGGGGGTGGATGGGCGTAACCAATTTTCATATTGGTCTCTATATCGCGACGCGTTAATATGTAATGTGACAAATCCGAAATGTACGTTGTTTTTTATGTCCCTCTCGGCTCCCTTGTTAAATAGGCCTCATTCCACGGCGTATACGGTCTTTATTGGGTGCCTGATTGTCGGAACATGTGCTGTCGGTTGGATCTTATGGGCATGGGCATTCCAATGGAGGCCTGTCCGCTTACTGTATGCCAAGTATGCTGTGGGTATCGACCGTCTCTTTTCTCTAGGATTATTGGTCTTTGGTATTAGTCTCATTTATGTCGCTTTTATCCCAAATGCTGCGTCTTGAACAGAACTCTCTTAAACGTATTGACTCTAAAAAATCGAATTAATGTTTGACAAAATCATCTAAATAGTCCATATATCCGCACCCCGTTATGTGAACGCAGTGGTGCGTACCATGGAATTAATGGGAAAAATTCTTTTACGATAACGATATGGCAGTTGCAATCAGACTTACCCGTCAAGGATCAAAAGATCGTCCATACTACAAAATCATCGTCACTGACAAACGTTCCCGTCGTGATGGGCGCTTCATCGAACAGATCGGAACATATGATCCGATGAAGGAAGGCGACAATTATGAAATTAATCTTGAAAAGGCGGAGGCGTGGCTCGCTAAAGGCGCTCAGCCATCGGATACTGTCTCTTCAATTATTAAAAAATCTCGCGCTAAAGCTGAAGCCTAAGTTCCGAGATTTATTGCAGATTTTTACGCGGCCTGTTTTTGCATGTTATTGCAAAAACAGGTTTCTTTTTCTTAATGATTGTGCCAATCCTTACCTCTTGGAGATCTGTATGATTTCAAGAACAGTTGAGTTATTTGTGATAGGCTCGTTGATTCATCGCAACTCGGTATGAATCCATAATTCCCGAAACGATTTCGTGAATAGTGAGATCTGAGGTATCGATGGCCATGTGTGCTGTCTCGCGATACCAGGGTGAACGTTCTTCTACGAGATCTCTAAGCTTTTGGAGGGGATTGGGTGTTTGCAATAGAGGGCGGTTAGTACACCGGGCTATACGTTGAAAGAGTATGTCTGGTGTCGCATATAACCAAACAACAAAGCCGATGGCATGAAGAAGGCGTCGATTTTCTGGGCGAATAATAATGCCCCCTCCTGTCGATACGATCATGGGGCTGGTAGAAGAGACCAAATGTTGTTGAAGGAGATTGGTTTCCATATCCCTGAATTGATCTTCACCGTAAGTGGCGAAAATATGGGGAATACTGGTCTGTTGCTCTTGTTCTATGGCAACGTCTGTATCGAGGAAAGGCAAATTCATCGTACGGTGAAGTTCTTTCCCGATTGTGGTTTTGCCACATCCCATGATACCAATAAGAATAAGATGTGATTGAACAGGGAAATGGGGAGGGGTTCTCAGCATCGGAACCTATTATAAAAAACAGACTCTGGAGGGCAATGAAATTGTCATTGATAAGGTGAGATTGGGTGAAATATCATGCATAAATTGCACGAATAACTAGGAAAAATCAGCTATGGCTTGACGCTTTTCCCGAGATGGGTAAACTAACTACACAGGATGGCCGCAGGGAGGATGGCGTCTCAATGCGGGAATCGATGCCCCTCAATATCGAAGTCGAATTCAAGCTTATGGAAACACAACCAGGACTTTTAGATCGTGTCTCAGATATACTCATTCAGCGTGGAGATGAATTTGAGTGGATTTCCGATGCTGGCGATCTCTCCCAAAAGACTGGGATCGCTTACATTCAGTATGATACGATGTTGCCGACCAGTTTTTTGTTCATGGAGTCCAACAACCCTCAGACTCTGGTGTTGGATGTGTTGTTTGCTACGAAGGTGCCGCAAGACAAACAAGTCGAAGTCAATCTCATATTAAATAAACTCAACGAGGAAAGAGTTTCTGGAGATTTTCGCCTCGATTTAGACAGTGGATATGTATATTTTCATCAGTCGGCCATCGTCGAAAATATGAACCTTACGGATCGTCAGTTCAACCAAATGGTCATGAATCTGGAACGCGTCGGCCTTGATATGGCTGAGATGTATGCTCAAACCCTTGAAAGCGAATTTCCTGAGAGTTGATTCCTCTGTCCTGATGCCGAAGACCTAGTTTCTAGTTTTCTTTGTTGTTTGTTCGCATTCAGGGCTGTTTCTGTTCTGCGTTAAATGAGCATGAGCAAAAATGGCTGTCTGTAGGTGCATGTTAGAGCGAGCTGTTCGTTGCTCGATGAGAGAAACTGGATCCTGAGTTTCCCGAATAGTATCCTTGTAGGTCAATAATGAAGGCAATTGGCTGAGAAATGCGGGATGAGCTTTAGGGGGTGGTGCTTGAGATGAGTTTGCCCATAAAGTCGCCTTGGCGGGCGAATAGCTCAATGTGTTGAGAGGTCGTTTCTAGAAGATCGTTCGCTAGTTGAATGCGATTGGGCTCAAAAAAAGTCATGACTGTCGAACCGCCAAAGTGAAAATAGCCTTTTTCTTCGCCTTTGGTAACTGGTGTTCCTGGAGTATAGGTTTCTGTGATGCTTCCAACTCCTGTAGCTCCTACTTCAAGTAGAGCAACTTTCCCCCATACTGGGCTGTCAATCAACGTCAACATTCTTTTATTGGTCCATAACCCGGAAAGCTTAGCGCGAAGACTGTACGGGGATACGCTGACTAGATGTCCTGGAATGAGTTTAGACGGACCTGGTACGCCATCAATGGGAAAGTGGAATCGGTGGTAATCAGTTGGTGCAAGTCGTGACAGAATGACTGAACCGCAAGCATAGTGGTCGGCTAATTCTTGATTGCCAAGTAAAGCGGGTAAATCAAATTGCTGTCCTTTGATAAAAACTCCTTGCATTTGGTTGGCCTGTTGCCATCCCATGTGCCGTCCATCTGCCGGAAAAACAGCCACATCGTTGCCGGGGAAAATGGGGCGTGCTTGCGGTTTGAGGCGTCTTTGGAAAAAATCATTAAACGACGTGAATTCGTGAACTTGGAGGATAGATTCCTCCATTGGAATGCCATATCGGGCAATGAAGGGTTTAATTTCTTTTCTGCTGGCAGGGCGGTTTTTTAGATAACCGAGAAATTTTGAAAAGATGGCACGTTTGATGAGAATGTGAAGAGCAAGTTGTCCGGTGGTGGTGCCATAGATCCACCTCATCGCAGACTCGGCCATGATTTGTTCCTGGTGCTGTTTGCCTGTGTATCTGTCTTTATAGATAATGGGTGAGGTAGACATTATGAAAACAGTAAATTTAAAAGAGCGCGGTCATTTGTTGAAAAGCGTCTGAATGCTGAGCATTGGGACGAATGACAATGAGGATTGTTCCTGTAGCCGGTAAGGTCTCTAATTGATCGAAATCTTCTAAACTAGTGATGATAAGCGTTCGACAAATCGAGCTTTGCTGTGCCGCTGTAACATGAAATTGTAGTGCAGATTGATCCTTATCTTTTAGGGGGGAAAGTATCACAATAATACGGCGTTGATCTGCCGATATTGGTAGAGAGCGGAGTATTCCCATGTCGAGTTGGTAGGAGGTGGTTGACCCAATGTACCAACTTTCGCTAACATGTGACGAAATCCCCCAGAATAGAGACAATGCCTCGTCAAAACAAAGTTGTTGCGGGACGAGGTGAACACTGTGAGTTGGAATTTTCCGTTGAGCGTATTCATCCCACAATGACATAACGTCGGAGCTTATGAGCAGTTGGTCTGACAAACAGGCGTATTGAGAAATCACATGAAGGAACGAGGCTTCGGATCGATCGTACGATCTGATGGCTTCATCGATTAACGCTCCTCGCTTCCGAGAATATCGAAGTAATTCTTGATTGTTCCCTATAGGTTGAACATCGCCCAAAGCTTGGATCGTTGTCTTCAGCGGACAGCAGATGACTTCTGAAGGTCTTGTTAATCCGGGGTCTGTTGTACGAGTGAGGGAAAAAACGGAAATATCTGGACGTTGGTTTAGTGCCTGCCAGAATGTCCCTGTAGGGACGTCTCCTAGTCGGAGGATAACCCGGGGGGCAAATCTCTGGAGAATAGCATCTCCTTGCCTCAAGACGTAGCGGTCTAATTCTTCTCGTAATCCTGACGTAGCTTCTGCCAAAACGGGAACCTTGAGTTGTTGGGCAAGCCAACACGCTGCATCTTGATCGTCGGGATCCATCATTGCCCCCATGACTATGGCAAGATGGCGTTCTTCCCTAAGCGTTTGCGCTAGATTGGCTACACGAGGACGTGGAAAACGGGGCGTCTGAAACGGATGAATAGGGGGTGGAGGAGGTGGCGTCTGAGGCGTCTCAAAGTGGGCAATGCTAAGATGAAATACTGATCGGCTGTCCCAAATCTCGCGAAGGGAAGGCATGTCCTGCGTATCGGATATCTCCAAGGTGGCAAGAGCTGGTGATGGCAATGAATGTTCTGGAGAATGTGTGGAAGCCTGATCTGCAAAAGTAACGATTAATAAGGGTCTCCCAAGGAAGGGGGGAGTAGATAAAGTTGAGGAGAGTGTACTTAACTCGTGTGGCGGGATTACGAGAGCGACGGGCTTCCGGGAACTAATGATCCGACCGAGAGCATAAAAGGCCGCTGCGCGGCTATGAGAAATTTCCCAAGAGACCAATTGCGGGACAATATTCAGAATTCGTGAGAATACGTCGAGAGGTGAGCCGGGGCATACGACCCATTCGCTGATGCCTGCCTGGCAACATTGGGCAATAAGTGAATCCATGAATAAAAAACGTAAATAGAGTATGCAGAGGCATCTGTGGAAGTGCAAGCTTTCTCGTGTGAAATTTTTGTATGTCCCATTGGAAACTGATTGAACGATTGAACCTCATGGGGCTGTTCTTGTCGGACGTGGTTATCGATTATATTTCTGAATGTATGATACATATAGGATTTTTTAGCTTGATTTTCTGCCCCTGAAAAGGTGTTTTTTCTTCACATGCAAGGACGTTTGAAAATAGTAGAATTGTTGTCAGATCATTCTCGTTGGTTGATCATGGGAGGATTAGTGGCTGCCGTTCTTGTCTTACAGTATGCTACGTTTAGGATGGGGTATAACCAAGGGTGGCTGGAAGGATCTTCTAAACCGCCTCAACAGGTAATTTTACAGAGTGATGAAAAGGCTATGAAGACATTGGCCGGGTTTATGGCTGACTCTGCTTCTGGACCTGAGTCTTTAGCTCAGCTGATCAAAAATCGTAGTGAACGCCTTAAGTGGATTCATGACAACAATTTGAAAAAGGATGTTTTGTGGGGCTTAGGGCGAGATTTGCTGATCGAGGGGAGAGTTCAGGAAGCGTTGGAGGCTCTTCATGAATTGATGCCCGATCAGTTGGATGCGGCAGAATGGGCTAAATGGGCGCCGCGCGCTGAATTGACGGCCTCTTTGCTACTGCGCGACAATAAACCTGTCGAGGCTGCTGTCTTTTTCAAAAGGGCTGCTGCTTGGTATAATTCTCAAGGCGAATTGTCGCAAAAATTGCGCTCGATTGTTTCGGCCTGTCATGCCTTGATGGCTGATAATCAGCAGGAAGAAGCATTGAAGCTTATGGACGAAGCAATCCGATTGTCGGAGGGATTCAATGCCGATCAAGGTCGGGTGACTCGGGCCCGAATCTTGTCAATGTGCGCAAAAATAGAACGAATCCGTGGTAATTCCAGCCGGTCTCGCCAATTGTATGAAGAAGCTCTCAAATTGTGGCCTGAGGATTCCGATCCTGCTCAACCGGCGGAACTGGCGGGCGCCAAAATTTGCATGGGAGAAGCTTTGTTGGAGGCTGGCCGTATAGACGAGGCTAGTCGGTTGTTTGAATCTGGATTGAAATCGTTGGGCAAGGAAGTGGCAGATTTGGATTTTACGCTGACTGGATTGCGTGGAATGGCTCAAGTGTGTTGGGAACGTGCGGAACTGGACGAGGCTCTAGCGTATTTGTTCAGGGCTGAAGGGGTCGCTATGGGGAGTGTCGACCCAACAAATGATTTTTGGTCGTGCTTGTACGACCAACTCGGATGGGTGTATCTAGCCAAAAAGGATGCAAGCAATGCAATCGAATTTTTCTCTCGAGTCGTTGATGACTCGACTTGTCCAACTGCCCAAATCCAGTCATGCGAGGGCCTTGGATGCGCTAAGTATGATCTTGGTGATGGAGATCAAGCTGTGAATTATTTGAAGCAAAGTTTAGAATTGAGAGAAAAGAAATTCCCAGGGGATTTATATTCATTGGGGCGTGTCTGCAAACACTTGGGCGCAGCTTACGACTTGAATGGTCAGACCCAGGAGGCTCTGCAAGCGTATACGAAGTCATTGCTGTATTTGCAACAGTCCCCTGGGAATCATAAAGGGGAATTATTGATTGAAACGGCAATGAGTAAAGCGTATGCGCATATGGAAGAAAAACAATGGCAAGAAGCCGTCAATTCTTTTCAACTGGCGCTGGAGTCTGCTGACGAAGCTAAGCGTTCCGAATGCTTGGAAAATATGGCACGCTGTTACGATGAAATGAACATGAGAGCCAAAGCGAACGAATGCAGAAAATTGATGACGAACCGTTCGTGAGGCTGATTAGATCTGGTAAATAAAGCCGTAGAGTACTATTATGAGCTCATATAGAAAACTTGATAGAAGATTTCGCCCCGGAAAAAAACGCTCCAATTTCCGTTGGATTGCTAAATTGTGTTTATGGTTTTGTTTGGCGGCAATCATATGGTGGGGTATTTCTTATTGCTATAATACGGTCTTGGAATGGCGAAAACCACGTTACATTACTGTAGAAAGTCAAAAGGAGGCCATGGATAAGCTCGAGCGTCTTTTGGCCCCATGCATGGCTGCTGACGCCGAATTAATTGCTGCGGCTCAGGAATGGGAAAAACGGACGGAGTGGATGAAGTCGGAAGAGGCGAGGGTGTCTGTTGCATGGATATTTGTTGAGGAATTAGCCCAACGTCAACTCTGGCCTCAACACGACCAATTGTGGACGGCTCTTGTACTTAGAGATTTGGAAAAATCCGGAGAGATGACAGAGGCTGAACGAGAAAAGGCGAGACAACGTCTCTTTGTCTGTGCAGATGCAATGAAAGACCGTAAAACGTACAAACAAGCATTAATGCTGTACCAGAAGGTGTTGGATCTCTGTAGTAACAAAGAGGAATTATTGTCTATTCGCGCGATCGAATCGATTGTGGAAATCAAAATGGCTGAAAATGCCTCAGAAGACGTATTAAACGCTATCGATCTATTGCGTAAAAAGGTGGATTTGCCTGCCTTGAAAGATCAAGGTGCTATTCGAGCTGTTGCCCGGATGTTTCTTCTTCAAGACCGATTGAGCCAGAATACGCCAACTTATGCGCTCCAGCAGGGCCGAAAACTTGCTGAGGCGCTTCTGAAAAAAACGTCGATGACTTCATGCCCAGAATGGGGTATGTTGCTCTTGTTCCAGGTGCGAGATCAATTGAAAACTGAAAAACCTCAGAATGTAGATCAACTTCGCCAAATGCTTGAACAAGCTCTTGTCTGTTTCCGTGGCGCCGATGCTGAAGAATTGTCTTATATCCCGGAAATTATGTTGGCTCTTGCCCAACTGCATTTGGATCGTGATCAGGTAGAGTTATCTACTATGTGGACGGATCGTGCTGAGGGGGTCGCCATGGCTCTGGGGGTGGATCGTCCTAAAGTCCTGGGTAACACTGGTTTGCGAGAGGATATCGGTACGTTAAGAACGAAGTATCAGAACCTTCGGAAAGAGCAAGAGCAAATGGTTTTGATTGACCGTGCTATTGAAGTTGGCGCTAAAAGGTTAAAGGCCTCTCAATGGGAAGCGGCTCTCGCGGAGGCTCGCGAGGCTCTTGTTCTTGCCGGAAAACGCGGAAGTTTCAAGGATGGGTATATTCCTGTCGCGATGATGCAGGTGGCTTCTGCATTTGAAGGGCAAAAGAAATGGGAAGAAGCTTCGTCGGTCTACAACGATATCCTCAAGCAATGGGACAAATTGGAACAGAAAGAACGCTCGGAAACTCAAACGATGTTAGATCGTCGGGGATACTCTGATTTCGAAAAATTAGTCGTGAGCCGTTTGGCTTATGTTTATCGTAAACGAGATATGATTACGCGAGCTAAAGAACTTCTTAAACAACGTCTGGGTGAAGGCTCATCTCAAGAATAATTTCATGCTGAGGTATGACCCCAAAAAGCCTCTAGAAAATCAGCGGGGATTGAAAATTGCAGACTTGTCTGCACATAGGTACATTTAGTTCTAGTAAAACGTCTTTTGATGCATGAGGAGGGCACAAGTGGTGTTGGGCCTTGGGGGAGGGGGGGGAATATGTACCTTGGCTGTCGCACTATATCGCCTCGAAATGCCGATCATGAAAATGCTTGTGAACAAGAAAAAACAACGCCCCCAAAATCTTGTGTTTTCTGGCTTGATCCCGATTCTATGTTTTGCTAAATTGCCATTGTTCTCATTATTTCATTGACGAATTACACTTCTATTGCCTTATGACTGTATCGCCTGAGCCTCTTCCCAATGAATTGCCGGTGGGGTATTCCCTGGGACAGTACAGGATTGTCCGAACATTAGGTCAGGGTGGTTTTGGTATTACCTACCTGGCTGACAATCGCGAGTCCTCGCAACGCGTAGTGATTAAGGAAAACTTCCCGCAGGGCTATTCGTTCCGCGGCGAGGACCAAATGATCCTTCCTTCTCCAGGTAAAGAAAACGACTTCCAGAAATGGTCAGACAAATTCTTCAAAGAAGCTCAGACTCTGGCTTATCTCGACCACCCGGGTATTGTTAAGATCCTGGAATGTTTTAAAGCCAATGGCACGTATTATTTCGTAATGCCCTATGTTGAAGGAGTGACT
>CASFPZ010000022.1 GCA_949296365.1 uncultured Akkermansia sp. | reverse complement strand
ATTGTTCGTCTGAGTTGGATAATCTCTGTAGTAATCTCCTTTGAGCCAGTCTTGCGAACCGTCCTTATTAATCCAACCATGGTAAACGCCAGAGCGTTCGCCAACAACCCAGAGAGAACCATCTGAGGCGACGAGGCCATCCGTAGCAAAAAGGACGGGGCACGATTTTTCTTTAGGAGAATCTTGCGCTTGCCCCCAGAACGAAAGCGTACAGACGACAAACAACGACTTAACAACAAGAGAGAGCGGTTTCATAGAGACGAGAGAGTTTGTAGAAAATAAGGTTAAATCTTGGAAAAGATGTTCAGTTTTTTTGTTGGAAAAATTCAATATCTTTTTTACTATCAAGCTGTTCAGCCAATTTCACACCAAAATTTTTAACAACAGACAAATCTGAAGCCTCGATATTTTTGTTCTGTATCAAGTTCTTCAAAAAAGCGATTCCCCTTTCTTGGTATTTAGCATCTTTCCACAGAATCAGCTGATCTACATACGCGTTAAGAAGGCTATAACGCATCGACTCGTTACGCAAGACATCGGGAATGGCTTTTTCTAACAAAGAGCACATTTTCCTTTTAAAGGATGAAGGAACTTTCTTACCAGAATAGGCAGAAGCCCAACGCTCAAAATAATTACTCCTTGTTTTTACTGTAAAGTCGAACAGATCGGCCATTTCCGGAATCGCTTTTTTAGCTTCAGCAGCAAACGTCTTTAAGTAAGTTTCTTGAGCTTCCTGAGAACTCGCTGCACCCAATACAAAAGCCGCCAGTTTGAGGCTACCGATTCTATCAGGTTGCAATCCAACGCCTTCACTAACAAGTTTTGTTAGAATAACAGGTTCGTTGCCAAATGTTTGAGACAATTCAGAGACAAAATCGAGCTTAGCGGTTTTGTCCATGTTTCGCGTTTTTAGTTTGGCAAGACTAAGCCAGGCAGGAACATTCCACTTTGACATTTTGACAGAACGTTCCAATAGCAGACGACGGATCTTTTCTTGAGACGAGCAATAGGCAAGTTCTTCACACACCCAAGAAGGGACAAACTTACTGTGTCCCTGGAAACGACCGACCGCATAAATCATATAGGGGGCACCGGACCACGGGGGTACAGGATTATTTTGAAGATTGCCGGACCAAAGCCAGCCATAGATGTTATTGCCGATTTTCCAATCGCCATCCGCCCCTTTCCAGACGAAAGCGCAGTGTCCGGGTTGCGAGATCGTATACCCTGGGATGCCTTTTGCAACGATAAATCCACAGGCGGCAGTGGAAACAGCGCCACAAACGCCGCCGTATTCTACAAGAATCGCCAGAGTTTGCGGTTTGTTATCATAAAACGGACTACCGGCATGGATTGAAATTCCATCTTTATTTTCCATTCTATAAGGGATAAACCCGCATGCCGTATCTCCTGCTTTTTGGTCTGTAAAATTGGCTTTAGATTCCGTGTGTCCCTGGGCCCAAACCAATTCTTCGATGTTCCGGCCAGACTGGAACAAGACAGCCATTTCCCATGCTTTCAGTTTAGAAAACTGTGAAAAAAGTTTTCCTTGTTCTTGAGAACTCCTGTAAAACTTCATTCTGCCAAGCCGATCGCTAACATCGTCTTTATCCTTGAGAGAAAGACCAGCCCCCAGAGCCATCATCAAGTCTGTTCCTTCGAGGCGTTTGCCATTCTCCAACCAGATTTGATGGATTACCTGAAGGGCCAGCGCATTGCACTTTCTAGAAAAAGCCAACTCACGGACTACTCCAGGAGTTTTGAAAATGAATTGCGCAAATTCCCGGTCTTTGAACGCAGGGATTTTTTTCTGTTTGCCCGAAGCAATCTGCCGACACATCGCATTGGCAAAGCAAAACTGAGCAATAGTCTCATCTTGCAACAAAGATTTCAAACGTTCCTCGCTAAGTTCTTCACGCGCGAGTTCGCGTCTCAGGTATTCTCCACAGTAAGTCGAAATACTCGAGGCAGAACCGGACATGCTTTGATTGACCAACCTATCAATCATATCCATAGCCTGAGTCGACAACGTGAAAACAACCAAAAATAACGGGGATAAAACTTTTCCGGCGACTCTAAATAGTCGACAGCAGTGACCAGCCACGACCTTAGAACCACTTCCACTGTTCACATAACGAACCAGTTGGAAGAATTGTCGAAAAACGCGATGGCACATTGGTAAAAACATTATTTTTAGTATAATCCATATAAAAAATTCTAGAAGCAAAAAAAGATCAACGCGACATTGATTTTTAGTCAATACACCCCCTTTTTAGGAGTAGAATCCATAGTTTCTCATTCACAACAAGCCAGCATGTTTTTTTCGCCCCCCCATAGGGAGCAATTAACGGGAGGAACACAGTGAAACATGAGCAACCATTAGTCACACCGTGTCCCTCTCTCAAGGGAACAGATAGGAGGAATTTAGCCAAGATTCTCAGTACGCCATTTGCACGCCCAATTCGGCAACAACGATATGATTGCCTTCTACAGCGTCTTTAGCGGTAAAGCGAAAGAAACGCGCAGGAATCGGTTGAGCTAGAACGATCTTTTGGCGAACGGGATTAGCTTGGATGTTCGAGAATTCTCCTTGGGCAACAGGTTTCCCCCAGTGTTTACCGTCTTGGCTCAAGTAGAGTTCGTACGATTTTACAGTGCCTCTTGAGGTACCATCATGACGCGGGACATAATAGACAGCCGCCACCGGGATCGTGCGGCCCATATCGACAACAATGGACTGAGGAGGAGGCAGTTCTCCGCTTGCAGCGTGAGTATGCCATAGGGAACGTTCATCACCGTCGATCGCCCGAGCAGGATCGGCAGCCTGATTTTCTGCCGAAATGACTTTCCACGAACGAGTTTCCACAGGGAATTCTTCAGAAACGACCTCCGAGGTTTCCATTCCGCGGAAAGATCTTGCGGCGACACGACCACCATTGGGGAGAGAGATAGGATCCCGGTAGATAGGGGATTGAGGGCCAGGTTCGGAACCATCGAGGGTATATCGTATCGTCAATCCAGCTGGCGCAGCGAGTTTGATGATCCCCTCCTTATTACGGCTCATAGTTGGCGCTTTCATCACGACAGGACGTTTCCAGAGGGACACTTCGCACAAGGCAGGTTCAGCATCGGCTTGATCGATACGAACCCGAATCTTTTGGGTTTTGACAAGCGAGCCTTGGAGAAGGACGCGAGGGCCAATGCTAGATCCCTCAACCCAAGGGACAAAACGGCCATCCAGCCAAACCTCTACGGAAAAGCGCCGAATCCGTTGCCCCAGTTGGATAGGTTCCGCAAGACGGATTACATCCCACTCAGATTCTTCGGGCAATTCGAGCGTGAGCGTTCCTGTTTTCCTGCCATTTTGGGCCATCCAGAATGACTTGCGACCAGGTTTGAGGACATTGCAGGCAGGACTATCAGAACGTTCGGAATCAGCATGTACCCGTGCGCCAGATGCATAGTTTTTGGAATACATTTGTCGGAGAAGTTTTCCAAACACCTTCAACGAAGCGACGTCATTCTCATGGATCAAGCCACGTTGGTCCGGCGGAACATTTAAATTGAGGCAAGCCCCTCTACCAACACTGCAAAAGTAAAGATCCATCAAATTGTCTGGGGTACGAACATAGGTATTTTCCGAAGCACGCCAGAACCAGCCAGGGCGAATTGACACATCAGCCTCTGCCGGAATCCAAAATTTGCCATCGTTGGTTCCTGAGGGCAAAATGCCTATATCGCAGTGTCCCGGAGCGGGAGACGAACCATCTGAGGTTCGAGGGGAATAAGTAGCCCAGCAAGGATAGCCAGCAACACCACGTTCATTACCAACCCAGCGGCAACCAGGGCCAACATCGGAGAAGATGACAGCATGGGGTTGCAGCTCGCCAACCATTTTCCAAGTAATAGGCCAGTCGTAATACGTGCTTCTGTCGATCGAGCGCCTTTCTCGCTTCCCCCCATAGAACCCATCGCCACCATTAGCGCCATCGAACCAGACTTCGAACAAGTCTCCGTAATTTTCCAAGAGTTCGCGAAGCTGGGCGCGGTAAACACTGATATATTTCGGGGTACCATACGCGGGATGGTTTCGGTCCCAAGGAGACAAGTAGACGCCGAATTTGATTCCCCGTTTTTGGCAAGCTTTGGCAAATTCACCAACGACATCGCCTTTGCCATTTTTCCAAGGAGATGAAGCAACGCTATGTCGCGTCGTTTTAGTCGGCCACAGACAAAAACCGTCGTGGTGTTTAGCAGTCACGATCAGGCCTTTGAACCCGGCATCAGCTAAGACATTGACAATCTGGTCGGCATCAAAGTTTGTCGGATTAAAAATAGTCGGCGATTCATCACCATAGCCCCATTCTTTCCCAGTAAACGTATTTGTTGAGAAATGCGCGAAGGCATACATTTCCATATCGTGCCAGGCCAGCTGGGCTGGCGTAGGCACAGCTCCGTAAGGTTGAGGAGCCTCATCAGCGAAGGCGGGAAGCAAAGTCGAGGGCAAACAAACCCCAAAAGCAGCCATTAACCTTGAATACAGGAAGAGTTTCGACATCGTTATCATAGCTAATCGAGTACGTCGTCTTTCCAGGGAACCTTTCAGTATTTCCTCACGTAGACAAACAAATAGATAAGACGCCATAGACGGTGTGGGGAGACAAAAAGTTGGAAGCGACACGACGGGGTTACGTTTGAGAGACAAGGATAGATTCGTCAGGGATTACGTTATTTTTCTTCTCTTTTTCCCCGTCGGCCGTTAGTATTCCCTCTGTTCTGCAGTCCCATTCATGGTTTACGACGAAGAAAGCATTCGCACATTAGATTGGAAAGAACACATCCGGCTACGCCCAGGCATGTACATTGGGAAATTGGGAGATGGTTCTTCACCTGACGACGGCATTTACGTTCTTCTCAAAGAAGTGTTGGATAATGCTATCGACGAATTTGTTATGGGTTTTGGCAAGCGGATCAATATCAACATTGCGTCGGACGGCGTTTGTTGCGTTCGAGATTTTGGTCGGGGCATTCCTTTAGGGAAACTGCTTGACTGTGCTTCCAAAATCAACACCGGAGCCAAATACGACAGCGAGGCTTTTAAAAAGTCCGTAGGTTTGAATGGCGTTGGCATCAAAGCAGTTAATGCTCTTTCAGATCGTTTTGAAATCCAATCGTACCGCGAATCAAAGACGCAGCGTTATCAGTTTGCGCAGGGGAGGCTGATTCCGGGATCGGACTATACAGGAGATACAGACGAGCCAGATGGGACACGAGTCACCTTTCATCCGGATCCAGTTATTTTTCCGGAGAGCGTTGCTTTCCAATTGGAATATGTGGAAAAAATGTGTCGTTACTACGCCTATCTCAACACAGGTCTAGGCATCTATTTGAATGGCAAACGCTTTGCGTCCAAAAACGGTCTCTTTGATTTGCTTAACGAAGCCATCAGCGAAGAACCGCTTTATCCCATTATCCATTTACAAGACACTGATATCGAAGTAGCTTTTACCCACAGCAGCGAATATGGCGAAACGTATTATTCTTTTGTCAATGGCCAGCATACCACGCAAGGAGGGACCCACCAATCAGCTTTCCGCGAAGCTCTAGTTAAAACTCTTCGCGACTTTTACCAAAAAAATTATGAGGCCAGCGACATTCGTTCGTCCATTGTAGCAGCACTCTCAATCAAAATTACAGAACCAGTTTTTGAATCTCAGACAAAGACCAAACTAGGGTCAAATACCATTTCTCCTGGGGGAGAAACAATTCGTACATTCGTCGGCAATTTTATCGCCCATCACCTCAATAACTACCTCCACAAAAATCCGGAAACAGCCAAAATCATCGAATCTAAAATCAAAGACTCTGAAAGGAAGAGAAAAGAATTGGCTGACATCCAGAAACCAGCTCGAGAACAGGCTAAAAAAGCTAAAATCTACAACAAGAAACTTCGCGATTGTCGAGTCCATTACAACACCAAACACAAGCAAGCAGAGTCGACCACCCTATTTATCACAGAAGGCAACTCAGCCTCAGGATCCATCACCAAAGCTCGGAATCCCGAAACGCAAGCCGTGTTTTCACTGCGCGGCAAGCCCTTAAATTCCTATAAGGAATCACTTGACAGAGTCTTCAAAAACGAGGAGCTTAATCTTCTCAAACACGCGCTTAATATTGATAATGGATTGGAAGATCTGCGCTATAACCGTGTCGTCATTGCTACTGATGCCGATGTGGATGGCATGCATATCAGGACATTACTCATGACTTTCTTCATCATGTACTTCCCGGAGCTCTTGAGAGAAGGCCATCTGTACATCCTCCAGACCCCCCTTTTTCGCGTGCGCAACAAAAAAACGACACGTTACTGTTATACCGAAGCCGAACGCGAAACCGCGATTGCCGAACTAGGCCGAAACCCAGAAATCACCCGATTCAAAGGACTGGGAGAGATTTCGCCGGATGAATTTAAATATTTTATCGGAGACAATATTCGGCTCGATAAAGTACAACTAGACGATTCTCATCGCATTAAACGCATTCTGTCATTCTACATGGGAGACAACACCCCGGAACGACAGGAATTTATTGTTCACAATTTACGCATTGAATCTGATCCTGCACGGGATTAATCAATCCTTTTTTCCCCCCCACATACAGCACGCACGAAAGACATCAAACTCGACCATTCTCTAACACATATTTCCATGGATACCTCTTCTATCCCAGAAAATCTGCCACGCCATGTTGCTTGCATCATGGACGGAAATGGGCGGTGGGCTAAAATGCGCGGCATGCCGCGATACAGAGGGCACAGAGCTGGAGCTGAGGCAGTAAGATGTTGCCTGGATGTTTGTATTGAATGTGGCATTCCTTGGCTAACGTTATATGCCTTTTCTTCTGAAAACTGGAAACGCCCACGACTGGAAGTAGAAACGCTAATGGCGATGTTGAGTGAATTCCTCCAAAAGGAATTATCCACGTTGATGGAGAAAAACATTCGCCTTTTTGCTATAGGCAACCTGGAACGTTTACCCGCCCGCACACGCAAAATTCTTCAGAAAACCATTGACGAAACCTCCGGCAACACTCGACTCAACCTCGTGTTAGCCATTTCATATGGCGCACGAGATGAGATTCTGCAAGCAGCGAAAAGCCTTGCTCAAGAAGTTCGGGATGGAGTCATAAGTCCCGATGATATTACAGAAGAGTTGTTTGCCTCGCATTTAGACACAGCTGGCATGCCAGATCCCGATTTGCTCATCCGCACTTCAGGAGAAAACCGAATTTCTAATTTCCTTCTCTGGCAGATCAGTTATTCTGAGATCCACGTAACGCCAACCCTCTGGCCTGATTTTTCACGCAACGACATGCTCGAAGCACTTCAAGATTATTCCAGACGTCAACGCCGTTTCGGCAAACTTTAGCCCCCCCTTTTACTATGGATTCTACACACGATTACGCCTTAATTTTAGCAGGCGGCAGCGGAACTAGATTTTGGCCGCTTTCGCGCAATTCCACCCCCAAGCAACTCCTCCACCTCATTGGGGATCAGACCTTGCTCCAGCAAGCTGTCACTCGTCTTCAAGGACTTGTACCGACCGACCATATTTTTGTTTTGACGAGCGCACTTCAGATCGATGAAGTCAGGAAGCAAATTCCCGGGATTCCATCTACTCAGATTATTGCAGAGCCGTGTCGACGAGATACAGCCCCAGCCATCGCCTTAGGAGCTTCGCTCATCGCGGCGAGGGATCCGGAAGCCAACATGATGGTACTTCCTTCAGATCAGCTCATTCAAGATATCGCCTCTTTTCAATCTTTGATGCGCGACGCCTTAGCGATAGCGTCTCGAGAAACGGCTCTTATCACCATGGGTATCAAACCCACATGGCCTTGTCCATCTTACGGTTACATAGAAATGGGAGATATCGTTCCTGGAACAACTCACACTTGTCGTCTCGTTCAACAATTCCGAGAAAAACCGGATTCTGCGACGGCGGCGACTTATTTAGCCCATGGAGGATTTTGCTGGAATGCCGGTATTTTTGTTTGGTCGCTCAATGCGCTCCGCCAAGAATTGGCCGTTCATTGTCCTCAACTTGCACAATTCCTTGCAACACTTGCCTCATCTGATTGTCCCTATGTAGCCATTCAGGAACAATTCCCTCAATTGACCCCCATTTCGATTGATTTTGCCTTAATGGAGAAGGCAGAGCGCGTCCTCGTTTTTGAAGCGACATTCGACTGGGACGACGTAGGGTCTTGGATTTCGGCGTCTGCTTACTTTACACAGAGTGGAGGCAATGCCGTTAACACGCCTATCGTTGCACAGAACAGTTACAACAACATCGTCTTCACCACTACAAGAGGTAAAACGGTTGCCCTGCTTGGAGTCGACGATCTCATCATCGTCGACACGCAAGACGCCCTCCTCGTTGCTACTAAAAATCAGGCAGATGCCATCAAATCCATTGTCAAGCAACTGCCAGAAAATCTCCTTTAATCCTGATGAGTTCTCCACATCCAGCCCTGGGCATTGATTATGGCGACGCACGCATTGGCATCGCAGCGACTGATTCTGAAGGGATTCTGGCATATCCTGTAGAGACAATTCATCAAGATCATGGGAAAGTCATCGAACGCATAGCAGAGATTGTTCAGAATAAACATATTCGGACGCTTGTTCTAGGCCTTCCGGTGCGAATGGATGGTACCGAGGGCACAGCTGCGGCCAAAATTCGCCAATTTGGCGAAAAGTTGCGACTAGCTATTCCTCACATTCCCCTGCTCTATGTAGACGAATGCTTGACGACAGTGTCCGCACAGGCAAAACTCCGCCAGGCAGGGAAAAAAGCTAAAAAACAGCGTTCTATCATCGACCAGGCAGCTGCTGTGGAAATTCTCAACTCTTGGATAACAGAAAGCAATCCCGGCAATTCTCTATTTTCCAACGACCCTCTATTCTAATGACAAAAGTAGTATTTATTCAATATCCGCCTTGTTCAACCTGCCAAAAAGCTCAAAAATGGTTAGACGACCACTATGTACCTTACGAATCTCGCCATATTGTTGAGCAACCGCCATCTTACGCAGAGCTCAAATCATGGCAATCAGTCAGCCAATTGCCGTTGAAACGATTTTTCAACACAAGCGGACTCGTCTACAGGAAGTTAGAGTTGAAAGACAAGTTGACGACGATGAGTGAAGACGAACAGCTCAAGCTCTTAGCCAGCAACGGGATGCTCGTCAAACGCCCCATTGTCATCTATGACTCCAGGGTTCTCATCGGGTTCAAGCCGAAAGAGTGGAAAACTCTCCTTTAACAACAGGTCATGGCTAGAGTATGTTTCACCGTTGCTTATGATGGGCGGCCCTTCGCGGGATGGCAAGTTCAACCCGTTGAACCGACCGTGCAAGGATGCCTCGAACATGCTCTAGGCAAACTTTTACGTCGGCCCACAACCGTTTATGGATCAGGCCGAACAGATGCAGGCGTTCATGCCTGGGGGCAAGTTTTCCACATCATCGAACCACTAGGCTATCATATTCCTGAAGCCCGTTGGCCTATCGCGCTCAATACTTTCCTACCGCCGACCATCAGAATCCTGAATGCCCGTCGCGTCAGCGATCATTTTCACGCCAGGTTCAGCGCCACAGGCAAAACGTATCACTACCACCTGACAACTTCTCGAGCACCCGACCCTTTCGAACAAGGGTTAGTTTGGCAATGTTTGAGGCCCATCGACGAGGATCTCCTTGCGCCTTGTACCAAATTATTTTTAGGAGAGCACGATTTCAGAGCCTTTGCAGTAGCTCGCGGCAATGAACCCGATCCGATTCCGGATAGATACTTTCATAGGACGATTACTCAAGCCAGTTGCACCAAGCAAGGCAGACACATTGTGCTTGCATTCACAGGCAATGGTTTTCTGTACCGGATGGTTCGTCTGATGGTTGGCGGCATTTTCTCTGTAGCCACAGGCCGCATCACTCAAGACCAATTAAAACAACTTATCACCGACCCCAAAGACGGCCAAAAAAGCCCTTATTGTGCGCCACCAGATGGACTCTATCTCCAAGAAGTGCATTATGACAAGCCATATGCCCTTAAGGATCCATCTCGAGGCACTGATTGATCTTGATGATTGGCCACAATCAAGTTAGGATTCCCTTATCGTTCTTGACACGTTCATTCAGGTTCATGTTCCGCTGCCTTCCTTACATCATTTTTTCGTTGTTTCTGCTTCTATGGATTCCGACAGCAGAAGCCATTTTTATGGCTAAGAAAACAGACAAATGGGCCTATGTGCCACTTTGCGACGGATTTGATTTTCCTGTAGGGAAACCTAATGCCGACGGCTATTATCGTTCTCGAGGTTTGCGATTGAAAAGCCCTCGCCACTTAGGAGAAGACTGGAACGGCGTAGGCCACGGCGACAGTGATTTAGGGGATCCCGTTTATTCAATTGGGCACGGAGTCGTCACCTATGCGGCAGATGCCCGCGGGGCTTGGGGGAAAGTCGTCATCGTGAGGCATGCTTTCCGAGATCCGAAATCGGGCAAAGTTCTGTGCTGCCAGACGCTGTACTCTCATTTGCAAGACATCAAGGTTATTTTGGGGCAGCTAGTTCTGAGAGGTTCTCAAGTAGGAACAATTGGCAACAACCGCGGCATGTACGCAGCTCACCTCCATGCCGAACTCCACTTCAACATCAGTGTCAACTGTGGGCAGCAAGGTATCCCCAAGACAGCCCAAAACTATGGGGACTTATCTGCTTTCATCAAAAGATTCCGGCGTTTGCCCGTCGAGCGCCGCATGGCTCGCGTTCCCATCGGCACCTTCCTGCCCTACAAAGGCACGGAAGGCATGTAATGTATCAAGTTGCATCTCCTCTGTCAGCGTTGTATATGAAGATCTGCCTTTTTGGTGGTTCCTTTGATCCTGTTCATACAGGTCATTTAGCCATTGCTAAACGCGCTGTTCAATCATGCGGATTAGACAAAGTATTGTTCTTACCCTGCTCGCTTTCTCCTTTAAAAACTGGGCAACCAACCGCTCTTGGAACAGATCGTTTAGCTATGCTCCAGTTAGCCGTTGCCGATTTGCCGTGGGCCGAAGTCAGCGATAGAGATTTGCGGTTCCCCCCACCCTCGTGGTCCTGGCGTTTGGTCAAACATTTTGCCGCTCTTTACCCGCACGATCAACTATATTGGTTAATGGGTACTGATCAATGGGATCAATTGGAACATTGGCGTAATTGGCAAGAATTCACCGCTCACGTCACGCTCATTGTTCACACGCGTGGCCTTCCCCCTTTGCCCAAGCCTGGGATCAATGCGCTTTTTATTTCAGGCACACACCCAGCTTCGTCGACTCGCATCAGACAATGCATCGCCCATGGTTCCCCGGTTCCGGAGGGATGGCTCCTGCCTTCTGTCACTCATTACATTGATACGCACCGACTCTACCGCTAGTCTCAGTCTTGACTCATACTCGCCACCCTATACACTCTCAGCCGTGACACGTTTCCGACCCTGTATCGATCTCCACGCTGGCCAAGTTAAACAAATTGTCGGCAGTACTCTGTCCGATTCCCCACAATCGCTTAAAACCAACTTTGTTGCCCAACATGATTCCGCGTGGTATGCCAACCTTTACCAAAAAGACCAATTGACAGGCGGGCACATAATTCGTCTCGGTCCTGGAAATGATGAAGCCGCACGAAAAGCGCTAGCCGCCTGGCCGGGAGGGATGCAACTTGGTGGCGGTATCGACGAGGAGAATGCTGAAGACTGGATTGAAGCTGGGGCGAGCCACATTATTGTCACCACCTGCCTTTTTTCTCCTGATGGAGTTTTCCGCGAGCACAAACTTATCGACTTATCGCGAGCCGTTGGCGCCAACCGAATCGTTGTTGATTTAAGCTGTAGTCGCCTAGCCACCGGTTGGGCAGTCATGATGAATCGGTGGCAAACCATTACCTCGCTCCGAATAACACACCAAACTCTCGACTCTCTAGCTGAATATTGTGACGAATTTCTCATCCACGCAGCCGATGTGGAAGGGAAATGTTCAGGTATCGACGAAGAATTAGTAGCTTTTCTAGGCACATGGAAAGGTCGCCCTATCACCTACGCCGGCGGCATTGCCTCATTGCAAGATTTCGATCTCATCGATCAATTGACCAATGGAACTATGGATGCAACCGTCGGCAGCGCACTAGACATTTTTGGTGGGCATGGGATCCGCTACGCAGACCTTGTCGATCGACAACGAAAACAGTCATGAAAATAGCGCTTAAAGTCATTCCCAACGCCCGGAAGAACGAATGTCTTGGGTGGGAAGACCACCCACAGACAGGTAAAGTTCTCAAACTACGCATTGCGGCCCCCCCAGTCGAAGGTAAAGCCAACAAGGCAATCATTGCCTTTCTCGCGCAGCTTTTTTCGCTTCGGAAATCAGACATCGAACTCATTCATGGTGAAACAGGACGATTGAAAATTGTAGAGCTACCTGATGGCACGCCAACGACGCCTATCGACGCCATTCACAATAATTAACACTATGTCTTAGGGATGCATTGACGACATGGGTAGCATTTGCGATCATAACTTCATGAAAGAAGATCAACAAGAACAACCACAGCAGGACCCCATTCCTGACAACGAAGAACAGCTTACAGAAACCCCTGACGTTCCTGAACCAGCAGAATCAACTCCATCTCTCGAGGAAGAAATGCTCAAATGGAGAGACAGCGCCCTTCGTACAGCAGCCGAATATGACAATTACCGCAAACGTATGAGTAAAGAGCGCGAAGAGTCCATTCGTTATGCCAATCAACGACTGCTCGAAGAGTTACTTCCAATCATTGACAACTTCGATATGGGCATGCAAATGGCTAGCGCCGATGCCCAATCCATGATCTACATAGGCATGGACATGGTGCGCAAGCAATTATCTGAATTCCTTGGGAACCACGGTGTTACTTCTATCGACGCCCAGCCCGGCCAAGTTTTCGACCACAATATTCACGAGGCTATTCAAAGCGAAGAATCAGACCAGCCAGAAGGCTCCATTCTTAGAATTATTCGCAAAGGTTACAAAATTAACGATCGTCTTCTCCGCCCGGTTAATGTTGTCGTTGCACGTCCCCATACCCAGCAGCAAGACGAACCACAAGCTTAAGTTCTATTTGATCCATGCCCGCTAAAAGAGATTATTATGAGGTTCTAGGAGTCAGTAAGACGGCCACTGACGACGAGATCAAAAAAGCCTATCGTAAACTCGCTCTTAAATACCACCCAGATCGAAATCCTAATAACCCAGAAGCCGAAGAAAAATTCAAAGAGTTAGGGGAAGCTTACGAAGTTCTTTCCAACAAAGACAAGCGTGCAGCGTACGACCGCTATGGCCATGCAGCCTTTGAAAATGGAGGTGGCGGAGGAGGAGGATTCCCCGGAGGTTTCCAAAACCCGATGGACATCTTCAA
Organism: uncultured Akkermansia sp.; assembly: GCA_949296365.1. Lineage (GTDB taxonomy): Bacteria > Verrucomicrobiota > Verrucomicrobiia > Verrucomicrobiales > Akkermansiaceae > Akkermansia. The sequence continues at coordinate 26,773 of CASFPZ010000022.1, read as the reverse complement.
TGAAATTTTCGGAGCCATGGGTGGAGGTTTTGGAGATTTATTTGGATCTAGGACAAAAAGTCGCAATCAGCGGCCCTCGCATAAGCGACCTGGATCAGACCTTCGCTACGATCTTGACATCACCCTCGATGAGGCGGCTTCCGGTTGCAAAAAGAACCTGGAAATTGAGCGGCTCGTACCTTGTTCCGCCTGTCATGGTTCTGGCAGCAGTACGGGCAAAGAAGATTACAAAACCTGTCCGACCTGCAATGGGACAGGAGTTATTACTTCGTCTCATGGTTTTTTCATCCAGCAGACAGAATGTTCCACTTGCCACGGCAGCGGAGAAATCATAGCGAATCCCTGCAGCGCCTGTCGAGGGGAAGGCCGTGTTCGCAAAAATTCGGAAATATCAATCGGTATTCCTCCCGGCGTAGCCTCAGGAGACAGGCTCCGCTCATCTGGCAATGGAGATTCTGGTATACACGGCGGAGCTACGGGTGATCTGTATGTATTTATTGACATTTTACCTCATCCCATTTTTTCGCGAGAAGGTAATGATTTAACCTGCACCATCCCCATTCCCCTCACAACAGCCCTCATTGGAGGTAAATTAACTGTACCGACCCTTACAGGGCCACAAACAATTAAGATTCCAGCAGGTACGCAATCGGGGCTCATTTTCCGAGTTAAAGGCAAAGGGATCAAGAATCTCCGCAGCAACGACATCGGCGATCTGCTCGTAGAAATCGAAGTTGAGACACCAACAAACCTCAGCAGTAAGCAACAAGCTAAACTTGAGGATTTTGTCTCTTCACTTGACCTAGACAAAAATCAGCCTAATTGTAAAGATTTCATTAAGAAAGCAGAGCGCTACATGAAGTAGTTCAATTTGTCTGACGCCTTCTTTCATCCACATTCCTTATCTCATGCATCGTTTTTACCTGCCTCGTGAGTTTTGGCAATCTTCTACCTGGGAACTAAGCGGAGACGAAGCCAAGCATGCAGTGAAAGTGCTAAGGATGAAAGAGGGGGATTCTTGCATTGTTTTCGATGGCGAAGGTCAAGCCTCATCAGCCACCATTACTTCGATTATTTCTTCTGAGTTGGTTTACCTGCAACCGGGGAATAATTACGCCCAGACACCTTCCGCCCCCCTCGTTCTTGAGCTTTATCAGGCTATACCTAAAGGCGGCAACATGGATCTCATTATCCAGAAAGCCGTCGAGTTAGGAGCTTCGCGCATTATTCCGTTGGTTACGGAACACACCATAGTCCGATTGTCAGCAAAAGACGCCATTGCCAAGCGCAAAAAATGGCAACGGATCGCGTTAGAAGCCTGTAAACAATGCGGGCAAAACATTTTGCCTTCCATAGAAACACCGGTTGGTTTCCAGCAAGGCCTCGTTTCTTTTGGAAAAGTTCCCGATCAACTTTACATCATTGCTTCACTGGCACCAGGAGCATTACCCATCAGAGACATTTTAGAGCAGGCTCGTTCACAACAAATTCACCGAGCCGCGGTACTCATTGGGCCAGAAGGAGATTTTTCTCCGGAGGAAACAGCTTTCGCTCTGCAACTAGGTTTTCAGCCAGTCACCCTGGGCCCCATCGTGCTTCGTGTTGAAACCGCCGCATTTTTCTGTCTTTCAGCCCTTCGATATGCCTTAGATTAATTTTACTATGTTAAAGAACCTCATCTTCGATTGGTCAGGAACGCTTGCAAACGATCTAGCCCTCACTCTAGACGCGACTAATTATGTATTTCGGCAATACGGGCACCCTGAAATTACTCGAGAACAATTTCGTTCAGAATTTCAACTTCCATACCCAGATTATTATGCCAAGACCTTACCACAAGCCAATTTAGATGAATTGGAAGACTATTTCAGGGAGGGATTCAGGCATTCCGACCAGGTCGTTACATTAATTCCCTACGCCCAGGCCTTTATGGAATTCTGCAAAGCCCGCCGTATTCGTTGTTTTTCTCTGACTAGTGTTGATTCAAAAGCCTTCACTCAGCAATGTCGCGAACTTGGGATGATTCATTATTTCGAAGCCCACCACTCTGGTATTCGGCATAAAGATCAACACATTCACCAATTGCTAGCCCAACATAGTCTGAATCCAGCAGAGACAGCCATGATTGGCGACATGCAGCACGATATGGAAACCGCTCACATTGGAGGGATCACAGCCATTGCCGTTCTGACAGGATATAATAATGCAGCACAACTCGAGAAAGCGCATCCCGATTTCATTGTTCCCAATCTCCAAAGCCTTATGCGGTGGGGGGAAACTCTCTTTTCTCCATTACCGCAAGATCATTTACGCATTGAGGGGCTTTCCCTGCCCTGCTACATTGGAGTCCCCGATGAAGAACGGCTATACGCCCAGAGCCTCAAGGCAACCGTCGATCTTGTCCTCCAAACACCCTTTCATTGCCTGCACGACAACATTGAACACGCAGTCGATTACGACCTCCTTAGCAGACGCCTCATTGCAGAAGCACAGCGGTATCCGCGCAAGCTCATCGAAACCCTCGCACAAGATCTCATCGAGCTTTGCATGCACACACCAGGAGTTTCTCACGCCACAGTAACAATCCAAAAATTCATTTTACCCAACACAGACTCAGTCTCTGTAACCGTTTCTCGGTGACCAAGAATTCGTTGAGGGATTGGTCTGTTGTGGGGGAAAACTGAGTAGGAAGAGATTATTGCAATAGACCGTACTCCATAATCAAGGCAGCTTCTGTTTCCAAGTTTTTTTCTTGATTACTGTAAAGTTCTTTATACATCTGCCGGACTTCTTGTTGATTAGAGCGATATTCGTCAGTTGAGAGAGGAAGAATGCTATTGACGTAATTGGCACGTTTTTTGATATAAGAGACCCAATTAGAAAAATCATTCATGCTTTTCATCAGCTTAGAGACCTTATCTCTTCTGTCTAGGGCTTGGACACGAACCTCTTTTTCGAGGATTTTGTGAGAATCTTTTGCAGAGACTAAGCGATCATAAATACTCATCGTCGTATCGAGTTTCCAGGAAAGGCTCATATTAACATACATATCGCCACTATCCGCGAAAAAGCCTCCATATGTACCACCAGTACTTGTGAAAAGAGATGGGCTATAGAAGTTCACATTGAATTCTGGGAAATACTGAGCTCTGATTCCCCAAATATTCAAGCGAGAGGCTTCAACTTCCATAGCCATCATCGTCAAGACGAGATTATCAAGTTGGCGAGAGGCCTCCTGATAACGTTTCCAGGAAAGGGTGGGTATGGTTTTTTCATCAATGATCCAGTAAACATCGGGGTTACCCATTAGGGCTATCAACTCAGTAGTGATCCCCTCTTTCTTGGCCTCCCAATCTTTATCGGCAGTTGACACCGTACCATCATTTCGTTCTTTAATCTCAGCCTCCTGTTTAGCGATGCCATATTGCAGGCGTCCCAACTTCATCATCCAAACATTTTTATACAAGCGAGACACGATTTCGCGTTCTTTCATTTCGAGCGTTTTTTTAGCGCGGAAGACCGTAGCTTTAGCCGTATAGTACGTAATAGGTATGCGCGTCAATGAAGGGAGATTAAACAAAATGTTAGTATGGAATCCGATATCATCACCCGTTACTGAAGTTAAATTGCTAATATCCTGAGTCAACAGAGCATCCAGATTTACAGAAGGGATCATATCTTTGAAAATTCGGCTTACCTGTTTTTCAGCATCTTTCACAGAAAGGCGAGCTCGCTGCAAATCAAGGTTATGTTCAAGGGCGTACTCAACAGCTTCATCCCATGAAACCACTTTTTTAGGAAGTTCATGAAGTTCTGGTTGTTGAGCAAGATCAGCAGCCATTTGGTCAACACGTTCTTGAACCATTTTTTCCATCGAACATCCGCTAAGCAGCAGAACGACCCCACCACCTAACAATCCCCAACACGCTAACACAAGCGCCTCCGACATACACCTGGAAACACATGGGCACCATTTACTCACAATACCAGAGAATTGTAATAAAGTTTTAATAATTTTTTTCATTCTTGTACCCAATCTATTATTTCAAAACACGTCCGATCTCTCGATAAGCAGATACCACAATGGGAATCGATGAAAATAATACACATATTACTAGAGAGCCAGCAAGGATGATTATTTCGTGAGACAAATCTTGGAGGCCCAAATGTAAATTAGCTCCCTTGAAAAATTCTCCCAATATCATTCGCTGAACCCGGATAAAGACCTCTGTCGATACAGCAAACGCACCCAATACCAAAAAGAGATTCTCTCCGATAAATGTCAACACCAACATAGACGGCTGTACGCCAAAACTTTTCATCAATGTATAGACGTACTCATTCTGGCGGAATTCCATCGACGCAAGAGCAGTCAACAAAATTCCCACAATAATAGCAATACCAATAGCAAATCCAGCCCGGCACTCCATCTGGTTATCTAACAACGCCTCCAGCTTGGACAAAATGAGAGCGCTACTTCTGGCATGAGTCATCGTATCGTCTAAACGCCCAATATTGTTAATCGTCTCTTCTACCAATTTCAAATTAGCATAATTCATGTCTTTCACCCGGATCAAAAAGGTGCGATGGATCATGCCAGAGGCAGAATTCGCGTCAATTGCCGATTCAGGGATCAGGATAACACCTTTCCGATAAACATGTTCGAGGAGATGGCCCGGCGGCATCTCCCTGATAACCAGAGGGATACAGTAACCTTCGATGTCCAGGCTAGCCGGAGTCTGCGGCATCCCCTCATCGCGGGGTAAAAGCGCCAAATAGGGGAATTCAGCCAAGGGTAAATCCGTCAAACCCGAGAGAGATTCATCATTGTAAGCCACCACCGACATTTTCCTTCCGTTGACGACCCCAGAAGTTACATCCCTGATCATCACGAGATTTGCCACACCCAATTGAGGCAAATACTCCTTAAGCAGACGAGTTTTGCCTGGGGACGATGTATCCTCCAAATCAGAAACAATAACCATATCTCCCCCATTTCTCTGGATTTCATCGCGTATCGTCCGAGTCGATATAATGTAAGTAGCTAACACAGAAAGAGCACATATCGATAAAAAGAACACGACTAGAATCCGAGAAAGCGGACTAGAGGGGCGTTCTTTCCAACGATAGAGAGTATCCTTAAAGAGATACAGGGCGGTTAAAATCAATGATTTCATCTGCTATCTCCAACAACCGTGCGTCATGAGTACTTACAATACAGATTTTGTCTGAAGCATCACTGACAATTAGATTTTTGATTATGGACGTATTGGCATCATCTAAACCCGAGGTAGGTTCGTCGAGCAAAAGAATAGGCGAATCTTTCATCAAGGTACGAGCCAGAGCAGCCCGCTGAGCTTGGCCGCCAGACAAACTATTAGCGCGTTTGTTACGCAATTCTTTCAATCCGAGGGCAGAAGTTAATTCATCGGCACGTTTTTTCCACTTGGATGACGACATCATTGCCATTTCAGCGCACAGTCTCAAGTTACGATCGACCGTAGCCAATGGTAGCAAATTAATCCCCTGAAACATGTAACTCACATAACGTCGCCGATAAAGCCGACTCGTTACCGAACAATTGTCTGGAGTGAGAATACGCCCTGATTGGATCTTCAAATACCCAGCCAAAATTTTGAGAAGCGTAGTTTTGCCACATCCTGAGTAACCCTTCAACACCGTAATGCCCGGCAAAAAAGCGCGAGTATACCGGTCAAAAATTTTCTTTCCACGAGTATACCCAAACGTTATGGAATCACATTCGAGTTTCATTTCTTGCGTGCGAATAATTGAGTTTCGCCAATCAAGATCAATTCATAACCGGGCACGACATTTTCAACCAGTTCCTGCCAATGAACCGCTTGAGAAGCCTCAGGCATTTTAGCTAGTTCCATTTTGGAGAGCACCTTGATCTGATCATCAGCATGAAAATAGAGCTTTGCAATGCAATTTGCCCCCAACATAGAATACAGAACATCGTGAGCTGAAGGATCAACTTTAAAATAGAAAACTAACATATCCATATTGCCTCCCCCCCCGCCCTGATTTTTCTCAACCCTCTTGTGAGAGAAGAACCCATCAATGATCTGCGAATTGGTCAATTCCAAACTCAATTTCAACTGGTTGGATGGGATATTGGCAATTTCTGGATTAGAAACGATAATGGTCAAGTAAAAGGCAGAGTCGTCGCAAACAGCAGCTATATCTTTGCCATTTTCAATGAATACACCTTCCTGTTCATCAACTTCGTTCCGCTGGAATTGATACTGCAGGCGGCCGTCAAACGGCATCGTGACGATGAAGGATTCTTCTTTCTTGGCAAATTCTGCCCTCTTCTGCGCATCCACCAACTCTATTTGCTTTTTGGCTAGCTCAATCTTATCATCGATACTTTTTAAAACTTCCTCTGGGTTGTTAGTTTTAGCAACGTCTTGAGACGATTTATCAAAAAATGCTCGTTCTTCCCGCGTCAAGGAACTCACAAAAAGCACTTCGCGACGATCTTTTTGCAATTTTTGGATTTCATCCTGTTTAGCAACTCGCTCTTTCAGGATTTCTACTTCCATCGTTTTGCGTTCGAGTTCAAGCTCTTCCTTGTTTACTCTCGCGATCACGGTTCCTTTTTTTACACGCTGTCCGGGTGGGACCAAATCAGTCACAACGCCATGAGCCGGCATCACAAAGACGCGAGCTTTCTCTGGTGTAATCTTTGTCCTGTATTGCCCTACGTAAAACCACTTGTTCGACGTAGCTGTTGTTGTTTGCGGAGCGTCCCCCTTTTCAGCGACAGGCACCTTCCCGCTAACTGAGCCCAACAACGCCCAGTACAATCCAACCGCCAGACAATATTTTGCAAATACAGGCACAATCCTATCCATCACAAAAAACAATAGACGCAACCTCCTCAGAGGTCACGCCTATTTCTTGAAACTCGTGTACTACTTCAACCCACCACTCCAAGCATTAGCAACCGACTCCTGCTTGTTTCCTCCACCTCATGACACAAGAATTATACTCAATTAATAATTGATCTGATAATGCCCCGTTCCATTATAACGGTTCGGTTGAAGAGCTGAACCATCAGCAGGCAACAACGTCAAATCATAATTGCAGGAGCCATAAGCAGAATCAGGCAACTGGCCATTCACAGCCTGTTCGCCCAAATCCAGATCAACCTCTAACATCATTTGAGTCCGCAACGTCACTGTGACAGGACCGGGAGCGATGTAAGATTCGTCATCGTACTCAAATGAAGTATTGAATTTGGCATTACTACCACTGCGAACCCATGAGAAAGCGACTTCAGCGTCTGGGCTTTTACCCTTGAAGTACATCTGGCCGATGTTGTTAGCCACCACAGTACATTGATAATACAACGGCGTGCCATCTTGCTGATTACCCATATTAATATCAAGCTGAGCACCAATAGGTAAAGTATCCCATACAGACGACGCGCCATTACCGCTACCGCCGCACGAAACAAACTGCAGCGCAATCACCGCAAGAGAGAGAAGAGAGGCCGACTTTTTGAAGGAAGGAAATTTCATATCAGGAAAACAGTATAGAATATGTGGGAATATACAGCGTCGACGCCTCAAGTCAAACAATAATTCATCCTCTCGAGAGAAAACTTATCATTTAGTCGTCTATTTTGCACTACGGTTCGTTTGGAGGCTAGGTAAGCCACTAGCGTCTACCAGATACGGTTTTTTCCCCTTCATCATTTATTCTCACAGTAATAAGACGGCTTACCTCACGATTCAAAGCAATGCAAGTTTCACCGTAGCGGATACTGACTGTATCTCCCAACTGAGCGACTCGGATTACCTCGAGCTCTGTACCAACTTTCAAGTCATCCGGCAATGCCATGCCATCTGGCAAATTCCGTCGTCCTGAGGCAATTTTTTGCACCACATATTTGATTCCTGCTCGTACTTTATCCAGCGTCATAGTCGTCCCTGCCGGTTCAGTTACAGGCAATGCGGACAATTCATCATTCAACGATCCCATGAATTCAGGATTCGCCAGCAGGAACCCAGTCAATCGCGCCACACGGCCGATTTCATCGACATCCATAATGTGTTCGAGCTGGCAAGCAATTTCATTAGCTCGGCTATTGGGGATATGGAGGATATTTTTAAAGAAGACACGGAGCGTACGATGGCTCGACATGATTTCGTCGGCTACCACTTTTCCCCGTTCAGTCAATTTAACGGGAGCATATTGCACATATTCGACAAGCCCGAGAGCAGCTAACTGTCTAATAGCCGAGGTTACAGAAGGCATTTTAACATTTAGCGAAGCCGCGATATCGCTCACTAACGCCACCCCTCGTTCTCTCAGCAAGAAACCAATAGCCTCCAGATAATCTTCGTTGCTCTTTGTTAACTTCATCTTTTATTTAATTCATCCTACTTGAAACCAGAGATTCGGCAAGAGTGAACTTATTCATACAGAACGATAGGTTCAGACCTGAGGTTCCGGCAAAATATCTATATAGGTCCCCGGAGAACTACCCTCGATAGGGACAGCACCCACCGTGTGCGCGTAAAATTCTGCCGGGCCAACCCCCCCGATAATACCATACGCAAACCCCAGTTCGTGCAAACTTTTTAAGGAGCGCACCAGTAAAACCTTGCCCACCCCGCAGCCACGCACCGAGGGATCGACCCCCATGGGACCAAAAGCCCCGCGAAACGTCACATCATAACAAGCAAAACCGACGACACAGTGGTCTTTCGTAGCGATCATGCACGACACAGGCATTCTCGCAAAGGCGATTTGCATTTCGCTGACCCATTTAGGGCTAAACACTTTTCCAACCCATGAGGCAACTAGATGCATTTCATACGTTCCAGCCCTTCGAACAATAATTCCTTGTTGTTTTAGTTTTGTTTCTTGCTCTGTAACATCAGGGAGATCATACAGACGCACCAACATGTCAAACATACAAGGCATATTATACCAATATAGTTGACAGGGGAATCCCAAAGTATTGCCACACCCGAGGAATTCACCAATTAGGCAGCGAAAAGAAAAATAGTTTAACCTTGAAGTAAAACAGTTGAAATACGATAAAGCGAATGATATTCGTCAATAAGCGGCTGGATTTGTTGAGCATTCACAGTAGCTTGACGATGGATATCGACATAAAGTTTTTGATAATCCCAGACACCGCCAATCGTTGCCAAGCGTAAAGGTTCTGCCAACTCTTGCATAACAACTTTTCGGAAGTCATCTAAGTCTTTTTCTAATTTTCTGGCGAATTTAATTTTGACAAAAACGAGGGCAAGCGAGGTTAAGCACCAAATCAAAGCAGCACATCCGACCAAAGCAAATCCCGCTAACGATTCACCCAATCCCCCTAAAATACCGCCAGCTGTAATCAATAATAAAACAACATACAACTGCCGTTTCATCCATTTTTTTTGAGCATTGAATTCTTGCCGCAAAATAGACCTCAGTTTGAATTGACGCAGGATATCAGCAACAGCCTTTCCCAGACGAGCACGAGATAAATTGAGATCGTTGGCAAGTTGCTCTTCGGGGAATTCGCCAATATCGCATAAGTTGATAACGCGAGGGCGAACTTCTTCATTCCACTGACGACGGCATGCATGAAGAAATCCACGATTGTAGATTTCCTGTCTTTCTTCAACAATGCGAGCAATTCTACGGCTGAACCACCATTCCAACAGAGAAGGGACTCGGCTCAACCACAACACACGGTTGATCGACAGGATTTTCCCGAGTTCATAAGCACTTCTCTGAACCAACACAGGGACTTCAGCCTGGATCATATCCGCCATCGTCTCAAGGCGTTTGGGTAAATCACTAAATACCTGTCTGCCAAGAGACATCACAACACTATCAATGCGAGCCAATACTCCAGCATCAATTCGCAATAGGCTACGCTGCTTATTCAAGACATCGTTTTGTTCTTTTAGCAGAGCTTGAGTTGCCTCCACAATGCGCCTGTTCCAGCCCATGGAAGCCAAGCGCAACGCCAACACACGATCAATTTTCTTGACAAGAACTTCCGCTCCATTTCCGATATGGTTCCCCCCGCTATAGACATAATAGATAGCCAACGTCACCCCCAGAGAATTGCGACAAAATTCTCTTAACTCAGTTTTGAGTTCCTCAATTTGATTAAAACTACATTCATCTGCATGCGTTAAAACAATGATCATGCGATCATAGTAATCAACAGGCAGACTTGAGATAAATGCCCACAAGCTTTCCTGAGAGCGCACCTGAATCGTAGCAGGCAACACTACAAGAATTACATCGACGCGTTCAAGAGCCTTTTTCAACAAATCTCCTTGTTTATCAAAATCCTCAATGTAAGTATCTACCAACTCAATATTTCGAAGCAAGGGATGAGGATAATAGGCAGTCGAGGCTACACTAGGAACTTCGCCAGGCGAATTGGCATCAAATCGCCACCACAACACAGGTTCACAACGAGACATTTTTGCAAAAGTATCTCGTCCAGGGTTAATCAACAAATCCAGCACAGACGATTTACCAGCCCGAGGATCGCCAATCACCGCAACGGCAGGCAGGCGCTCAGCAGCTTCCAAGAGATGCTGTAATTCTTCCCCTGCCGCCATTTGTTGTCCCCTACCCAGTTTGTATGAAAAATCAAGGGCACATTCTGCTACATTGCGAATGTAGTACGATAAAGCATATTGTCCTTGTTTCAACATATTATTTACTTATCTGGATGCTTTGCGTCTCTCGTCCGACCAAGTAGATTCCCAGACAACCTTCAACACAGGAAATGTATTATCCCTTACCTTCTATCCATAGGAAAAATTTCCATCATGCCGCAGCTTCTCCTACGAACAATCAAATTTTTGTTCGTTCTTTCAGCTTCCAGACTTATACATTTTGCATTAGGGAGCAGAAATGATAGCTGATTTCGTTTTCAAATTCCCTGTATATTTGATTTGTTACCATTTTGGGATGGCGCTACAACTTTGGGTTGGTGCTGCTCAGAAGTAGGCACCAGTTGCTGATTAGGCATGTTGTTGCCAGGGGCGTTCTGAGAAGAGGGGGGATTTTTTTCATCTAGCGAGGTTGGGATCTGTTTTGAGGCCGAGCTTTGTGTTTCCGATTCCTGGGAATTAGAGGGATTGGTCGAGCCAGGAAGACCGGCAGATCCAGAATCAGCAGGTAGCTGACGAACTACAGGGAGGCCATTTGCCGTTTCCGAGACACCAGGTTTAGAGGATTGAGAGGAAGTAGGAGCAGAGGCAGCATAGCGCTGACCAATCGCAATCAAGTCCGACACCGTCACCAACTGAAAACCGCGAGCGATCAACCCCCGCACAATGCCATCAATCGCTTGAACCGTTGAACTATGAATATCGTGGACCAAAATGATCGATCCGGGCCGAGCACCATTGACAGCACGCGACACCACCGTCGACACACCAGGTTTTCTCCAATCGTTCGTGTCGACATCCCAGAGAACCGTTTTATAACCAAAGGATTGATTCATCCATGTATAGAGGCTAGCATTGACTGCGCCATACGGAGGGCGTACCAATTTAGGAGACACCCCCGTAATTTCCCGGATGGCATCGTCCGTCTTTCTCAACTGACTTTCGCAAGTTGCTCGTGAAGAACGAGTCATGCAAATATGATTCCAGGTATGAGAGGCTGGTTCATGACCTTCTCGAGCCATACGAGCTACCACATTCGGGTAACGTTTTACATTAATTCCTTGCAAGAAAAACGTACATTTCACATTGTAACGAGCCAAGATATCCAACACTTTAGGAGTCAAGGAACCATGCGGTCCATCGTCAAAAGTTAAAGCAACAACCTTTCGTGGCACATTGACTCTAGCTACGCGCAAGCCAGGCATGCGAGGCGATTGCGGAGCAAAGACAGCAGGTTTGCTTGGCACAGAGGGAGTCTTTGGGACTACCGGGCTCTGATGATCTTGAACAGAGCGCGAAGAAGGTTTGCCAGAATGAATTGTTCCATCCCGGGCAACATATTCAGCAGGAGAATCAAGAGAAGGATCCGTTGAGGCGACTTTTTCCTTATCAGACGAACATGAGGCTAGCATGACCGAAGCAACCAGGGAAAAAACAATGAGATATTTCATAATTTTGCAACACCTGTTTACCACCATCCCTTTGGTTGTCACGCCGTAATTCCGCCCCCATCAACCCTCACTCGGGGCTCTTCATGTCAATATAACTAAGCGATTGAACACGCCGAGAATTCTGAGGATCCCTCGTTTCCACTTTGATTTGCTTAAAAAACCAATTTCCATCGTCGAGTTTCATGACCGACGTTACTAGGAAGCGTTTTCTCAGTTCGCCTTTGGCATCAATACCATCCAACTGCCACATCGCACCATTTTCTTTATCGATCCACACTCTTACCCATGCATACAACCCCACGGATGGGGTAGGATTGGCCAATTGGATCACCCAACAACTTCGGCCTTTGACGACAGATGAACTATCTTCCGGCAAAATTTTACCATCTTTCCAATAGAGAAAGCGCATTGACAAATCTTCGTAACTAATATCTGTATCCGCGATTGATTCTTGATATTTTTCGACAGGAAGAGGTTTTAGAGATTTACTGTCGCCATAATAGAGTTTCTGTCCTTTTTCTTGAAAATCTAGCTGGAAACGTTCCCAACGTTCATTAGCATAATACAAATAGCAAAGGAGACGATTCCTTTGGTTAATTTGGAAGGGGATTTTGACACTGCGGCGTCTGAGTTGACCTTGCAGATCCTGTTTTTTCTGGAGCAATGTCGTCTGGCGGACACTACCCAACAAAACCTCTGGAGATGGAGACTCAGCAACAGCTGACACACTCAACGTTGCTACAAATCCCATTGTCGATAACCACCACACGCACACTCTTGCCAGCTTTTTCATAACGCCAACAATTCATACACACTCGCCCCATCTCCGTGAACACAAAAGTCAGTCACAGCAGATAAATTAGATACTCCATCGCATGAGGCCATATTTTCTACTTTCCTAGCCTGAAGCGGATAGCATAATGCAGTCATGTTCAATATGCCTATTCGTCCTCGGCGCAACAGGAAAAACGCTTTCATTCGCGATCTTGTTGCCGAAACGGATCTTTCCGCCTCCAGACTCATCCTGCCTGTTTTTGTCCACGAATCTCACGACAATGTTCCCATTCCCTCGTTGCCAGGTTGCACCATGTGGAGCATTCCAGGACTCGTAGAAGAAGTAGGACGACTCCTGGAATTAGGTATTACCTCCATCGATCTTTTCCCTTGTGTTCCAGAAGACCGCAAAACCCCCAATGCTGAAGAAGCCTTCAACCCCGACGGCATTATTCCACGCACGATTATTGCGCTCAAAGAAATCTATCCGGAGCTCATTGTGCATGCAGACGTTGCACTCGACCCTTATAATTCAGAAGGGCACGATGGCATCGTGCAGCATTACTCCGACGGCACATTCGAGATTCTCAATGATCCGACCGTCGAAGTTTTATGCCAACAAGCTTTGTGTTTTGCCGAGGCAGGGGCAGATGTTCTCTCGCCCAGCGATATGATGGATGGGCGCATCGCCGCGATCCGTTCTGCTCTAGATGCCGAGCGCATGGAGAATGTTTCTCTCATGTCTTACACCGCCAAATACGCCAGCGCCATGTACGGACCTTTTCGCGGGGCACTTGAAAGTGCGCCAGGGCTTGGAGATAAGAAGACCTATCAGATGGATCCAAGGAATCTGAGAGAAGCCATTCGGGAGGCAACCCTTGATGAAGCGGAGGGAGCCGATATCCTTATGGTAAAACCAGCCACAATGTACCTGGATGTGGTATACGCCATGCGGCAATGTACAACATTACCCATTGCAGCTTATCATGTAAGCGGAGAATACCTCATGCTTAAGGCCGCGGCAGCCTCAGGATGGATTGATGAACAATCGGCCGTTCTCGAGACGCTGACAAGCATTCGTCGAGCTGGCGCCGACATGATTTTGACGTATTACGCCGCCCAGGCCGCCCAATGGCTGCAGGAAAATTGTTGAACACCCAATTAAGTGTTCATTCCGAGGGGTTGAGCAAGAAAAAGCTTGAGCCTCTCGATTAGTCTGATATGCAACAGTTAAGAACAGCTTTTCCAATAGATTTATGAGAATTCCATCTTGTTATGTTTTTGTAGCCACAGTCGCCGCCATGAGTGTCTTACCACTGACAACATCTCATGCACAGGCAGCACCGGCAAAAGCGCCAGCCCCACAATCAGAAGGTCCCGATTATTCAGTTCCGCCCTCCCCTCCTAGCAAAGAGAATAAAATCGAAGAAGCGCTCAAGCCCTCTATCAATGCCAACTTAGGATTCAGAGCACCAGTTGAAGTGATGGAAGGCAGTGTGCATGAAGCCTATTTAGCCCAAGATCCTTATTACGCGAAGTATCAGCACAAGGTAAAAGTACAGCAAAACGACAGACGTCGGCTCGCAAAAGCAAGGAAACCAGTAGTTTCTTCGCCCCAACTCAAGCGCCAAGAACAAGACATCCGTCAAAAAGAAGAACACTTAAAACGCAATCGGCAAGAGATCGAACGCCTCCAACGCGAACAGAGAGCCCTCAAACAAAAGCAAAACCACGAGCGAGAAGAGCAACTCCGCAAACAACAACGCGAACTTCAGCAACGGCAACGCAAACTCGAAGAAGAACGCCGTCTGGCCGAGCGCCAAGCAGAACAGCTACGCCAAGAAGAGGAGCAGCGTCAAGAATCATTGCGCCGCCAACAAGAAGAACAGCAACGCCTTCGTCGTCAACAAGAACAAAAACGTTATCCAGTAAAAGTGTCGAGTGGCCAGCGTCCACGTTTCCGCATTGGAGGTTAATTCAGCAAACTGCTTTTTTTCACACTCCATGAAGCAGCTGACCATCATGTTAACAGTTCAACTGGCATGCGCCTTATGGCCATGCCAGGCAACTCAACAACCTTCACAGGCAAGCGACAGTTCCCATAAACAAGTAGCAAGTTCCCCCCAACAAGCTAAGACAAACATTCAATTATTTCTGAAAAGGACAGCACTACGCATCATTGAGCTCGAATGGACCTTTGGGTATAATAACCAAACACCTTCAGCTTCAGACCGAGCAACAGCCATGCTCGCAGGCGACATGTCTCAATGTCCAGCTGACTTCCAACAAGCATGGATCAACCAGGTTAGAAGGCCCGAGCGCAATTACATTGCCCCCATATTGAGGCGCTATGACATCAGCCTCGCAGATCTCCGGAAAGAACTTTCTCGAGAACTCCAACGCATCGATCCTACAGTAAGACCGCCAATCCCCCTCTATGACGAAGATGAGACACCGAAAAAGTTTGATCCGATGACATGCGGAACCCAGACAGCCATTCTAGCAGCAATTGCTAAACTCGAGGCCAAGTTATCAGGCATAGATCCAGCCCAGGCTAAAATCTGGAAAGAAGCCGTCACCAACGTCATGATTGAGTTTTCTCTCAATTTCATGGAGACGACTGTCTGCATGCACACAGATGGCATTCCACGTCAAGAAGTGGCAGCCCTTTTTGATTCCATCAACGTCCAAGCTTGTCCAGAAAACTTTCGCAACGCCTGGGCCCATGATCTGACATTCTTCAAGAACGGCCAATTCAACTCGCCCGAGCTTCAGCTTTCTCCTATTTGCAGGCAATACGGGGTCAATGAAATCGCTATACTCAATTTTGTCAAAAGGAAGATGAGGGAATGGGGAATTGGCATGCCCCAACAAGGATCCCAAGCTCAATTTCGCCACGATATGCAAGAATTGAGGAATAATCTCATGTCAGGGCGTAAGATTCCAGTTTCTCCCGAGCAAGCTCCAGAGAATAGACCGTAAAAAGGTTCGTTTTTCCTCATTCATGCCACGCCCGCCAACAGGACACTTACCTGCTCGCCTGGAATCTCAATTAAAAAACTTCCGCAGGAAGATGTTTTTTAAGAGAGCAGGAGACAGCATAAGTGTATGCTGTATTGCCGCCAGCATAGTGTATTTAGTTTTTTTTCTCACTGATCGTCTATGGGATACGCCCCAGTTCATCGCATGGATCTGTTTTAGTGTCATTTGCCTTGGGCTTCCCATCTTCGCGATATGCAGGTTGTGGCATTGGAGGTTTAGGGAATACCAGCCACGCCAGCTAGCTCAAATTCTATTTCGGCACAACCGCACATATGGAGACCGCCTGCTCTGTGCCATCGACTTGACACAGAATAGCCAGGTCGCGCCAGAACTCCCAAAAGCAGCTCTTGTTCAATGCGCCCAACAATTGGAAAATCTTGATTTTTTTACACTTATCCCTCGCGGGCATTCGGCATTTTTGATCAAATTATCATGCTTTTTCCTTTTCATTATCGCATGTCTCGCAGTATGTTTTCCTCAAGCCACCTTAAACACGTGGCAACGTTGGCTCGATCCCTTTCACCCCCCCGCACGCTTTACATTTACAGTCCTGACCCCATTATCGGATCCTCTAATTGTGCCACGAGGCGAACCCCACACATTCCTTATCACCCTGGATGCCACTTCAACCTATCAGCCCAATAACGCTCAATATCGCCTAGGGAACGGATCGTGGATCAACGTAAAACGCACATCCCAGTCGACCTATCGTTTCGACCTCCCTTCCATGTTCACTCCCGGAGAACTAGAAATTTCAGTGGGAGATGTCAATCGCCACATCCAGGTTATTCCACAAGAGCGCCCGGCAATGAAACACGCCGAAGCCATCGTAACCCTTCCCGCCTACACAAAGCGCCCTACTAGCACAATTCCAATGCGACAAGGGATGATTCCCATGTTAACCGGTAGTGTCGCCAATATCCGCCTTTCAGCGACAAGTCCACTGAAACATGCGAGAGTCTCCCCTGAGCACCTGAAACCTCGCCTAGATGGCACTACCGCCCTCATTCCCAATTTGGTCATGGGGAATCGCCCCATTGACTTAAAAATCACCTGGACAGACCATCACAATCTGCGTTCTTTATCGCCCTTTCACCTATCTCTAACTCCACAACAAGACCAAAAACCACGAGTTGTTCTCACCACCTCGAGTCCTAACCAATTCCTCATCGAAGGAGTCAGCATTCCTTTGGAAGTCGAGGTTTCTGATGACTATGGTATCAAAGACATTGGGCTTTCTTGGCAACTCGACACAACAGGGAAGCCCGTGTCAACAGCTATCCTAAAAACAGGTAGTCCTACCACGCAAGATATGACCGTTTCAACCGTATTTCAGGCGCCGCGTCACCAAGAAAAAGGGCCTCTACGCTTGACCATACGCGCTTATGCGACAGACTACGCCCCAGGTTCAGAAAATACGCGGACAACTTGGTCCTCCCCCATCATATTTCAGATACTCAGTCCCGAACAGCATGCAGAAATGATCCGTTTATCTTTAGAAAAATTTAACGGATCATTAGAAGGAATAGTCAGAGATCTAGACCAAGTAAAAGCCCAACTGCAACGGCTTAGGCAATTGGGGGCCCAGCAATTGCGCCAAGCCCAACAAAAGCGACAACTCCTTCAGCTTATCGAACAAGAACAACAAATACGCAAACACCTAGAACAACATGTCAAACATGGTTCATTCATCTTTCAGGAAGCTTTGCAAAATTCTCAAATTCCAGCGAGGACCATGCAACAATTCCTAACCTCACTCACTCAGCTTTCTCCAAAAGTTACCAATCTGATTGCCACAGCTCGGCAACAACTCATTGAGACCACGTCTCCAATCGAATCTCCCCTGCAACACCTCTCTTCTGCCGAGCAAACTCACGACCAAGCCACGCAAATAGTCAAAGCCGTTATTGCGTCGATTAATACTAATTCTCACACAATGGAAGCCGTATCTATCGTCGCGCGGCTCAACAGGTTCTCTGCATTGGAATATTCAGTATGCCAATCGTTAATTACCCTATTGCCGTCAATCGCAGCCGCTGCCCCAGACGAGCTATCAGCGAGCAATCAGGAAAAGTTGAAAGCCGTCCAAACTTATCAGGCCCATATTATCCAAGAGATGAATTGGTTCATGGATGATTTGGAAGCCTTTCGCCACCGTATGGCCAATCCCGTCTATTCCCAGTTGTACGACCGCTTAATGCATTTACAACTATCTTCACGAATGGAACACATTTCTGATTGCATTGCCACAGCGCACCCCGGCATAGGCATCGAGCACGCCTATGACCTATCGCATCTTTTCAAAGATTGCGCCAAAATGCTCGAGCACAAACAAGCCGGGCAATCCACCAATGAAGCCATCCCCCCTCAGCAGGGACAAAAAGGAAACAATGAATTATCACCCTCAGCATTCGAATTAACACTCAAACTCATGCGTATGTTGCGCCACCAGCAAGACATTCTGTTAAGAACGCGCCATATTCAACGCCAGGAGACAGTTCAGTCGGCTATTTCGTGTCCTATTCTTGCGCAAGAGCAAGACGAACTACAAGCCGATGTCATGGATATTATTTCAGAACAAACCGAGAGCCAACTGATAGCTCTTCTGGGACAATGCCGGCACGCCATGAACGACGCCATAGATGGTTTGGAGCAAGGAAATGCAGGGCCTACGACCACCTCTGCCCAAATGGAAGTCATCGAACTCATTTATCAATCCGCCAGATTCATTCAAGGCCAAGGCAACAATATGAGTGCCTCGTCAGCAGCACTCATGAATATGTTCCATCAACTACTCGGAAGTAATAAACCCCAATCCCAGGCAATGACCTCTTCTCAAGCAGGCATGGGGCAAGGCAAACCAGGGCAACCAGGCAGCGGATCAAGTTCAAGCGACGAGCAACTTCCCGGACCAACACATCCCCGCCTTCCCAGGACAGTACCAGGCAGTTCTGGAGTAACACCTGAGACCATGCCCGAGGAATTCAGACAAATTCTGGATGCCTACAACAGAACCCTCCAAACCCCATAACACCATGGTTGTTCAACGCGTTTTCCCTTTTTTATTGTTTACCATACTATGGGAGGTTGGCATTTCTATGTTCTGCCTGGCTGACGACAATGGGCATAACAATTGGGCAGCTTCCGTAGCTCGGAACGGCGATCCCATTCCACCACAGGTCGAATATATGTATGTCAAAGGCCTCGAATTCCTCCGACAAGCACAACGCGACGACGGTACATTTGCAGGGACCTACGGAGACGATCCAGCCGCCGCCGCTTTCTGTCTCATGGCCGTACTCGCTCACGGAGACGATCCAGTTACCGGTTCCTATGCCCAATTAGCGCAAAAAGCATTGAATTACATTTTATCTCAACAGGACCCGGAATCTGGCTATATAGGCGATAGCATGTATTCCCATGGGTTTGCCACACTTGCTTTAGCAGAGACCTATGGCATGCTTCTCGACGACCGCATTGGCCCAGCACTCCAAAAAGCAGTCAGCCTCATTCTACAAGCTCAGAACAACAATCCTGTGGGCGCCTGGCGATATACCCCTGACAGTACAGATGCAGATGCTAGCGTCACAGGTTGCATTCTGGTTTCGCTCTATGCAGCAGCCAATGCAGGCATAGGCATTCCTAAGCATGTTTTTGACAAGGGATTGAAGTTTATGGCGAGTTGCCGTAACGATCGCGGGATCTACGGTTATATGACGCCTGGCGATGGGAGTATTGCCATGTCAGCCATTGGTTTGCTCACTCAAGCGCTCGGGCAACAACACCAAACTCAAGAATTCCAGCAAACCTTGCATTTTCTAGAAGACCATCTGGAGGTCCAAGAAGACACCTACCCTCATTATTTAGAATACTATATGGCCCAGTCATTATTCCATGCCAGAGAATCTCTGTGGAGAAAATGGAACCACCACCTCTGTGAGAAACTCGCTGCGACTCAGGCGCCAGACGGATCTTGGACACTAATGCGTTCCCCAGGATACGAAACAGCATTTGTCCTATTGTCACTAGCCGTCAACTATCGCTTCCTTCCTATCTATGAAAAATAAGATTCTCGTCTTTCTCACCTGGTTCGCGACCTCGATCACACTAGCGACCGTCAATGCCGATCTTTCACTTGAAGATGGATTTCACGTTACTGGGACATTGCAGGAGATCAACACCGAGCGTAATTCACTGCGAATCCTTCCCCAGGGGGCTTCAACCACGCCCTGGGACCTCAAACTAGACATGACTCGCTCCATTTACATGGAACAAATACAGAGGCAAACAGAAACTTCTCTCTACCAAGATTGGCTCGTACTGAATGGAGGTTGGCGAGAAGTCATTCCCGTTTCCATTCAATCCATCGGCCCCCAACATGCCATCTTTTCTTGTCCATTCTTTGACAAACCAGTTACCCTTCCACGCCGATTCATCAAAGCCGTTAAATTACATGAACCAGTACTCAGGCCGCTCCTGCCAGACCTCCCCTATCTCGATGCCTCGTGGATATTGCCCTTTTCCCGAGACACCCAGCAATCGATTCTCCAGCGCCTTAACACCCTCAACCCAGACCAACGACCCGGTCGCAAGCTCCTTTTGCCCTCCCAATCCGAATGGGGCAAAGACATGGGATTAACACCTTCATCTTTCGAGCTCCGGTTAGAAGTCTGCATTCCATTAACACCCCCTCCTACCTCTCCTCAAGAACGGATGATTTTGTTCTTTGGAGGAGATGGCTCCAGGTCTCCGCTCAGCAATCCACCAGGGCTTTACTTAAAATCCGACGGCTACATGTGGCGTTTATCGTGGAGGGCAACACCTTTAACTACGCATGAAATTCTTCGACTTCCCATTCCAGAGCCCGGCCAACGCCACCATTTATTTCTCAGTGTCACTCATGTCAACAACAGTATTTCATTCAGCCTAGCGACCAATGCTAATCCACCGCTTCGTCACATTTTAACGTCTTGGCGCGTTCCTCGCCATTCCTGGTTTATTTGTTCGATTCCACATGACCAAGTAGAGCTATATGGCATGCGATTGTTCAACAAATGGGATCTCAGCGCAAAAGTTCCCTATGATACTCCTATAGCTAACGATCGCATTCATACAAAAGACGAAAAGACCATTTCAGGATCTATTATTTCATGTAATAACAAGACAGGAATTATCACCATTAAAACCTCGCAAGGGGCCATGGAAATTCCCGTTGAATATGCAGAACTCATGTTATTTTCGCCCCCCGCGCCCGCTACCATCCCCAACACCACCCGCAACGCCTCTGTAGTTCTTCGCAATGGGAGCCGACTCTACGGTCCTCTCCAGGCCTTCAAACAACGTCAATTGACCATTCAGCACCCAGCGCTGGGATTACTTACCATCCCACAAGAAGAAGTCATCCGCATCGACTTTTTCGCACAGGCGCCACCAACTCGCTCTACCCCATGATCTCACATTTCATTTTTACCGTTCTTGCTTTATCAGGAGTTCTATTTGCCGGAGAACAGTCCCCTATTCCAGCCGACGATATCATCCTCTTCAAAAATGGAGCGACCATTCCTGCAAATCCGATTAACATCGACCAACAACCGGCAAATGGGTCCATCACCCTGACTTTTCAATCCACTTACTTCAATCAACCTTTGCCCGTTGTCGCCTCTGACCTCAAAGAAATTATCTATCCCAGTCACAAAAAACAAATGGAAGGGCCATGCGTCGTTTGGTTTGCCACAGGAGAAACCCTTTCCGGTCAATTCGAGTCGCTGAATACCGACTACATTAACCTAACCGCCTCTTGGGGAGAACACCTTTCTATCCCACTTCGATCACTCCGATCCATCGTATTCAATCAACAAGGTCAATTAATCTATGCTGGCACCGAAAACCCATCTGGATGGACAGGAATTCAGGGGTCTTATCCTGTTAACTCACAAGCATGGAGTACTTTTCGAGGCAGTTTTTTATCAACGCCTCCAGGGGGTACAATTTCTTACCCCATGGCTCTTTCGGATTCAATTCACGTATCACTCTCTCTCCAAGGGAGACCTTACGTACGTTTCCTCATGCACCTCTGGAAAGATGACTCATCCACCGCTAACGCATGTGTTGACTTCCATTTCCTTCACGATATTTTCCAACTAACGGAAATTGTCGACGACATGGCCGACACCCTGGCCAACGACCCGACCCCACAGACCGATTCCGTTTCCCAGGAATCAGAGGTCCAAAGTCAATCCACCCGCATCGATCTATTCGCCAATCGTCAACAAGGCCTCTATTACGTTTACATCGATGGCCAGTTGGCAAAACAATGCACGCGAGAAGTAGCGCCGGATCGTCCCCCGACCTCCCAGGCCCAGCCGCAATTTGGTTCTGGATTCTCGTTAGAATCATTTGATTCCATTTTACTCATCTCTCACCTTCGTGTCACTCAATGGAATGGTCAATTCCCGGGCAAACAACTCCTAGAACCAGCCAAACAACTTCCCCCCTCTCGGCAACAATCTTTCGATTTTCCCATCGTTCAACTGACCAATGGCGACCTCCTTCGCGGTTCTGTATCCTCGCCCGATGCTGCCAATTTTCACATCCAATCCCATCTCTACAAACTCGTTCTACCTCAACGTAAAATTTCTCAAATTTCCTTAGTATCCGCCGAGGCCGACATCGCTTCACCAGACGCAACCCTAGCTCAGTTCTACCTAACCGACGGTTCAATCCTAATAGGCACCCCACTATCGCTAAACGAGAATACCTGGCAGATTTCCTCATACTCGCTAGGGTTGGTTCACATTCACGACACGATGATTTCCCGCATCATTTTCAGAGCTCCTAGTCCGCCAGTCAGTCAATCATAATGCCAGATATATCGACCCTTTATGGCATTAAACCAGCAAATCACTCTTGAAATCCGTCCGATCCGCAAATATGCTTGCGATATCCTGATGATTCATTCATAGTTTTTAGAGGGAACCATCCTCATGGAACAGCTTAACGACTCCACACTTTCCACGGACACATCCTCTCAACCGCCCAAGCCAGATCGATTCCTGCGCCTGGCTTGCCTAGTCTTGGGGATCCTTGCCTTTTTCGAACTCATGGCAGTAGGGATCGCGTTAACCTTGAAGTTATCCAGCCCTACCACGCCAGCAAGGCAAAATGCCACAACCATAACCACTGATAACGCGCCACCTCATTCTTCTTCGACAGCCAAGAACACCCAGCCGACAATATCAGACGAACTCATTGAACAGATTCGCCCCCGCACAGTTGAAGAAATGCTCCGCGAAGACTCAGAAAATCAGCGACAACGCAGTGTGCCAACATTTACTCCCCCTCCGCTCCAGGATCTTCCAACAGAACAATCTTCTAATGCAGCGACAGGTTCTGACCATTCTAGCGATTCCCGCACAGCCACCAGTACAGAAGGCGACGTTCCGCTAACCCCACGTCTAGCCCAATTGCTCAAAGAAGCTCGCTATGCCCAGATCGAGGGCGACATGAGAAAATCTGTTCTCAAGTTAGAGGAAGCAGCCACCGTAGAGCCCGGCAACCCCGTTCTCCTCTATTATTTTGGGTTAGCCTACGAAGCTCTACGCAATGCTGATAAGTCACGCGAATATTTTTTGAAAGTGTACACAATGCGAGATAAAGCCGGTAAGTACGGCCAATTGGCAGCCAAACATTTGGAAACGGGCTTTGAGTCACCAGCAGACAGGCGAGGCGACATGGCGTTTGGCGCCATCCTACAATACCGACAAGACGATCCCAACTCCGGCCAAGACGTCATCCTCACTATCCCCATTCTCATGAAAGAAGGGCTCAACATCAGGCCAGAGGATCTCTACATTCCTATCTTTTTTTACGACTCAGCCAATGGGCGTAAAATCGAGTTAACGCGAGCAGCGCCGCCAGAAATCCGTTGGACCACGGAACCCGTTGACTGGGCAGATGGCGAAGAAACGTTAGAAGTCCATTACCATATGCCACCTCTAACCGATGAAGAAATTGTTGCGTACGGCGATTTGAAATATTTTGGGTTTTCTGCCAAGTTGTATTACAAGGGAGAGCCGATGGATTGCTTTGCCTCGCCACGAGTTCTCTTTATTGTCGAGCAAATGCAGATGAAAAAATCGGGTACTTCTAACCAGGAAGAATTTTACAGCGAAGGGCTTTTGCCTCCTCTCGATGCAGAGCAAATGTCGGATAATCTCCCAGTTGAAGGGTTATAATTGCCATCATTTTTTACCATGAAACTCACTCTTCCATGTAATTTCGGCGATTACCACCTTCTCTCTCTCATTGGAGAAAGAAATGGCAGGATCATATACGATGCCATCCAGATATCGACCTCGCGCAAAGTCATTTTGGAAATGTCAGATCCCGATCATGCCAGTCGACAGGATCTAGACACCACCCTTGCCGAAGTTCGAGCCAAGGCAGCAGTCGAATTTCCACTTTTCATGACGGTTTACGAAGCTCGCCAAACCGATGGTATCTGGTTTTTTAGCAGTGAACGCCCAGAAGGGGAAAACCTCGCCGCCCTGATCCAACGAGGCGAAACTTTGTCAACCCACCGTTTGTTGGAACTTCTCCAAACAATTTGCCACGTAGAAGACTTTCTCAATCAAGGGGGATACGCCACTCAACCGCTCTCGACAGACTTAATCTACATGGATCAAGCAACGGGAAACTTTCGTTTGTTGAACCCGCTCATACCAGGTAAAAGAGATCCAGAGGATTCGAACCGCGACATGATTGCAATAGGCGGAATCATTCCCCCACTCATCATGCCAAGAACACCAGGGGCCACGCGCATGAACACCATTGCGACCTGGATGCGTTCCGGGCAAGAAGGGAGACGGTTAACTTGGGATCACATCAAAGAAATGGTCGCTACAGTTAAAGATCAACTGCAGATCGAGCACACGACCTCACACGCCTTCTCTGACGCTACTCCGCCTCCACCCTGGTATAAAAATCCCTTTTCCCTTGCTATTTGTGCCATTATTTTTGTTTCTGCAATCGTGTGGGTTATTTATTACGATCCAGAAGAGCCCGATTCGTATCCCCAAGAACCTCGCCGCCTGCCATTCACCTCGGATCATACGGGCGTAGAAGTCATGGTTGGCCCAGAGCGCAAAACCCTTATTTGCGATGCTCACGAGGTTACTATCGGCGCCTACAGCAGATTTCTCCAAACCCTCGCCAATATGCCAGAAAACAGTCGGGGGAAATACGACCACCCCGATCAACCTGAAAACAAAAAAAATCACATCCCCCCCAATTGGTCCAGCATTCTCAAAGCAGCCCAACAAGGTCTTTCGTGGAAAGGATATGCCATGAGCCTCAAAACCCCTGTTTTCAATGTCGATTTCTGGGATGCCTGGGCCTATGCTACATGGAAAGGATACAGATTGCCTACTCAGGACGAGTGGGAAGACATTGCCAGCCAAACCCGGACACTCGCTCCAGGCGGAGATCCTTTGGGACCAGTTGATTACTATCGGCACGATGTCGATAGTTCCAATAACCTCTGCGGGATGGTCTCAGGAATGTCGGAATGGACCTCGAGCATGGCGGTGGATCCAGCTATGCCGATGGAAGCCAAACGCCATGTCATTTGTGGCGGAAACAGTCTCTCCCCAGGTAAACAAAAAATCAGATACGAGCGGCCCGATTTTTATTCAGCAACGACTGGATTTCGTACCGTTCACGAACCTTCATCTCACTAAATTATGAAACGTATTCTAAGTTATTTATTCCTTCTGTTTGTCGTCAGTCTCCCAGCGTTGGCTCAGCTATTCGTTCGGATGGAGCCAATCAAAAAACAATTTATCAGTGGAGAACCAGTGCAAATGCGCCTGACTATCAGCAACAACACGGGGCGCCCAATCAAATTACAAGGGACAGATCGTGTTTCCTGGCTCGATATTCACCTCGAGAACAACGATGGTAGCGTCCCATTGCCTCAGTCGCGCTTCGCCAACTTTCCGCCACTCTCCATCCCTGCCGGCAAACAAGTTTCCCGCCTCATCAACCTTCGTCATTTCTACGACCTCTCTCGCGATGGATCTTACAAGGCTGTCGCTTTAGTGCATTCCCCTGATAGACGTTCCTCATATTCGTCCAGCAAACAACTCTTTTCCATTGTCTCTGGCATGCCTATTTGGTCTCAAGTCGCAATGCCGCAGGGTCAACGTCCTTGTAAATATGCAGTCCTCAGCATGACTAATCGCCAAAGGAATCACCTCTATATCCAAGTGCGAGATGCCGAAACAGGAGTTCCTCTCAATGCAACCAACGTGGGCGAATGGCTGAGTTTTTTCGACCCTGTTTGCCGAGTTGACGCCCATGGCTCGCTCCACACTCTTTTTATGGCAACGCCTACAATCTTCGGCTATGCCATTGTCAATCCCAACGGCGTCCGCAAAAGTCTTCAATATTACAAACGCATCAGCGGCACGTTGCCAACCCTCGTTTATTTTCCAAACGGTTCTGTCCGCGTGTCAGGAGCCATTCAATTCGATCCAACAAAACCAGCTCAACAAGGCCCCAAAGACGCAACTGTCATTCCTGATTGATATCTGCTAAAACTTTGGGAGTTCAAACTTCCCCTTGAGCGGTAGTTCCAAGGGGAAGCAATACCACCATCAAGATACAGGCCAGAGGGAAGTTAGCATCGTTAAACGGCTGCGACTGGCATTGCAGAAGCTTCTCAACCGTTCATTGCGTTTTCCCATCTTTGACAGTAAGAAGGCAGAAAATATTACCTAATTGATTGTAAATCAGTAAGTCACAACCCAAAATGATTCTGTCCGTTATATGTTA
>CASFPZ010000021.1 GCA_949296365.1 uncultured Akkermansia sp. | reverse complement strand
GAACCTGTTTGGTCGCTACCAGAGTGGCAAATGGGCGCATACGTTGGTACTGACGGGCAGCTGGAACGAAGCGTCGCTGACGCGTCGCGTGAACTACGGAACAGGTTCGTTTGAATCCAATGGCGACACGAGCGGCGTAGGTTGGGGAGCGATGTACGAAGTGACGCGCGACATCAACCTGAACGAAGAAGGCAGCACGATTCTGCAACCGTTGTTTAACCTGTCTGTGACCTCGACGAGCATGGACGGTTACGAAGAAAACGGGACGGGAGGCAATGCTGGTTTGAGAGTAGACGAGCAGGAGTTAACGACGGGGACGGCGGCGTTGGGCGCTCGAGTGTTAAGCTTGTTTGGCCAGAATGTGTTTGGCCGAGATGTGTTGGGCGAACTTCGCGTGAATGTAGCGCAGGACTTTGGCGACAACCAAAGCGAAGCTGGAGTTGGCTTTGTGGGAGTGCCCGGATTCCAACGCACCGTACGCGGAGCAGAGAGCGGAGAGACAGCGATCCAGGTGGGAGCTGGGTTGCACATGCCGGTAGGCGAGCAAGGGACGTTGTTTATCAACGGTAACGGAGACTTCCGCGATGGATCGACCTCGTACAGCGGGTCGGTTGGTTACAGATACAACTTCTGACGAAACCATATCCTCGACAGAGGATCAGAAGAAGGCCACCCCGTCGGGAGACGGGGTGGTTAAGAGGTTCAAAACCTAGTAAAGAGAACTTAGAGAGCCCCTCCAAACAATAAAAAGAAGGCTGGCTCGGGAGGGGGGCGCACTCACTTCTGAACGCATTTTTATCTAGTCTTTTCCTGGCTTGAATTCATATGGTGGATGAACAGGAAAGGGGTGAAAGCGTAATGCTGTCACCCCCCCATCTGATTGAATGAAGAAATGTTGACGTTTTATTGGCCTACCTGCATGTAGATGATGGAATCGGCGATGAGCTCGCCCTGAAGGGAATCGCCCACAATGACGAGTGGTTGGCCAACGCGGACGAGGGCTTCTTTTTTCAGAATTTCAATGGCTTGGTGTACCATGAGAGAGGGATCTTTGTAAAACACCAAGGGAAATGCGGTGACGTCGCGTGCCAAGGCCAGGCGTCGGACGACGACGGGATCGTTGCTAAAGGCCAGAATGGAGGCTTTTTCTGGACGCAGCACTGCGGCGTCGATAGCTGTGTTACCGCGGCGAGTGAAGATGACCAAATCGGCCCCATCGATAGAATCTGCTAGGTTGACAGCAGCGCGCAGGGTCTTTTGCCTGTCGGTTTTAAGAATGGCTTCCGAAGCAAAGTGGCTGTCGTCCTCGCGTTCCATCCGACGAGCGATAGAGTCGAGCATCTGGACGCAGCGGACCGGGTAAAGCCCGACGGAGGTCTCTCCTGAGAGCATAACTGCGTCAGCTTGCTCGAAAATTGCATTGGAAACGTCGGACACTTCGGCTCGAGTGGGTGTCGGATGCGAGATCATGGATTCCAACATGTGGGTAGCAATGATGCTCCGTTTACCATGCCGATGGCATTGGCGGATGATGTTTCGTTGGATGACGGGGAGTTCCTCGATGTTTATTTCAATGCCTAGATCGCCACGAGCTATCATGATGACATCGGCTGCCGAGATGATGTCGTCAATGTTGCGGAGGGCTTGCTGGTCTTCGATTTTTGCAATGATTTGAGCGTTGCCGTCCAGTTGCTCGATGCGTGAACGTAGTTCGAGCAAATGATCCGCATTGCGAACAAACGACATGGCAATGTAATCGACATCGCATTCGATGGCTAATTCGAGATCGGAGATGTCTTTGTCTGTCAGGGCGGGTAAGCGTAGGGCTACGCCTGGCAAATTAATATGGCGGCGCGACCCAAAAACTCCTTCTGTCGTGACGGTGCAGATGAGTCGGTCTGCGGCAATTGTCTCAACTCGCATCAAGAGAGAGCCGTTATCGACGACGATTGTGTTACCTTCCTGAACATCTTCAAGCAAACCATCGTAATTGACGGTGGTCGAATATGGCATGCTGGGAGAGGCTGTGCGGAGTCGGATTTCGAGTTGATCTCCTTCCTTGAGGTGGTAGGGCTGATCGAGGTCTCCTGTGCGGATGGATGGCCCCTGCAAGTCCACGAGGATGGCAACATTGGTATGTCGATTCTCTGCTTCCAGGCGGATGAGTCGTACAATGTCGCGAACCCATTCGTGTTTGCTATGGCTCATATTGAGACGGAAGACGCTGGCGCCTGCTTCCATAAGCTGCCCTAACATATCGCGGGAATCTGTGGCAGGTCCAATGGTGCAGATGATCTTTGTAGCACGTTTTGCAATCATGGAATCTAGGTAATGAAAAGAATCGGAAAATGGCCGCCGCGGCAACTGCTGGGCGGGCATATCAAGAACTTCTCTATGCCATGATCATGGCATAGATAATCACTGGAATAAAGAACGAAATAGGTGAAATATTGACACAAGCTATATCTTGAAACTCATTGCAGACGGAAAAATCATGCTTGTCGGCAAAAATTGATTTGACCAAACTGCCTGTTTTAGTTTAGGAGAACTCGCATCCCAATAAAACATAACCGGAGGCACGAATAAAACCGTGGAGGACGATATTATTTGCACTGAGAAAATCATCGCTGATCGTAAGACATTCTTCTTGGATTTGAAACAGAATACGAGAGGTCTTGTGGTTCGCATTACGGAGAAGGTAAGTTCTAACAGGGATCGTATTATGGTCCCCGCTGAAATATTGGACGATTTTATTGCTGCGTTGCAAGATATTCGCAAGCAAGTTGATCCTTCCCAGTTTGGTGGTTCTGTCCGAAATGGCCAGAATAATTAACTGAGAAAATTCTTGCATATACTTTTCCGTGTATCCCCTCTTTTCTGGCTCCGTCTTTTCTTTGAAGCGAGAAAAGAGGGTGAATCCAGTTCTAGGGGTTCCCCAAAGGCTAGAGCTGGTTGTAGGAAGTGTTTGTTTCAATTAATTTTTGTCTATGGATATCAATCTTAGTACATATTTGCGGACTGTCCCTGATGAAAATGGCTATTATGGAGAATACGGTGGGGTTTATTTGCCCGATGAACTGCGCCCTGCTTTCCAGGAAATCGCAGAAGCGTATCAAGCAATTTGCCATTCAGCCCAATTTATTAGCGAATTGCGGCGTATTCGGCGTCAATTCCAAGGAAGACCGACTCCTGTTTACCATTGCGAACGCTTATCTCGTTTGATTGGTCCGTGCCAATTGTATTTGAAACGCGAGGATCTGAACCATACGGGGGCGCATAAGTTAAACCACTGCATGGGAGAGGGCCTCCTGGCCAAGTACATGGGTAAGAAGAAGCTTATCGCCGAGACTGGAGCCGGACAACATGGTGTTGCCTTGGCAACGGCTGCTGCTTTCTTTGGCCTTGAATGTGAAGTACACATGGGGGCTGTTGATATTGCCAAACAGGCTCCCAATGTGACGCGCATGAAGATGTTGGGCGCAAAGGTAATCGAGGTAACAGAGGGAAATGCAACACTCAAAGAGGCTGTCGATTCGGCATTCCGTTCTTACTTGCAGAGTTACAAAACCTCCATTTACTGCATTGGCTCTGTCGTGGGGCCTCATCCGTTCCCATTGATGGTGCGCGATTTCCAAATGTGCGTGGGTTCTGAAGCCCGCGAGCAGTTTATGGAGATGACGGGGCTTTTGCCGGATGCCATTTGCGCTTGCGTGGGCGGGGGCAGTAATTCTATTGGCTTTTTCACTCCATTCCTGGCGGATCCTATCGAAATCTTTGGTGTTGAACCTTTGGGAAAAGGTACGAAACCTGGACAACATGCTGCTTCTATCACTTATGGCAAAAAGGGTGTGCTCCATGGTTTCGAAAGTTATCTGTTACAGGATGAAAAGGGGGAACCTTTGCCTGCATATTCGGTAGCTAGCGGATTGGATTACCCTGGCGTTGGCCCAGAACATGCATATTTACACGACTTGGGGCGCGTCAAATATGACACTGTTACAGATGAAGAGGCAATTGAGGCATTCTTTAAACTTTCTCGTTACGAGGGAATCATTCCTGCTCTGGAAAGCGCACATGCCGTAGCTTACGGGATGAAGTTGGCACGCCAGCGTAAGTCTGGAGCAATTTTGATCAATTGTTCGGGCAGAGGCGATAAGGATGTAGATTATGTCGCGGAACATTACGGTTTCGGTGAAAAGTATCTGTAAAAACTGCCTGAATACTTGACGTATTAATTGTGTACGGGGGAATATGTCCATTTAGAGCGTCATGAAAATAGTTGCTATAGCCAATCAAAAAGGAGGCGTCGGAAAAACGACGACAGCTATTAATCTTGCAGCCGCTCTCGCAGCCCGCAAAAAAAATGTTCTTTTGATTGACATAGACCCCCAGGCCAATGCAACGAGTGGTTTGGGAATTGAGGCCCCGGAGAACATCAGTTTGTATCCAGCATTGTTGGGAATGAAACCGTTGGAAGACTGTATAGTCGAAACGGGACGCCCTCGTTTGTCGATCATTCCTGCCAATATGGACTTGGCTGGCGCTGAAATCGAATTGGCCCGATCAGGTAACCATTTGGCTCGCTTACGCGAGACGTTGCAACCGATACGTGATAACGACCAATTTGATTTTTGTATTCTCGATACTCCTCCTTCTCTAGGGGTGTTGATGACTTCGTCCCTGGCTGCTTGCGATGAAGTGTTGACTCCGTTGCAGTGCGAGTGGTTTGGCTTGGAAGGTCTTGCCAAGATTTCTCATGTGATTTCTCAGATTTGCTTGGCGGGGGTTAATCCTGCCTTGCGGTTGGAGGGCATTCTCATGACGATGTTCAATGCGCGAACGAATCTGTCTCGTCAAGTCGTCGATCAGGTGAAGGAATTCTTCCCTAAGGAATTATATCCTGTGATGATTCCGAGATCAATTCGCCTTGGCGAAGCCCCAAGTTTTGGCAAGACGATTTTTGAACACGATCCTTCGGGATTTGCGGCTAAGGCGTATATGTCTATGGCTAAATTGTTTATTAAGCGCCATAAAGCTGTTCAATAAGACAAATAATTGATTTTATGCGGGATTAGATTTTATCCCCAAGGTTTTTTGCTTGTGGTGGAATATGGCGTTTTGTATGTTCCACTATATGATTTTTCCTTTAAACCGAGGATTTCAAATTGTAGCTTTGTTGTGTGGGGGATGGCTGGTCGATGGTAGCTGGGCTGCGGATGAAAAGCCGGAAGAAAAGCCGGAATTACCAGAACCTCCTCGGGGCATTGTCTATTTTTATGCGGATGATTTGGGATATGGCGATGTCGGGTGTTATGGGGCAAAGTTGATTCCAACGCCGAATGTAGACCGCTTAGCTGAACAGGGATTGCGGTTTACGAATGCACACAGCACAACATCTGTCTGCACGCCGTCTCGTTATGCTGTGATGACCGGAGAATATCCGTGGCGAAGGAAAGGTGTGCATATCTTGCCGGGCGATGCTCCTCTCGTCGTGCCCACTGCTAAAGAACGGATGAGTCTGCCTGCTATGTTAAAACAGGCTGGTTACAAAACTTGCGCAATAGGTAAGTGGCATCTTGGTTTGGGTAATGGCAAAATCGATTGGAATGGAGAGATTAGACCTGGCCCTCGTGAAGTCGGATTTGATGAGAGTTTTATTATGGCAGCTACTGCTGACCGAGTCCCTTGTGTTTACATTCGAAATGGGCGCGTTGACCAGTTGGATCCCGCTGATCCCCTTGAGGTGAGTTATGGCAAGGCATTCCCAGACGAACCAACGGGTCGTGACAATCCAGAGTTGTTGCGGGTGCTACCGTTGAATGACCAACACCGTGATACAGTGTGGAATGGAATCAGCCGCATTGGGTTCATGCGTGGCGGTAAAGCGGCTTTGTGGAAAGACTGCGATATGGCCGATGTGATGACTCGAGAGGCGGTGAACTTTATTGAACGCGCTAAAGACGAACCATTTTTCTTGTATTTCGCAACTAACGATATCCATACGCCTCGAGATCCCCATCAGCGTTTTTTGGGAAAGAGCGGCTGTGGTATTCGCGGCGATGCTACGGTGCAAATGGACGATTGTTTAGGGCGAATCATAGAAGTTTTGAAAAAGACAAACAGGTTGGATAGTACGCTCATTATTTTCTCCAGCGACAATGGCCCTGTTGTTATAGATGGTTATGCTGATGGGTCTGACAAAGCCTTGAACGGTCATAAACCTGCCGGACCTTGGAAAGGCGGAAAATATACTTTAGACGAAGGTGGAACCCGCGTCCCATTCATTGTTTGGTGGCCTGGCAAGGTAAAGCCTGGTACGAGCGAAGCGTTGGTGTGCCAGATGGATTTGGCTGCTTCATTGGCTGCGTTGACTCGTCAGCAATATCCAGCCCAGGCTTTCCCGGATAGCCAAAATGTTTTACCTGCTTTGCTTGGTCTCAGCCAAAAAGGCCGCGATTACCTTGTGGAACAGGCTACCTCAAATCAACAGTTGGCCCTTGTGTCGACAACGCATAAATACATCCCAGCCCAATCGCTGAGACCAAAGATCCGTCAACGGCATCCGCAGGGCATGCTATACGATCTGAAAAAAGATCCAGGAGAAACGCACAATGTCGCGTCAGAACAACCTCTGGTCGCTGAACAAATGAGGAAACAATTGCAAGAGATCCGACAAAAACCATGACATTTCTAAAAACGAAATAGTTCACAAATTGAAAATAATGAGAAGGTATTCAATATTAATGAACAAGATAGGTACAAACGTCTTGTTGTGTTGCTTGGGAATGATGGCTTCTCTGGGACAAGATGATTCAATCGTACAGTCAAAACCCCAAGCTCCCCAGGCCATTATTTATTTTTATACGGACGATATAGGATATGGCGACCTTGGGTGTTACGGGGCGAAGTTGATCCCAACGCCGAATGTAGATCGACTTGCCGAGCAAGGGCTTCGCTTTACAAATGCACATAGCACAACCTCCGTCTGCACGCCGTCTCGCTATGCCGTGATGACTGGTGAATATCCCTGGAGAAAGAAAGGTGTGCATATTCTGCCGGGTGATGCTAAAATGATTGTACCAGTAGCGAAAGATCGGATGTCTCTCCCTTCGATGATGCAGCAAGCGGGGTACAAAACTTGTGCCATTGGAAAGTGGCATCTTGGCTTAGGTGATGGCAATATCGATTGGAATAAACTCATTACGCCCGGATTGAAGGAAGTAGGGTTTGACGAAAGTTTCATTATGGCTGCAACCGCCGACCGTGTCCCTTGTGTCTATATTCGCAATGGCCGAGTGGAAAATCTCGACCCCAACGACCCGATTGAAGTGAGTTACAAGAACAATTTCCCGGGGGAACCCACTGGAAAAGAGAATCCTGAATTGCTGAGAGTACATCCTAGTGTTGGACACAATGGAACTATTGTCGATGGTATTAGCCGAATTGGTTTTATGCGTGGCGGCAAATCGGCTTTATGGAAAGATGGCGATCTGGCCGATACGCTTATTGCTGAGGCAGAACGGTTCATCGAAGCGAATCGCCAAACTCCGTTCTTCCTGTATTTTGCTACCAACGACATCCATGTACCGAGAGATCCGCACAATCGCTTTTTAGGGAAGAGCGGCTGTGGTATTCGCGGCGATGCTGCTGTCCAGATGGACGATTGCCTCAGACGTCTTATGGAAACCCTGAAAGCCAACGGATTAGAGGACAAAACCTTGATTGTGTTTTCGAGCGACAACGGCCCTGTTGTCGATGATGGTTATGCTGATGGTGCTCATCGTGATTTGAATGGCCATAAACCTGCCGGCATGTTGCGAGGTGGTAAATGTTCGGTCTTCGAAGGTGGCACTCGTGTACCGTTTATCGTCTGGTGGCCGGGACAGGTCAAACCTGGTATTTCAGCGGCAATGGTGAGCCAGATGGATTTGGCTCGGTCACTGGCTGTATTGTTGGGGCAGCAAGTCCCAGAAGGGGCCTTCCCTGACAGCCAAAACGTCTTGCCTGCCTTGTTAGGGCAAAGTGACGAAGGGCGTGAGTGCCTGGTGGAACAAGGAATTGGCGATAAGTGTCTGGCGTTGATCCTGGGTAACTGGAAATACATTCCGCCGCAATCTTTGAGAAAAGCCCAGCGTGCTAAATTCCCAGAGGGAATGTTGTTTAATCTAGAAGAAGATTTGGCGGAAAAGAAAAATCTGATCGACCAGCACCCAGAACGTGCCAAGACGATGAAAAATGCTCTCCAGAAAATCCAGGAAAATCCTGGACTTAATGTTTCACCTATTGACTAGTGTATTAACGATGAATCTATTGCGTTATTTATTGATTGTAGTGACAACCGCGTTAATCGGTGTTTGCGGGCGTGGGATCGCTGAGGTGGTGGCTAATCAGTCGATTCCTCAGCAACGTCCTAATATTGTATGGATTATTGCGGAAGATATGTGCCCTTTTTTAGGATGTTATGGGGACAAACAGGTCAAGACTCCTCATTTGGATTCTTTAGCTACCAAGGGTACTCTTTTTGAGCAGGCGTTTACGACGGCGCCTATTTGTTCACCATCGCGTTCTGCGTTGATTACGGGAATGTACCAGACGTCTATCAATGCCCACCATCACCGGAGTGGCCGAGGTGATGCTCCCAATGTCCTTCCCAACGAGGTAAAACCTATCCCTATGCTGATGAAAAAGGCCGGGTACTATACAGCAAATGCTCAATTCGGCGTGCCTACGCCAGATGGTATTCCGTCCTCTCAAGCATGGAAACAGGGTAAAACGGATTACAACTTCCAATTCAAGTGGAAGGATCTCTACGATGGTACCGATTGGCGAGACCGTAAGCCTGGGCAACCTTTCTTTATCCAGATCCAATTATGGGGCGGTAAGTGGAGAGACTCCAATTACTCGAGAATGCTAAAGACCTTGTCGAACAAGATGACTCCTGCGTCTGATTGCAACATGCCGCCTTACTATCCGACGTCTCCCAAAATGCTGGAAGATTGGGCAAAAACGCTGGATGCTATTCGTATGACGGATATGGCTGTTGGGGAAATTGTCAAACGTCTACAACAAGATGGTCTCCTGGAAAATACAGTAATTTGGTTTATCAGCGACCATGGGGTGAGTCATGTCCGAGGCAAGCAGTTCCTCTATGACGAAGGTATTCACATTCCTATGATTGTGATGGGGCCGACAATCCCTCAAGGTCAACGTCGCGTAGATCTTGTTGAACATATCGATATGGCTGCTGCTACGCTGGGCTTGGCGGGTGTGCCTATCCCAAAATCAATGCAGGGTCGCGATATTTTGAACCCTGCAACTGCAAAACGAAACGCTGTCTATGGGGCTCGCGACCGCGCCGACGAAACAGAAGACCGTATCCGTTCCGTACGTACTAGCAAATGGAAGTACATTAGAAATTATCATCCTCAACGCCCATACTTACAGCCTAATGCGTATAAAGACAGTAAACCGTGCCTGATTGAGTTTCGTCGTGCCGAAAAAGCGGGTGAATTGAACGATGCCCAAAAATTGATCGCCGCAATGACTCGCCCTAAGGAAGAACTGTACAATTTGAAGGATGATCCCTATGAAATTAGAAATTTGGCCTTAGATCCCAACTACGCCGAAATCCTGGACGACTTGAGGAAACGCATGGACATATGGATTCGAGAAACTGGTGATAAAGGCGAACAACCAGAACCTAAGCAAGCTTACGATGCTGCTATGAAAAATTACAGGACGCGAGATCCACAAATCGAAACCAATATCCATCTCATGGAACAATGGCGAAAAGAAGGAAAGTAGTTTGATCGTTTTTTATCTGCTCCTCCTCGAGGTGTCTGATTTCTTGAAATCCAAAATACTCTCACAATTCTTTGTTTCAGCGTTATGTACTCCTATCTCACAGAGTACGTAACGCTGTTGAATGGTTTGTCATTGAAGAAACTTGAGAGGAATTAATGGAGCGATTTTCTGAATTCGATGATCTTTTCCTGTAAAAATCGGACGACTTCAGGATGCTGTTGGGCGACGTTTCGGGTTTCAGCAATATCGCTAGAGAGGTCGTAAAGCAGGGGAGAAGTCATGGAAGCTTTAACTTTGGGAGAATTGTGTTTAATATTATTTTTTCCCCAGAGTTGCGAATGTGTATCAATGTGCAATTTCCACTGTTTCCAATGAGCGGTCATTACAGAATTGTTACCTTTGCCTGTTAGGATGAGTACGTAGTCGTTCAGGTCTTGCGGTGTCGTGTTAAATTGTGGATGAATGAGGCTGGCGAGACTACGTCCATCGCCTTGTCCGGTAGGAGTAAATGGCTGGTGAACTAGATCGCAGAGAGTGGGGTGGATATCCAAGACGCTGGCAAGAGTGTCGTTGGTTTGTCCTGGTTTGATCGTGCCTGGCCAGTAAAAAAGGCCAACGACGCGTACGCCGCCTTCGAAATTCGAGCCCTTGCCATCTCGAAAAGGCAAAGCGCTGCCGGAATTCTGAGGACCTTTAATGAGCCATGGCCCGTTGTCGGAAGAGAAGAAGATTAGTGTATTGCGTGCAATGCCTGCTTTCTGGATGGTTTGGATTAGGCGCCCCATGCCGTGGTCGATTTCTTGGATGACATCGTCATAGAGGCGTCCGGAAGGGGCTTTCCCTCGGAATGTTGGTGAGGCATGCAGTGGATAATGAGGCATTGAGGTAGCCAGGTAGAGGAAAAAGGGATGATCCTGGTGTTTGTTCACAAAGTCGCAGGCGCGATCAAAGTAAAACTGAGTTAAGTTGTCTTGTTGGACTGGGTTTTCCAGCACTTCGGCACTAGGGTATTGTTGGGAATCCCCTGGTTGTTTCAACAGTGGCGTTGGCCTCATATCGTTGGAATAGGGAATGCCAATATAAGAATCAAAACCATTGGCGCAGGGGAGGGATTGAGGATCCATCCGATTGGCCTTGTTAGGTACGCCAAGATGCCATTTGCCCAACATGCCGGTGACGTAGCCCGCTTTTTTCATTGTTTCAGAGATGAGCTGTTCATTAGGTTTAATGAATTTGGCTGTGTCTGGGTTGAGCACCCAGGTCCCAAACCCCGAACGCGCAGGACTTTTCCCTGTCATGAGGGCGTACCGACTGGCGCTGCAAGCAGGTGACCCACTGTAAAAACGGTTCATCATCATTCCTTCTTCCTTCATCTTATTGAGGTTGGGTGTCTTGATCCCCTTGTTGCCAGTAAATTCGTAGTCCGCATAGCCAGAATCGTCTAAATAAACAATGATGACGTTAGGCCGATCTAAAGGAGACCGAGCTTCGACTGACATTCCCAACAGAATGGCTGCACATGAGGCGATAATCCAGGTGCCCGATTGGAAGAATGTAGCAATAGATGGTATTTTCATGATGTTGGATGATGAAATAAAACTATGTCCTGAAATTAACACACGATGCCCAGTGGTACTGTAGTCTTCCAATCGCCTCTAGTAAAGTCGGGAAATCTCACGGGTATGCCGCCTTGGGCAACGGATTGAGCTGAAAGTGGGCAGACTGCTGACCAGAATGCTCCTTCGTATACATTTTGATCGAGAGGTTCTCCTTTGTGTAAACATTCGACGATGCGATACATCATGACGAAATCCATGCCGCCGTGGCCTCCCATTTTTTGAGCGGTTTCGCCGATTTTCCTCCAAAGTGGGTGGTCGTATTGTTCGTAGATAGCTTGTAGCTGCTCTCCTTCGATCCAGTTGTGGTAATTGCCATTGCCCAATTTTTCTCCAGCTACACGAGTCGGAAATCCGGCTAGTGTGCCAGCTGTTCCTTGGATGAGGTTGTGGCGAGAATAGGGCCTGGGCGTAGTTTCATCCCATTGTACGACGATTGTTCGCCCTACTGTCGTTTTGATGATCGAAGTATTCATATCTCCGCAGACAAAGCACTTGGTGTTCCAATGGTGTTCCGCTGGCAACTTTTTCTTGGCATAAGCTGTCCTGCCCAAAGCGGGGGACGACATGGACACGATAGAATCAAATTGATCTTCCGTCCTAGCGAGATTCATGTATTGGGCAACAGGTCCTAATCCATGGGTCGGGTACAGGTTCCCGTTAATGCGCTGCATGTAGTCGGGGCGCCAGACTCCTTCACCGCGTTCCTTGTCCATCATCATATCCCGTAGATTGTGTATGTAAGCTGCTTCGCCGTGCAATAGTTCCCCAATGACATGTTGCCGCGTCATGTTGAGGTACATCAATTCTTCCCGCCCGTAATTGACGTTTTCTAGCATCATGCAGTGTTTCTGCGTTCGCTCGCTAGTATTGACGAGTTGCCAAAGTTCATCCAGAGAGGTGGAAAATGGAACTTCGACAAAAGCGTGGGCGCCTGCCTCCATACAGGCGCAGGCAATGGGAACATGAGTCGCCCAATCTGTGCTAATGCAAACCGCATCTGGCTTGCATTCTTCGAGCATGCGATGATAATCTTGAGGATCCTTCCCGTATCCTTTGGGGGCATATCCCGCTTTGTCGCGTACGCGTTTGACGCTGCGTTCGACTAAATCTTGGTGAAGATCGCAGACCGCAATAATTTGTACATTATCGAGCACGCTTGCATGGGCTACGTGGGTAAATCCGCGATTTAACCCTATGAATGCTAGTTTGACTACTGGCAACGGTTTCGCGCGAAAGCCTCCCATGTAAACTGCTCCTGCCGAACGCTTGTTGTGATGAAGAAATGCTTCTTCTTTGGCTTGAACCTTAGGAATGAACGGCGATCCCCCTAAGGCAAACAACCCTGAAGTAATTCCTAATTTTTTAATAAAATTTCTCCTAGATGAATCTGTAGCCATATTTCCCCGTGTATTTACTTTTTATAATTGAATACGGGGCTCCTATTCCTGATCTATCAACTTTCAAGAATTTGCTAACGTGAAAATGCGAGACTTTCAGCTGTGATGAGGAAATCGAATAGCTCCGGTTGAACTCAATTGAAAGAGTTGAGATATCCAGTTAGCCGAGAAAGAATAGGTATGGATCGAACGTAATAATGGGCGATGACAGCCTGGATGAAAATTCAAACTCGGATGGTGGCGGCATGTATGGGATTTTTGGCTTCGTGCTCTACCAGCGAAATGATTCAGCAAGTCTCGATAACTGAAGGAACCGGTATGACATTTCGGGATGAATCGTACACCCCTCGCCCATTTGATGAGCTGAACGGCTTCTTTGAAAAGGGACAACTCCCTGGAGATACCATCCTTTGGAAAGACGATATGAAGGACGTGGGAACCCCGGAAATTGTCATCGATAAAGGTAAACAAATGGGCTATTTTTTCCGGGGAAATAAATTGATGGCTTATTTCCCGGTATCCACTGGTAAGTATTCCGTCAGTACGCCAGAAGGCGATTTTACAATCACGTTCAAAAACGCTGAACACAAATCTTGTTACGGAAAACTCATCTCGTTGGAAACAGGAAAAGTTACTAACAAAGATTTTGATATACGCAAACAAACTGTGCCTGAAGGTGAAAAATTTATTCCTGCCGAAATGCCGTTTTTCATGAGAATCAAGGATACTGTTGGTATTCACCAAGGTTACCTTCCGGGCTATCCGGCTTCCCATGGTTGCATTCGTGTCCCTTCCAATGTCGCCCCTCAATTGTTTAATGCAACGCCAATGGGAACTCGCGTCATAATCCGTAGCAAACTCCCCAAAAATTATTTTAAAGACCGAGAACAAAAGGCCGCCTCCCCGACTGAGCCGCTTCAAAAATCGGAACCAGTCGACCAGGTTCCTATGCCTGCCCCTGGATCAAATGCCCAAACAAAGGAACCTGCCCCTGAGTCATTGTCAACTTCTCCGCCTTCTGCTCCAACGCCCGAAACAGGACAAAATGCTCAAATGAAGAACCACGATCCTGCTAATTCGACAACTTCTCCGTCTTCTGTACCAACGACCGAAACTCCCGAAGCTGCTCCAAATACTCCAGCAAAGGAATCTGTCTCTGCTTCTGCAATAGTCCCTTCACCTCCAGGGGCAATACAGGAGACCTCCAAAGACGTTCCAAGTGATCCGGATCAGACCAGCAAACTTCCCTCTGACTAGGGATACAGGAGGTTTCATCCCCGGATGCTTGTTCTTCACCATTCGTGTTCGGTAAAACGTTGGGCGAGCAAGGTGTGCGACTAGTGGTGCACATCAGGAACCTCAAAACACCAATTTTTGGGATCTTATTGTGGAAGGGCTATAAATTAATCGATTGCAAGTCAATGGAATAAAGCTTAAAGAGGGTGCATCGTTCATGACGACACACCCTCTTTGAGGATTTACGACGCGGGTAAGCGACAGACTTAGACGATAAAACTAACTCGTCGCTTTATAATCCCGGAAATGGTTGGGAACTGCAATAGACGCGATAGTCTTTAATCTTGCCGCCTGGCGCACCTGGGCGCGGAAGATATTGGAACCCTGAGATCGTTTGTTCCTTCCCGAGGTCGATGACAATAAGGTGGGGGTGGTTCGGCCCTTTTTTATCGCTCCAGGAAGTGTGCCAGAAGGTGACGGGCTGCCGGTCCATGACGAGATCAGCGCTGCCTGGTTCGGCATCGACTTCTTCGCTGTCAGCATAAGCGATCTTCCACTCTTCTTTCTTGAGTGGCTTGCCTTGAGCATTGAGGATCTCTAGCTCAGCGATAGCAGCGTAGGCTTGGCCGTCGAACGAGTTGAGCGATTCGATGGCGAAGTAACGCCCAACGACTGGTTTGTTGAATTTGATATCTTGCCAGGTTTCTCCTGCCTTGAATGTGTCCTGGTGGACGAGTGCGTTGGATGGTGCCGTGACTGTTTGGCCTGGTTTGCGATTGAGCTGGACGAGGTTCTTTTCCTTATTGGTTTTCCAGACTTGTTGGGTAACTCCTTTTACTGAACCTTTGCCGCCTTCCAGGTCGAGTACGATGATTTCGTTTTTACCTTTTTTGAGGAAGGGGGCAGGGCAGTAGAGTGTCTGTTGTGGTCCAACGAACCAGAACCTGCCGAGGTTGTGTCCATTGACCCAGACAACACCCTTGGTCCAGGAATCCTGCATGTCAAGGAAGGTGTCGCCTAATTGATCAAGCTGGAAACTTGAACGGTAAAAAACCGGTTGCTCAGAGGTTGGTTTTTTATCGGAGAATGGCAAAGCAGCTACCTGT
This sequence comes from uncultured Akkermansia sp., assembly GCA_949296365.1. Classification (GTDB taxonomy): domain Bacteria; phylum Verrucomicrobiota; class Verrucomicrobiia; order Verrucomicrobiales; family Akkermansiaceae; genus Akkermansia. Next base: position 26,558 of record CASFPZ010000021.1, on the reverse strand, counting down.
TGGTCTGCGCAGGGCAGGGAGTAGTTCTTGAAACCAGTAAGCGTTTGCCCATTCAGCGTGACACTTTCGGTGATCCCTTTGTTTTCGGTAGTGATAGCTCCTCCATAATTGACTCGACCCATGTTTTCGACAAGGATGTCGAGTGTGTGACTGCCATCAGAGAGATCCAGCTTAACCATGTTGGTGCCGTGGCGGCGATCCGCTGTTCCGATTCGCTTGCCGTCAACAAAGACGATGGCGCGATCCATGAGTCGCTTCATGACAAGCGGTGCATTTTGAAGCGGCCCTTTGATGGTCGTTCTGTAGAGTACGAAGCCGTACGCTTGATCGAGATCTTCCATCACAATAGGCATTTGGCTCTCGACTGGCTTAGGTAGGTTATCGAACATACCTGCCGATTGAGAGAACGAAATGGGCTGAATGTTGATGAATTCAGGGTCGGGCGGCGGTTGCGGTAGGTCGCGACCGAGGTAGTTTTCTACTGTCTTCCTAAATGCAAAGAAACGCTCGTTGAGTTTTCCTGACTCACTGATTGGGGCGGAATAATCGTAAGAAGTAATATCGGGGGTCATGCTATTGTAGCCACCATTGGCTCCTGGCATGAAACCGAACGACGTCCCTCCGTGGACCATGTAGAAATTGACCGAAATGCCGTTTTCGAGCATCCACTTGAATTCGCGATTATAGGCTTCAGTGTTGCGAGTGTTGTGGGCTGCTCCCCAGTGGTCGAACCAGCCACACCAAAATTCCCCATTCATCCGGGGCCCCTTGGGGCGGATCTCGCGGAAGAGTTTGAACGCATTCTGCGCTCCTCCACCAAAAGTGAGCGCAATAGGAAGATCGGGCAGTGTACCGTTGGTTAAACAACCTTTGGTCGGTTGGTCGGCTGTGTAAAACTGTACATCAGTGAGCCCTCCTTCCCTGAGTGCGTTCAAATGTGCTCGGAGGTATTCCTTGTCATTGGAATAAGCTCCGTACTCATTTTCCACCTGTGTCATGATGATGGGGCCTCCTTTCGAGGCCTGGAGTGGAGCTAGTTCCTGAGCAACGCGCTTGAGGTAATTGAGCGTGGGTTTCATGTAACCTGGATCCGACGAACGAACCTTGATTTTACGCCCTTTGATGAGCCAATAGGGAAATCCTCCAAATTCCCATTCGGCACAGACGTAGGGCCCGGGCCTTACGATGACCCAAAGCCCTTCTTCCTGGGCGATTCGGCAGTATTCGGCGATATCGAGGTTCCCAGAGAAATCCCATTGTCCTGGTTGTGGCTCGTGTATGTTCCAGAAAATGTAGGTACAGAGAGTGTTGCAGCCCATGGCCTTCATCCGGCGCATACGGTCTCGCCAGTATTCGCGGGGAACTCGCTGGTAATGCATTTCGCCTGAGATGATCTGAATGGGTTTCCCATCGATCAGAAAGTTTTGATCGTCGATGCTGACGGTATGGGCGGTCGGCGTTGGTAGTGGTGCCGGTGCTGGAACGGCCAGGGCCATACCCCCAGCAAACAGGGATAGGCCCAACCACATGGGTAAGAAAGTGCGCTTCATGAAACGTGTGTTTATTATTTAGCTGGTTTGACGGTGAGTGTGATCGAAACTGGTTTCATCCCTTGGGCATTGCCAGTGACTGTCACAGTCCCGGACTCGCGTCTTTTACCACGGATGACGACTTGTGCAAGTCCATTGTAAGCATTGATCTTGTTGCCTTGGAATGGCGTGAAGTCGGTTGCATCTCCATTGCAAACCCCCGCAATTTCGGCGGGCCCTTCGACTGTGAACTCCAATGGGGTCTTTGCTGTGGGGACAACAAGGCCGTTGGCATCCTTCATGGTGATAGTAAGGTAAGAGAGATCTTGTCCATCGCCTGCGATGATAGATCGGTCTGCCTCAATGGTAAACGAAGCAGCAGGACCGGTCGTTTTCACTACATCGGTGGCCCAAGGTTGGCCGTTTTTGGTAACAACGACTTTGAGTTCGCCGGGTTGATAGACGACATCCTTCCAGACTAGCCGGTAGGCATTGTCATCTGCAACTCCTTTCTTGCGGATGCCAAGGCTTTTGCCGTTGAGGAAGAGTTCTGCCGTGTCGCCGCTAGTATAAACGTGGACTGGTGTGATTTTACCAAGGCGGTCTGGCCAGTTCCAGTGCGGCAGAATGTGCGCCATTTTCACTTCGGGACGCCAACGGGCCTGGTAGAGATAGAACCGGTCTTTTTTGAATCCGCAAAGGTCGACAATGCCGAAATACGAACTGCGAGAGGGTGCCCCGCGTCCCAACTTCTCAAACATGTCCATCGCTTTCTTCTTTTCTGCTTCGTTAGAGAAGTTCAAAGCGTTGGTGGCATCGTGATTGTATGGGGTTGGTTCGCCTATGTAATCGAATCCTGTCCACACAAATTCTCCTGCGATGCGCTTATTGGCATCTTGCCCCTTGAACTCGAGGTCAGGACGGTAAGCCCAACCTGGCGCGTAAAGATCGTATGAACTGACTTGGAAGTTGTAGAACCCTGCGCCTTTGTCCCAGCTAACGGGGAAGAAATATTCACCGCGAGAACTGAGGCAGGAGGTGGTTTCACTGCCGAAAGCCGGGAGGTCTGGACGGAGTTTCTCAAACTCGGCATATTGCCAATATTTGTAGTTGCCCCCAAAGACATCGACGGTGTCTGCAAAACCGTTTTTGATGCCGCTAGCGCCGCTGCAGCCAATGCCAACGAGACGAGATGGATCCTCGCGGTGGAACAACTCGGTGAGTCGCTCAGAAATATAGTGCTTGGATGGATCGCCTTGTTCGTGGACTTCATTGCCGCCGCTCCAGAGGATGATACTGGGGTGATTGCGGTCGCGGCGTACGAAGTTGATGAGGTCGCGTTCGTGCCACTCGTTGAAATAAAGATGGTAATCGTTGGTATTCTTCGCGCTCTCCCACATGTCGAACAATTCGTCCATGACCAATATCCCCATTCGGTCGCAAAGGTCTAAAAGTTCGGGCGCTGGCGGATTGTGCGATGTACGTATGGCATTGACCCCCATTTCCTTAAGAATCTCGATTTGGCGTTCATATCCACGCGTGTGAACGGCTGACCCTAGCGGACCAAGATCGTGATGCTGGCAAACGCCATTGAGCTGGACGCGTCGACCATTGAGGTGGAACCCGTCGTCTGCGGTCCATTCAATCGTACGGATACCCAGGTTCGTCGTGGTCGTGTCGATCGTCTTCCCGTCGAGCGTGATGGTTGTCTCTACCTGGTAGAGGTGCGGGTTGGCGATATCCCAGAGGATGGGCTTGGCTACGTCGATGCGTGCCATACTGCGTCCTGTAGAACCTGGGGCGATAAGCCCTGTGGTACTTTGCCCAACTGCAACAACTTGACCCTTATTGAGAATTTTTTGAGTGACGAAGGCGCGTTGAGGCTTGTCTGTGTGGTTGACTACTGAAGTTTCTACTTGAACAACTGCCTTGTCCTTGGATATTTCCGGTGTGCGAACATAGACTCCCCAGTGGTCGAGGTGAACCGGATTGGTCTCAACCAGACGAACGTGACGGTAAATTCCGCCGCCCGGATACCAACGCGAGGAATTAGGTGGATTGTCGAGTCGGACTGCAATGAGGTTGTCCTCACCAAATTTTACAAATGGGGTAATATCGATGCGGAATGAGGAATAACCGTATTTCCATTCTCCGGCCTTGACCCCGTTGACAAAAATTTCCGGGCGAGACATAGCTCCATCAAAGTCGAGATAGAAGCGGTTATCCCTGGAAGTCGCGGGGATGTTGATTGTTTTGCGATACCACCCAATGCCTGCCCAGGGGAGTTTGCCTGTGTTGTTGGGAAGATCCATGCGGAAAGGGCCTTCGACACCCCAGTCGTGTGGAAGATTGAGTGTTCGCCACCCCGAATCGTCATAGTCTGGCGCAGCAGGCGACTTCATGTTGGCTTCTGGCGCAGGCTGCGGCGAGAGTTTTTTCCCCTGGGCGTCAGAAAGGACGAATTCGCGGATGCTGGCCCACATTGAGATGTCGTTGTCTGTGATGGTGATGCGGAAAAAACGAGACGGGGTGGGCGCGACGGTACATTCCGTGCGATCGGCTCGAGTTGTGTTGGCTGTCTGGTCGACAAGTGTTTGCCAGGTGTTGCCGTCTTGAGATCCTTCAAGCTTGAATTGGTGAACGCCTGCCTTTTCCCACAGAACGGAGAGTTTGGCGGCTGCTGTCGCAACCCCCATGTCGACGGTGAAACTTTCTCCAGAACCTCCGCGTACCGCACACCATCGCGTAGAGGGATTCCCATCTAGTGCCATCGCTGGCGTGTTGCCTGCTTCAGAGGTCGAAGCTTGAGCTAATGGCGCTGGCGCACCGGGCTCCAGTTTGCGGGTACCATTGGGCATTGGTCCGAATCGAGCGAATTTCCACCCCTCATCCATGCAGGATATTTTGGAGGTCGGAAGCGCATGGGAAACTGTGCGAGTCGCAGTTGTTGGCTGGCTCTTATCAGAACCGGCTACACTAGGTGAATCTGCCATCAGCATGCCGGTCCCACTTAAAAAGAATACTGTCGCGTATAGGGTTTTTGGTGACATGCCCTACAATACGTCAAAGAAATAAAAAAATTTCATGGATGGTGAAATTTTCACTGCTAAATCATCGTTCCCTATAGGAAATTGCGTGTAAATTGATGAAAGAGATCTATCTGATACCGATTCTGGCGGCGGGGCTGCCAATGGGCGCCTTGGCGGCTTACCAAGGTGTAGTTTATGCTGATCGCAATGCCAATGGTCAGCGTGATGCTGGAGAAGTGTTAATGAAGGATGTGGCGGTGTCTGACGGTTTGCATGTCGTCAAGACCAATGGGAAAGGTGAGTTCGAACTGCCAGGCCACGAAAGAGCTCGTTTTGTGATGGTGACTGTACCGAATGGTTGTAAGGCTGATCCATTCTTCCAGCGAATTGAAGAAGGAAAGTCCCAATACGATTTCGGATTGTTGCCCAACAAGAAGGATCTGAAGGGTGGGGAACATGTGTTTTTGCAGATTACGGATACGGAGATCTCTAATACAGATCAGCATGACGATTGGGTAAACGGACTGCGTGAGTATGCAAAGAATGAACAGGCCGCTTTTGTGATCCACACGGGGGATATTTGCTATGCCAATGGATTGAAAGCTCATGTAAATTTGATGAATACGAAAAACTTTCCATGCCCTGTGTACTACTGTATTGGCAATCACGACCTTGTAAGTGGTAAGTATGGAGAAGAACTCTACGAAAGTATTTATGGACCAACCTTTTATTCATTTGACGTTGGAAATACACATTATGTTGTAACGCCAATGCTCGGGGGGGACTATCGACCTAGTTACTCTCAAACAGATGTGGCAAAGTGGTTGAAAAACGATTTGGCAGCGGCAAAGGGAAAACAAGTAATTGTGTTTAGCCACGATTTGTTGACGACTGGCAATGAATTCAAATACGGAGATGTCGATCTCAATGCTCATCATTTGAAGGCGTGGTTGTACGGGCACTGGCATATCAACCACATGAGATTCCAAGGCGAAGTGTTTACTATGGGAACTGGTACGGTAGACAAAGGGGGAATTGACCATTCTACTGCCGCATTCCGCGAAGTCCGGGTAGATCGATCGGGGTACCCTGCGTCGCGCTTGAGGCATGTATACATTGACCGCAATCTGTGTGTCGCTTCGGTACAAAATGGCTTTTCTCCTCTGAATCGTGAGGGGAATTTGCCTGTCAGCGTTAATGCTTACCATGCAGAATCTCCCACGGTTGGGGTGACCTGCCAAGTGTCTGTTAACGGGAAAAAATTACCGGAAGTCAAACTGAAGGAACAGACAGATTGGGCGTGGACGGGAACTGTCGTGATGCCGAAAGACTCTGTCGGTAAAAAAGTTCAAATGTCGGTAAAAGCCGATTTCGGACACGGGATCATAAAAACGCAAACTATCGAATTTGTTTGTGCCGGAGATGAGCAATCAATTGTCCAAACCAAGACGCCATGGAAAAATCTGCTGGGAAATCCTCAGCATGACGGAATAGCGCAGGACTCCCCGCAACCGCCCTATCAATTGGCTTGGACGTCGAATGTGGGTGGACAGGTCCTGATGGCCTCGCCGTTAATTCAGGGTAATCGAGTGTATGTCGCTGCGATCGATGAGGACTTAAAGGGGCGTTGCGGCGTCTTTGCTCTGGATGTGCGTACTGGAGAACGTCTCTGGCGTTATCCAACTCGAAATTCAGTGAAAAACACGATTGCTCTAGATGGTAAAACTGTGTTGGCTCAGGATGTAGAAGGCTATCTTTATGCCATTAATGCCAAAACGGGAATGTTGCGATGGGAAAAACAATTGCCAGGGTGTAATATGCCAGGGTTGATTGAGGGTTTGGCGGCTGACAATGGCATCGTCTATGCTGGTTCCGGCCGTGGATTAATGGCCTGCTCTGTGAAAAATGGCAAGGAACTGTGGGTGAACTCTGGATGGAATCGTCGCGAGGGTACGACGACGACGCTGTCGGTCGGTAGTGGGGTTGTGATTGCTGGTTCTCAGTGGCAAGCTTTGTTTGCTAATGACGCGAAAACAGGTAAGTTTTTGTGGAGAGCCGACGCCAATGGCCTCCGTAACCGAGGCAGTTCTCCGGTGATCCGCGATGGTAAAGCTTGGCTGGTGTCCCAGGATGCTTTGTTTGTGATGGATGCTCCTACGGGCAAAGTCGAACAATACGTTAAATTACCTGTGGAAACAGATGGAACCTCAACTCCGCTGTTGACGGAAGACGCGGTGATCTTTGGTTCTTCAAAAGCGGGATTGATGGCTCTGGACAAAAAGACGCTAAAGGAAAAATGGCGTTACGAGACTGGTGATGCTCTGGTCTATACTGTGCCATATACAAGAAAAACTTCTAGATCAATCGAAACTAGTCCTGTTTTAGTGGGGCAGTCTGTGATTGTTACTGCATCTGATGGCACGGTATCGGCGCTAGAGGCGCAGACTGGCAAGTTGCTCTGGAAGGCGTCAACTGGCGCTCCTATCTTCAGCTCGCCCGCAGTGTCCGGCAATACTGTTATTGTGGCCGATTATTCTGGAACAGTATACGCCTTTACTTGTCAGAAATAAATGTGTCGCTAAGAACAAGAACCGGCTGTTTCCCCCCCTCCCTCTCTTAGGCGGATGCCGTCGGTTCTTTTGTTGAGCGATTCCTTCCTATCTCCTGATGGGAAAGATGGTGATCCGATCGCCTCTGTCCCCCCTTTTTGATAAAAAGAAAATAAAAAAATCTGGTTGTCTGCGTGGATCGTGGGTGGCTCTTGTAAAAGGGTATTAGAAGGCTTGAACGCGTAATGGCGCTTCTTTACTTTTTTTTCTTCTCGCCATGCGGGTAACAATAGACTAGAATGTCCTTGCTCTGTTAGCGAGCAATCAGTTTCTAAGCAAGGTTTGGCCAACGCTATGGACGAAGTCACATCAAGCACCCCATTTAAGAGATTGCCTGTTGCCATTATTGGTACAGGCTCTTATGTGCCGGAACGTCGTTTGACGAATGCCGATTTGGAAAAAATGGTTGAAACGTCAAACGAATGGATTGTTGAGCGAACAGGGATTCGAGAACGTCGCATTGCTGCCCCTGACGAATTCACGTCTCATATGGGAACAAAAGCGGCTCTCAATGCTCTTGAAAATGCAGGAGTGTCGCCGGAGGAAATCGATCTCATTATCGTAGCAACGATTACACCTAATACCTTTACCCCATCGACGGCATGTTATATTCAGGATGCTTTGAAGGCGAAAAATGCAATTGCATTTGATATTTCTGCGGCCTGCTCTGGGTTCATGTATGCCATGAAAACGGCTGTGCAATACATTGGCACTGGCCAGGTGACGACTGCATTGATCATTGCGGCAGAAAAACTCTCTACTGTCGTGAATTGGGAAGACCGTTCAACATGTGTGTTGTTCGGAGATGGTTCTGGGGCTGCTGTATTGCGGCGTGCTATGAATGATGACGATGGCGCTATCTTGGCCACGGATATTGGAACGGATGGCTCGTTACATGATCTGTTGCGTATTCCGGGGGGCGGGTCTGCGTGCCCGATTACGCCAGAAAATGCTCATGAACGCTTAGCTACGTTGGCTATGCGCGGAAATGAGACTTTTAGACATGCGGTAACTCATATGAAAAAATCTGCCGAAACGGTAATCAGACGTGCTGGTTTGTCGGCAGATGATATTGCGTTGATTATCCCTCATCAGGCGAATTTGAGAATTATTAATGCGGTAGCCCAGCGGTTGGGAATCCCAGAGGAGAAGGTCTTTGTCAACTTGCAGAAGTATGGTAATACGTCGGCTGCTGCCTGTGCCATTGCGTTGGATGAAGCTCACCGAACTGGACGTTTTAAGAAGGGCGATAACATTATTATCGTAACCTTCGGCGCTGGATTGACGTGGGCTGCTGCTGCGATCCGCTGGTAAAATTTTGGTTTTTTGTTCATTTCTCTTTTATTAATTATTGACTTCATACATAGGTTCTTATGACAACAGCAGAACCCTACGGAAAAAAGAATCCCTTCCCAGCAACTGTCTTGTCTGTCAAGCATATCACAGGCGAAGGTAGCCCCAAGGAAACCATTCATATCGAATTTGATTTGACTGGCTCTGGATTGGAATACGTTGTAGGCGATGCCTTGGGGGTGTTGCCGTGCAATGACCCAATTTTGGTAGACGGTCTGATTGCTCGCTTGGGCTTGAATGCTGATAGCGAAACGACCGATGCGAATGGCAACCGTTGTACGCTGAGGAATGCTTTAATCGAATCATATGACATTACTGGTCTCAACAAAGCTGTTTTAAGCAAATGGGCTGCTCTCTCTGGCAATGCTGAATTACAAGCGTTGGTGGATTCTGGCGACAAAGAAAAAATTGCCGATTACTGTTGGGGGCGTGATATGGTAGACCTTGCCGATGACTACCCGATCCATTGCCAGAATGCCTCTGACTTTACTGCCATCCTTAAAAAGATGGCCCCTCGTCTGTATTCGATAGCGTCGAGTCCTACTGCTCATCCTGGGCAGGTGCATCTTTGCGTCGGCGCTGTGCGCTATGAATCTCATGGCCGCAAACACAAGGGCGTTTGCTCAACTTATATGGCCGATCGTCTGTCTCCTGGCGATAAAGCATTGGTCTTTGTCCATAACAATAAAAATTTCAGACTGCCGGAAGATTCCTCAAAACCCGTGATTATGGTTGGTCCCGGTACTGGGGTCGCTCCATTCCGTGCCTTCCTTGAGGAACGTGTGGCTTCTTGCGCAACGGGTGCTAATTGGTTTTTCTTTGGTAATCCATACCGAGCAACCGACTTTTGTTACGAAGAAGAATTGACGGATTGGGTAAACCGTGGATTGCTGCGGCTTGATATTGCTTGGTCTCGTGATCAGGATCATAAGGTCTACGTTCAGCATTTGATTGAGCGTGAAGGCGAAACTCTCTGGAAATGGCTACAAGATGGAGCCAATTTTTATGTATGCGGCGATGCCTCGCGCATGGCAAAGGATGTGGAAACCGCTTTAGTGAACGTGGTTGCTAAATGGGGGAATATGTCGCTAGAAGCGGCTGCTGCTTATGTAGCTGACTTGCGTAAATCTAAACGCTATCAACGTGATGTATATTAAAATCAGCAAGAGCCATCATGAGTAGATCGATGGATCTGCTATCTCTTAACTTATGCTAACAGCGCAGTTGATTTTTCGGTCAATTGGGCTGTTGCTTTTTTGTTGACTCACAATCCTAAAAAACATGCATGCATAGTTGAAGGGTAGGTAGATCCCTCTTTTCAACATGTTTTTTGCTGAGAAACAACGACATGAGAATAAAAATTTTATTAACGGTGGCCCTATTAGTAGCTGTCAGTAATATTAATGGAGGTTCATAAGGTATGGGAAAAAAGAAAACAGTAATACCGCAAGACGCGGTTGAAAACGTCAATGACGATACCATGAACCTTGACGAACGGAACAGGAGGTCGGGTGTTTCGTCCAAAGTCGCCGTCTTGTTTGAAGTGAAACCTAAAACGGAGGATGCTGCCGCTGCATGGCGCAACCAAATCAACTACCGGGGCTGCCAAAAGAAAGGGCATGATGCCTTGTTCGAGCATTACCATAGTTCTGTGGCAACGATCATCCGTGAATATACAGCGGATGACCGTAAGGAGGCTCCGGATGATTCAAACCGATTCTTGGGGACAAAGTAGGGCGTATGGAGAACTTCTTTCAATATGGTGAAACGGAAATAGCCTATCTGAAGCAGACAGACAAGCGGTTGGCGGAAGTTATCGACCGGATTGGTAAGGTGGAAAGGCGGGTCATTCCCAACCTTTTTGCTGCCTTGGTTCACTCCATCGTAGGGCAACAGATTTCCACCAAAGCGCACGAAACGATTTGGAGGCGGATAGAGAATACCTTGGGGCAAGTAACGCCCGAAGCCATCGACCGCCTTTCCGTAGATGAATTGCAAGGCTTCGGCATCTCGTTCAAGAAGGTGGCTTATATCCGCAATGCCACGCGGAAGGTACTGGACGGTACGTTCGATATTCAGGCTCTTTACACGATGAATGACAACGAGGTCTGCGCTCGTCTCACGGAACTGGACGGCATCGGCGTATGGAGTGCGGAGATGCTGATGCTTTTCTCCATGCAACGTCCAGATATTCTCAGTTTCGGCGATTTGGCCATTCAACGGGGATTGCGTATGGTCTATCACCACCGGAAAATCACCCGTGAACTATTCGAGAAATACCGCCGCCGTTTCTCTCCGTACAACAGTATTGCCAGTCTCTACCTATGGGCAGTGGCTGGCGGCGCCATCGAAGGAATGAAAGATTACGCTCCTAAAAAACAAGCGAAATGGACGATAAAGAAAAAATAGAAGCAATTATAAACAGAGATAGCCGCTACGATGATGTGTTTTGTTACGGTGTCAAGACAACTGGCATTGTCTGTAAACCCTCTTGCCCGGCAAAGTGTCCTAAAATTGATAATATCGAAATTTTTGATACTCCTGAACAAGCTATTCAAAGGGGTTACAGACTATGTAAAATTTGTATGCGACATACAAATGCCATACTCGTACAACACTATCAATCGCCTTGCGGTGAACTGTTGCTCGGTTCGTATGAAGACAAACTGTGCCTTTGCGACTGGACGATAGAAAAGCACCATGGCAGGGTGGTCAGGAGGTTGCAGAGAACCCTCAATGCCGATTATAAAGAAATGTCCTCTGGCCTCCTAAATGAGACCGTGCGACAATTGAATGAATACTTTGCCGGGAACCGGAGAAACTTTACCATCCCTTTACTGTTTGTCGGTACAGACTTTCAGAAGAAAGTATGGAACAAACTGTTGGAAGTCCCATACGGAAAGACTGTCTCCTATGGCGAACTTGCTCGAATGATTGTCATGCCTAAGGCTGTCCGTGCGGTGGCCAATGCCAACGGTGCCAATGCTATTTCCATCATTGTACCTTGTCATCGGGTTGTCGGCAGCGACCACTCGCTTACGGGATACAGTGGGGGGCTTGCCGCCAAAAAACTGTTGCTGGACTTGGAAACCGCTCCCCATCATAACCTTGTTGACGAATGACCGGCCTGCAATTGAACTCTGATCGCATCAACAAAGCCCTGAAAAACAACGATTGCTTTTCGAAATCTTTTAGGCATTGGTTGGGGAAACAAAAATGTGTCGTTGTTGCAAATAGTCTTCTAAAATAGGACGATCTGCTGGAGCCCAGGGCAATTGCTGTAGTCGGGCGGGCTTCAAAAAAAGCAGGGCAGCGTGTTCGCGACAAATGGGCCAAGAACCTGGGAGGAGTCTGGCGATGAATGGGTAGAGGCGAACCGCATGCGTCCTATAATCGTGTTCGTAAGGGGGTAGGGAATCGGTAATGGCGATGCGGCAACCTAGTTCTTCTTGAATTTCGCGATGAAGGGCTTGAGTGGGGGGTTCATGAGATTCGATTTTGCCGCCGGGAAATTCGTACAAACCTGCTAAATGAGAGTTACGAGCTTTTTGAGCTGCAAGAACGATGAGACCGCCTGATGGCGATGTGTATTCAACGATAGCGCAACAAACGTCGATCATGTAAATTTTAAATTCGGATGAAGGTACATTGCCTCGTATGGGTGTCGACAAGGCCAAAGCTAACGCATCCCGTTTTATTGCCCGCAATTTCACCTGGGTTGGCCAAGAGACACTTGCCTTCGTACTTGATATCCATCTTGTGCGTATGGCCATAAAAGACCATGTCGTACTGTTGGCTCTTGGCCAGTTGCGCTGCCGTATTGGGGTAATGAGTCATGGCGATGGAAAGTCCGTCTAGCATAATGGAACGACCTTGCAGTCGAGCGATGGTATGCGAGAAGGCTATTGAATTGAGAACAAGTGTATTATCGTTATTCCCCCAAACGATGTAAATGGGGATAGCAGGGGTGGCAGAACAGAGCTCTAAAAGATAATTTAAGGTACTTGCTGAAACTATATCTCCCAAACAAATGATAGCGCGGCAACTTAGGTTGCGAATGTGTACAAAAGCCATCTTGAGGTGATCGGTGCGATCGTGAATATCGCTGATGACGGCAATTTGCATAGAGCAATACTATGATGATTGGATAGGCCATGCAAGCACATCTTCTGGAAGCTCCGGCATGTGCTCCAACGGATGATCCCGATTCCTTAAAAGACAGGAGAATCCTCCTGCTCCCCATCCTTGGGTAGGCAACAGTCGATAACAGGGAAATGCGACGCTGGGCACCTGAAATGGCTCGCAAGTCGGCACGGCAACTGCTTCGATCTGCGGATAGCGCTTCAGTACCCAAGCCATCGTTTTTTCGTTTTCTTCTGGGGCGTACGTACAGGTCGTGTAAAGGAGGTAACCGCCTGGAGCTAAAACTGTCAAGGCGTGTACTAAAATCCCTCGCTGGCGCTTGGCGTTGCCTTTGATGATAGAGGGATGAAAACACCCTGGGTTAGAAAGCCCCTTTGCCAAGAGAGATTGTCCACTGCAGGGCGCATCTACCAAAACGAGATCGAATGCTCCGGGGGCGTGGGTGCTCCACTGCGCCGGATACCAATTTTGCGTGTAAAGATTGGAAAACCCGCATCTGGCTAAATTATGGCGCAGAATACCGAGTCGTTCATGATGAACTTCAGAAGCTACATGAAGCTGTGGGGCAACGCGGGTCTGTGCAAGTATTGATTTACCTCCGGGTGCGGCACACATATCGAGACAACGCCGAGGCCGCGAAGATAACATAGCCAGTGGTGCGGTTTCCCAGACGGACGAAAGATCGAGGCTATAATAAAACCCCTTGGCGTTTCCTTCATCTAGCGAGACTTCTGGTCTGGCGATCATGACCTTTTTGCCCAACCAGGGTGGGTCTGCTTGAGATGGAGGCTGAACGCACGAAGGAACATAACCTTCTGGCGCCAAAGGTGTGAGAACACACGCTTTGCGAGCTGATTGTCCTTGCGTAAGGCAAACGGACAAGGCTTCTGCTTCCTGGGGAGATAAACCCAATCGAGCAATGAGTCGTGCTTGGGTGCTTGCAGAGGCTGTGTTGTTGGGCATGGAGTCTGGTTATTGGCCTTCAGTAGGAACGATGAGCGTATCGTAAGCTAAGCGTGCCGCTCCAATGGTTCCGGCTTCTGTACCAAACATGGCCGGAACAATTTTGAGGTGCTTAGACAGTGGTTCGGGCATTTGCTTGATCATGAATTCTTTCAATGGATTAAAGAGCAGCGCCTTGGCCTTGGAAACTCCTCCTCCAATGACAATCGTATCCGGATTGATGAGGTAACAGCAGTTAATGAGTGCGCAGGAAAGTTTGCGTGCAATATCATTCCAAAATTTAGCTGCGATTGGATCGCCCTGAAGCGCCGCTTTTTCCAGTGCAATGGGATTACAATCAACGATGGTTTTGTCTTGCCCGTGCGAGGCGTACATGGAACGCGCATCTGCTGCTAATTCCTTGTTGCCTATATAGTCTTCCAAGGCCCCTCTGTTGCCATAGTGACCGAGGCGCCCATTGTAGTCAATACTTGTTTGTCCTAGCTCGCCTGCTGAGCAAGTGGATCCTCGCAATAGGGCTCCGTTAATGATGATACCGCTGCCAACGCCGGTCCCCAGTGTGAGACAAACGGCATTGTCGCTGCCGCGGGCTGCTCCGAGTTTCCACTCTGCGTAAGCCATGCAGTTTGCGTCGTTTTCTATACAGACTGGCAGCCCCGTCGCTTCCTGCAGTAATGCCCTCACGGGAATATGATCCCAACCTGGCACATTGGTTAGGGTGAATACGGTGCCTTCGTAATGGTTGACAAAACCAGGCATGCCCATGCCGATGACTTTGACGTCAGGATAAGAGGCCTTCAACATGCGGACAAATTGAGCAATAGCATGGATGAGGTCTTGTGGGGAACTGTATTCTTGAGTAGCGATAGATGGGGCATGATCGATGACTTGATTGCCGAGTACCACCCCAAGCTTGATTGAGGTCCCTCCAAAATCAATCCCAATTGTTGGAATATCTATCTCATTCATTTCATGTCGTTTCTAACAGGTTCATTCTAAAAAAACACAAAAAAATTAAAAAATCCGTTGATCCTCTAAGAAATCGCAATGGAACCGCAATAACGAGCGCAATTCCATAAAGCTCGCGGGTGGTGGAAGAATGATTTCCACAAACTACCTTTAAGTGTGTTGGCGGGAGAACCATCGCGGTTCAGGTAACCAAACCATTCCCCATGAACTTGATCTTGGAAATGCGAAAAGGCCCAATTGTGAACCTCGCAATGCATTGCAGCGTATTTGGAATCTTGTGTCAATACATAAGCGAGGATAGTGGCAATGAGGGCTTCGTCGTGTGGCCACCAGAATTTCATATTGTGCCAGTATTCCTGAACTGGCCGATCGTAAACATCGCGGTAGTAAAGGAGCCCGCCGAAGTCTGGATCCCAACCTCGAACATAGGCCCAATCGATCATTTGACAACCGATTTTAATGAGTTCGGGATCGTTCCCTCGTTGACGGGCTTCTTCCAAAACAAACCACCCCCCCTCAATTGTATGACCAGGATTCAACGTCCGTTCATTGAAATGATCGATGATGGCGCCTTCTGGACTCACTACTTCCATGACTGCTTTGATATCCGGTTTCATGAATAGGGTCGTCAGCTCGTGAATGCAACGGTCGATCCATTGCGTCAATCTTGGATCATTGCCGAGAAATTTCCGCATTTCCTGAGCTGTAGCTAGTGTAATCATGCGAGAACCTAAGTCAATGACTGGTCGTTTCCCTGTCGTTTTAGGGGCCATGGCGCCTGGCTCAAAGTGAATTCGCGTGAAGATCTCAAACCAATGCCACGCTTGTTCGGCTGAACGTGCCTGCCCAGTGGCCGCTGCATGGGCGGCAAACGAAATGGCTGCAAATGATTCGCTGTAAGCATAGCGGCGTTTGCGAATGGGTACCCCTTCTCGTGTGACGTGAAAATACATCCGACCATCGCTGGGATCAATGCAGTAACGTGTGAGAAAATCCAGAGCACTTTCTGCCCATTGAAGCCATTCGGGTCGGCGTTCTATGCTGAGGTACATGGTGAGCAACATCCAGGCCATGCGACCCTGTGCCCAAACCGATTTATCTGTGTCAACGAGCGTGCCATCCGAATCAAAACAGTGCAGAAACCCTCCGAATTCCTGATCGTAGGACCGAGGAAACCAAAATGGCTCTACCTCGTTCAACAAACGGTCTTTGTACGTCTCGCCTAAGACTTTCAGTGAAAAATTTTCAGGAGTTAACATGAACAAAAGAAAAGGTTAGTTGAGTGCCCACTGGAAAAAACCAATCTGCTCCAGTTCTGTCCGAAGTTCCTTGAGCGTTTCTGGGCTAGGATTACCCTGTGGCAGACGTGCTGGCCCAACTGGTACTCCTTGCCATCCCAGGACTGCCCGGGCGCAGCCCATGTACCCTTTGGATGCAAGAATATTGATCATATGCACAGAACGACGCTGGCATTCTCGTGCTGTGTCGATGTCGCCTTCCGCAAAGGCTGTCATCAACTTTTGATAGAGAGCTGGCGCAAAGTTGAACGAGCTCCCGACTGCTCCGCGTGCTCCTGTAGCTAAAGCTCCCAAAAACCACTCGTCTACCCCCCAGGGGAGATCATAGTTGTGCGCATCGGCATACTCAAGCGCATCCATGTAAAGCGCTAAATCCGCATTGGTAAATTTGATGCCGGCAAAATTGGGAATGCGTTCGCCTGCTAACTTCATGAAGGCCACTGGATTAAATCTCACTCCGGTCAACGCTGGAATGTCGTAAAAGTAGTAGGGCAGATCTGGCGCTCCAGAGGCTGCCTCGGCACAGCAATCTACTAGTAACTTCAGTGTACCTGGTTTGTAATAAGACGGCGCTAGAGAACTAGTGGCTAAGAATCCTAATTCCTGTGCGTATTCGGCTAATTCACGTGCTTCGCGCGTACTGTTGGAGCCTGTGTGTGCAATGATCCCTATGCCGTATTTGCTCCCTGCTTCTTTCCAGGCTGCGTAGATCTCCTTGCGCTCGGCTAACTGCATCGACGATGATTCCCCTGTACTGCCCGTGATAAATGCTAGTGTAATATGTTGGGCTGCAAGATGACGCGCCTGAGCGTCGACGGCTGCTGGGTTAATGGAGCCGTCCTCATGGAACGGGGTGTGAGCTGCTGCTACAAGACCGTGTAATTTCAATGAGGTGTTCATGAATATAGTGTTGTGAAAATTAAATTAATGTCCAGAAACTTGATAATGCCGATAGAGTCGCAAGGCTAATTGAGACCACGTTTCCAGTTTGCTATGCATTTGGGGTGACTCTAGATCGTTAATCTCCTGAAAGGCAAGATTGGCCAAGGCTGACTCGTTCGATTTAACCTGACATGATGTCATGTCAAATACATGAACGATGCCTAGGTGAACTGACCCAACTTCGTTTGTGTCGTCGTTGATGGCCCCAATGATGCGCTGGGCCGGTTCCCCCTCAATACTCAACTCTTCCCTCACTTCGCGCTCAACCCCTGATAGGTACGTCTGCATGGTGATCGTCCCCTCATGCTGGTCGACGGGATTGATATGGCCCCCTATGCCTATCGATCCTTTGTCGTAAAGCCGCGCTTCTCCTCCACTCCCTCCTCGCGTATAGTGCAGAAGTCGAGAACCATAATGGAATATCCCATAGGGTATTAATTGCTTGTACGATGGATCCTTCTCCGCTTCCTCGCGATCCATAAATCGTGCTGCCCCTGCCGAAAAGGCTGCCTCCAAAATGCCTGTCGCATTGAAACTAACCCCTTGAAAATAACCAACTTCTACAAAAATAGACCGTGGAATAACCAATACTTGCTCTCCTTGATAACGAGACATGAATACACTCTAGTTCAATCTTGTTAATCAGCCAATATCAAATCTGGTCAACTCTCCATGAATCTTTTACCCCAAAATAAAACAAAAAAAATTGGGAAAAGGATTGTTAGTTACACCTTATTAGATTAGTCTAACTTGCATGGAACATTTAAGAATTAAAAGGATCACGGGGCGCGAGATTCTTGATTCGCGAGGGAATCCGACGATTGAAGCTGAAGTAGAATTAAATGGTGGTGCAATTGGACGAGCTGCGGTGCCGAGCGGCGCGTCGACTGGCGAACACGAAGCTTGGGAATTACGAGATGGAGACAAGAAACGGTATCTAGGCAAGGGGGTTCTTAAAGCTGTTGCGAGTATCAACGAGACGATTGCTCGGGCTCTGATTGGTTGGGATGCAACTCGACAAACAGATATTGATGCCATCATGAAAAATCTGGATGGAACTCCCAACAAATCCGTCCTGGGTGCGAATGCCATTTTGGGTGTATCCTTGGCGATAGCTCGTGCGGCTGCGTCTCAATTGGGGATGCCGCTTTACAAATATTTGGGTGGGCCCAATGCTAAGGTATTGCCGTTGCCGATGATGAACATTATCAATGGTGGGGTTCACTCTGATGCTCCCATCGACTTTCAGGAACTGATGATTATGCCTCTGGGGGCTCCTTGCTTCCGCGAAGCATTGCGCTATGGGGCTGAAGTGTTCCATTCTCTGAAGAGTGTTTTGCATGACCGCGGGTTGTCGACTGCCGTTGGCGATGAAGGTGGGTTTGCGCCTAATTTCAAATCAGTAGAAGACGCATTAGATTGCATTGCCTTAGCTGTGGAGCGAGCTGGGTATCAGTTTGGCAAAGATATCGTCTTGGCGCTCGATGCCGCCTCATCAGAATTTTACGATCCAGAATCCGGTCTGTATGTCTTTAAAAAGTCGGATGGCAGTAAGAAGACGGCCCAGGAATTGACTGATTACTATGTCGGCCTAAAGAAACAATATCCGATTGTGTCCATCGAAGATGGATGTGCTGAAAACGATTGGGAAGGCTGGAAGGTGTTGACCGATAAGTTGGGCGGAACAACTCAGTTAGTTGGCGACGATCTATTCGTGACGAACGTCGAATTTTTGAAGAAGGGGATAGAACGCGGCACGGCCAATTCGGTATTAGTCAAAGTCAATCAGATCGGTTCGTTGACCGAAACCTTTGATACGGTGGATTTGGCGATGAGAAACCGGTATACGGCTGTAATTTCTCACCGTTCTGGCGAAACGGAGGACACGACGATTGCCGATATTGCCGTAGCGCTGAATGCTGGGCAGATCAAAACTGGTTCGCTTAGCCGTTCCGACCGTATGGCTAAATACAACCAACTTCTCCGTATTGAAGAAGATCTGGGTGATTCGGCTCAGTTTGGCAATTGCCTGTTTCGGATCTGAGACCTAAGGCGCATGTGATAGGAGATTGATGGTTACTCTGCCAGGAGTGCCCTTTGGGTGGCTCCTGGTATTTTTGTAATGACGTGCTTTCCCTCTGTTCGTCAAAGCCATCCCCCGATATAAAAACGAGAGTTGCTTTAGAACAGTGATAGGGAAAAAAACAATAGTTGTAGTTACGGCATGCTGTGCTCTTATAGGGGGTGTGGCGTTGTGGCCTACTCCGGATCCGCGCAAAATAATCATTGGCGAATGGCTGGAAACTCAATTCCAAGTCAAAGCTGCGGTGTCGGAACAGGAAATCTGTTTCTCGATGCCCGATGACAGGCGTCCCAGAACGTTTCGTTATGTGTTGAATACCGATACTGACCCCTGCGAAATAACCTTGTTCCGCCCAAATGACTCCCAACCTGTTTACACCGCATTGCTGGAATTTGAAGGAACAGACCGAGCCAAATCGCGCGACGTCAGCCGTCGGTCGATCTTGTCTGGCGGTATCGCTGGCGATTGGATGCGTCTCCCACCTGATGAACAATAATTTTTTGCAACTTACCTGCATGTCTGGTGTTTGACAAAACAAGAAGATATGAACGATCCACATCGACAAGACGATTGGGAATTATGGGAGCTTTTGGGAAAAGCAGAGCGCAAGAAAGCTCCTGCCGGTTTCGCTGAGGCTGTCATGAAGCGTATCGCTGAAGAACAACCGTCTTCCGCTTCCTGTCAACCTGAAATTCGCGAACAGAGTTGGGGTATAAGTTGGAAAGTGTGGATCTCTGCCGCAGCGGCTGTTATTACTGTCGGTTTGTTCCTATTCTCGGCGCTGGAACCAACATCTCAAGGTGTAGATGAATTGGCCGTTGCTGATCAGGTAGACGATTCTTATTTAGTAGGGGCTGCTTATGAATCGTTAGGCAGTGAAACGTTGCGTGACGCTGTGTGCCTTTTTTCTTCTCAGGACTCAATGGAAGATATGAGCGATACGGAAATCGCTCAACTTGTATTTTGATGACTACTTGTTGCCTATAAAGGGCCCAGGAACCGCTCTATAGGCTCATCCTGTATCAGTAGAACGCGTTACGGAATAACGGGCTTCGGCTCTTTTTCAATACGGATGACTGTTTCGCCGGGCAGTGAGAGGTTGTTTTTATCCCGGGCTATGGTTTCGAAATAATCGGGGTCTTGTGTCATCCAATAGTATTCTTGTTTGGCTCGTTGGAGCTCTTTTTGTGTTTTTTTCAACTTGATTTGGGTCATTTCCCGTTGTTGCTGGAGGTCGCGCAAGTCGTTCCAAGGCCTCAGGCAGAGAAGAGACAACAATGCCAGTAAAACGAAAAAAAGCACAATCGTCAATAATGGCAACGACTGCTTGATAACATCGGCACGCGCCTCGCGACGAAGTTCCAATTCGCTGAGAGTATATTGATGACGACGCTGAAAAATGCCCAACATGAAGGTGAAAGAAATGATCGAATACCCTGAATACGATGTCAAGAAGAAAAAACTTTCAAAAATAGGCGGAAATAGTCGTTAACCTTGTCATGCGTATTGTTCAGAACGTGATTAACATATGATGCTCAATCGCCGCTAGTGGAGGTTTCCTGGCTAGCGGCGATTGAGTTTACCTAAAGGTTAGATGAAGGAGAAAATTTATTGAGCGGATCGAGTTTCGTTTTTAATGAGAAATTCGGATCCGATCACATCTCCGGCACGGAGCGGTCTTCGCTCTTGTACGTAATGAGTATTAAAGAAACGATCGGCGCCGCCAGTATTGAATCCGGCGACGAGGACTCGGATTTGATTGCCATCAACCCAGGCTCGTACATGTTGTTTGATGGTTGGGTTAGAAGGCGTTATGACGAAATTTTTCTCGCGGTTGGAGAGTTTGACTTCATCAATATTGGCTTTCGTGGATCGGAAATCATTGGATCCCATGGAATTGCTGTAATCTTTCCAGAGACCAACGGGTTTTACTCGTGGTTCCTCAATAAATTGACGGCTGGAAGGATTGGCTTGGGCTTGGCCTATAGCTCTGCCGATGTGGTCGGCAGGATACCATGTCCAATGCGGTTGGCGTTTCCAAGAAATAGTATCAAAATCGCGTGGCAGCGTGAAGACGAGTCCCCACTGCCTTGGGTTGATATCTTTGGAGAGCCGAATGTTGTAACGAACGAGGATGTTGCCATCTTGGCGACGTTGGAATTCGAGTGTGCCTGAACCGAGGTCGCCTTTGCCGTTAAAGCGAAGGGTGGTGGTATCGGCCTTGTCGCGAGTCCATGTCCATGGGGCAATGTCCTTATCGACTGCAACTGTATTCGTCATCTTGTTGCCGCCTGAGCCATTGAGGGCGAAAATGGCAGGAACTGGTAGTTGCTTTTCATTGATGCAAGCAAGCTGGGGTTTGGTATCGATCAGCTGAGTGATTGCTGGGTCCTGCCGCATCATTGGAGTGGTAGCTACTGTGATGATTTCGCGGGCAATGAGGCGCCCCGAGGGATCTTTAACGGTCAAATCGATTTGTTCTCCTGCTTTGAAGGTCCCTGGAATTGTCATTTTCCCTTTGGCATGGGGGGCTAAAACCATTGAAATGCGTCCTGATTGGTCGGCAGATTTCCATTCGATGAGATTGTCCTTCATATCGAGGAAATTTTGCCTGTTTTGGAGGTCGATTTCTATCGGCTGGCCTGCTTCTGCCTTAATAGAGAAGAACCGGACTGGTGTGTACGCCATGCGTAATCCGTGGTATTCTGGTTTGGTCCGTCGCCAGCCGTCGATGGGCCCCCAGTGGCCATAGCCGCAGAGATTGCCGTCTGGCAGGTGGAAGACATCGTCAATACCGCTCCAGATTGCGCCGCCTAGGCAACCTGGCTGCTCCCATATTAGATCAACCATGCGCTGGAGCGGGCGGCTCCAGTCTTCCTGAATGAAGGGGTCGGTGGCTAACTCGACTCGGTTGTAGCATTGCAGGTGGGCATATTCGCCAAACCAGGTCGGACGCGTTTCTTTGCTCCAGTTCTCTGGATTCCGTTCTGAGGGGTAGTGGCAATTGGCTATGTCGGGTTGATTGCCGGGCTCGTCGGATCCTGGTCGATAACTAAATTCATGAAAGGCGATCGGACGGCTCTGCTCATACCGCTTCATGACTTCCATGACTTTTCTCCATAGATGGCTCCAGACGGATTCGTTGGCCATGGACCAGAATAGGACACTGGGGTGGTTGCGGTAGGCGGCCAGGGTGTCCAGGTTCCCTTGCAAATAGTAAGGAAAATATTTGGGGTTAATGTAGCTGTTGCGGCTCCAGTAACCGTTGAACATACCAACCCAGCAGAAGGCTGATTCCACTTCGACAAATAGTCCAATCTCATCACAAGCCTGGAGGAATTCTTCACTCGGCGGATAGTGCGATGTGCGGACGAGTTTGACGTTGGCGTCTTTGTAAAGCTGGGCGTCTTGCCGACACAGTTCTGGTGTAAGGCTGCGGCCAAGCAATGGATGGACTTCGTGGCGGCAGATGCCTGGCAATTTGACGGGCATGCCGTTGACGAACATTCGATTGCCTCGTAGTTCAATTTGACGAAGCCCGACGTTGAACGCGTTTTCTGCTATTTCTTTGTCTCCGATTTTCAATGTGCTAACAAATTTGTAGAGATACGGCGTTTCCGAAGTCCACAAATTCGCATTGGGAATCTGGAGCGTTGCCTTGACCGGGATTGTCCCTCGAGATTTCAAGTCGATATCCTGAGTGACGGAAGCGGCGATATGGCCTTCTCGGTCTGTCAGCGATAGAACTAGTTGCGCGCTACCTGCTGTCTTGTTGGCATTGGCTAGATCGGCTTCGTAATGGAAGGTGGCATGGCGATGCGTGGTATCCAGCGTCGTCCAGGTCTTCTCCTGAGCAATGTGAATTGCCGGTACTGCAAAGAGAGTCACTTTGCGAACGATGCCGCCAACTGGGTGAGAGGCATAGGAAGATAGGCAGGACACCTCGTCGGAGATAGATTCGCATTGGACTTGTACTTCCAAAACATTGGGAGAACCGGGCTTGATTGCGGACGTGGCATCGAGCTCAAAGGGAACAAAACCGCCGATGTGGCTACCGATTTGTTGGCCATTGAGGAATACATGGCAAACGGAATGGACGGCGTCGAATCGTAGCCGAACAACCTGGCCTTTCCAATCGGCGGGGACGTTAAAGGTTTTGCGATACAAGGCAAATTTCCCTGCAGGTACTTTGAACCCTTGCATGGTCCATTCCGCTGGTACGGCAATTGGTTTGAAGTGTCCGTTGTTTTCTGCTGAAAATTCCCATGTCCCATTCAATGTCATGACGGGGCTTGCAACGCCTGTCACGTGCGTCGGGCGCGGAGTGATGCGTGGCAACGGCATGACCATTTGCTCTAATTCGGCATCTGTGATGGCGTCGAAGCCTTTTTTGGCTTTGATAACTGGCTTTTTGCCATCGACTGTACAGATTTCAATTTTCTGAACGACGGAATTGGGCCCCTCCAACGTGTTGATATCGATGGTCAAAGTCCCTTCCGAAATCTTGTCGGCCGGGATTGTCCACTTCCTGACGACGGGAACGCCTTGTTGCAGCTTGACGATGTATTGATCTCGAACTAATTGCTCGTCGAAATCCGCACCGTTGAAATCGAGCGAGAGCGTTCTCGTCCCATCGCTCAAAAAGGTGGCTTCGACGCTACATTCTTGCTTGGGGGGGAGCCCCGATACATCGAAACCTAGTGGCTGGCCAAAAAAGGTCTTGCGGTTGCCCTGATAGGGGGCGACCGAAGACGCCGGATATTCATAGACGCCTAGTTTCCCCCAACGGGTCGAGGCGTCTGGTGCAGAAGCGTCAATGATTGCCGCTGTTTTGAGGGCTGCTTGCGCGGTTGTCCCGCTCAATATCCCTGCCAACATGCTGACAAAACATGCGCATGCTAGTAGAAAATGCGACTTTTTCATAACTATTGAAAAACGAATCTAACAGCTTTTGAACGCGCTGGCGTTCATAATCCAACTTTGATGAATTTTAACCAAAGAACCTGAATGGCGCTCTCGGTTGGTAGGTCCTCGTCAGAATTTTGTTTCCTCTGAATCTTCCTCCTTGCTGTGGGTTGATGAAAATGGTAGTTGGTACTTTAGTATTCAACCTTACCATGAAACTACGTTTACCCGTTTTTTTAGCCGCGGCTGTAATGGCTTGTTTTTGTCCGGACACGACGTTTGCTCGTGGGTTCAGTATCAATTTTAACGACGGATCCGATACGGATCAGATGAGTGGGGACGAGACGGCTGGCATGGTGGCTGTTGCCGGGAAGAATTGGTTCAATTTCACCCCGACGACCGAAGCCCAGTCGGCGAATGTGTCGATCGATAACGACGGCAACGCTCTGCAGGATGTCATTGTAACCTCGACTCGCAATCCATGGGGGCCGACAGACGCTAGTACGGCAACTCAGACGGACAAATTGCTGGCTTCTTACATCGATGCCAGCACAAGTCAGGCTTATTCGGTGACGATTACTGGCACTCCGTATCTGGAATCGACGGTGTATTTGATTTTATCTGGTGATGGCGGGACATTCACAGCGATGAATGTGAATGGTACGAGCTGGACGTGGAAGGATGGCGCAATGGCGGAGGGAACAGAGGCTTGGGGCGATCGTAACCCCAACCTAGGTGCGTTGACTCTTGGAACGAACGTTCTGCAAATTGACGGAGTCGCAGGCTCAACTATTGTCGTGACCAATGTGTTAAGCGGAGGCCGCGGCACGATTGCGGGGATTCAGGTGGTGGATTCGTACGAGGGTGCTTACCTGTACAGGGATCTTGCCGCTGGGGAATCTGTCTGGGGAGACTCCGTTTGGTCTGTAACGGATGGCGAGACTGGAGACAGTGCGTGGGGGGGAACCGGCTATGCGGCTGTGATCAAGGCCTCGGCGGATGGCTCGACGCTGACGTTGGACGACGGGGTCGAGATGGACGGAATGATTTTGAAAAGCGGTAATCTGACGTTGTCGGGCGGTTCGATTGATTTGGGTGCTCCGGGTGTAATCTCTACTTTTGCTGATACAAGCCTGACCTTGGATGGTGTCGAGTTGAGTGCGGATGAGGGCATTAATTTTTCGTTGGGCGGCTCCTTGACTATTGGTGAGGAAACTGTCTTGCCGGAGGATACTGATGTGTCAGTAGTAGGAGGAACGTTGACGTTTGAAGGGGAAGCTGCCATTGCTGCCGGGTCGAACTGGTCCTTGAGCGGTACGGCGTTGAATACGGACTCTATTACGATCGCCGAAGGGGGATCGTTGGCCTTTGGCGGTGCGTCGTTCGATCTGACTTCTGTGACGGGCGAAGGGTCTCTTGTGCTTAAGAACTTGTCGTTGTCTTGGGCAGATGGTTCAGAACACGATTTTAGTGTGAACCGAATCGAAATTGCGGAGGGTTTGACGACGATAACGCAAGGTGGGGGATTGAGTGCAGACAATATGTACTCGTTGGGAGACGAGTTATACATCCATTCGGGTGGTTCCTTGAAATTATTGTTCCCAGGGTCGTCTTCGGACACGACCAATTTTTCTCCTGAAGTGCTTATTGAAGAGGGCGGAGCTCTCTATGGTGGCGCAGGGTGGGGCGATGATGCTGGATATACAAGATATCAGTCAAATGTCTATTTTTGTGAGGGCATGACGATTCAGGCAACTGAAACTGCCGATGACGCCGCTACACTTTATTTGACCTCCGGTAAACGCGGCATCATCGTCTCCAAATTAAATGGTTCCGGGCGAATTGTCTTGAGCCGACAGAGCGGTATTTCCTATGGTGGGGCTCTGGTCCCGAATACGAGTTTCGTGATTAATGGCGCCGACGATGACGAAGCCAATTGGTTCAGCGGAACGATTGAAGTCGGCAGTGGCGAAGTCGGTAATACCAAAGAAGTATATCTGATTCTGAACCATCGAGACGCGGCAGCTAAAGCGCAGGTGTCGTTGACTCATGATTACACCGGGTTGTATCTGGGCGCTGAAAACGTGACGATTGCCGGGTTGTCTTCAATTGCTATTGAGGAGAGCGAAACAGTTCAGAACCACATCAATGTGGCGGTTAACCCGGTATCTGAGGTGACCTCGTCGACGCTGACGATCAATTATTCGGGTTCGACGGCTTTGACCTATGACGGCAATGTGTTGGGGAACGTTAATATCGTTAAGACTGGGAGTGGAACGCAGAATTTGACGGGGGATCTGGCGGCATTCAACGGTGAATTGTCGGCTGAAGGCGGCCTGTTGGACATCTCTGGTACGAGAGGGTTGGGAACTGTTGCTTCAAGCGCAGCTGTGCGCGGTGGTACGCTGACGGGGCTGACGATGACGGATAAGGTGACTCTGATTCTGGATGGTGGCTCTCTTGGTGGCACGACAACTTTGGCTGGCACTGTAACGGTGACATGGGATGAACGTGACACTGCTTATGCAACAATGGCAGATGGGGGAAGTTTGGCGGGAGAAGGTTTCCAATTGCTCTTGAAAGGGGACAATTGGTTGACTGCGGGCGATCGCGTTTACACGATCATTGATAATACGGGCACGGCTGACATTCCGGTCACATTGACGGGGTATGAAGGTTATGCTGATAATGTTGATTCTAGGCTTCATATTAGCTCTGGCTTTGTCGACGGTGCA